>NZ_VPEJ01000006.1:0-158503 GCF_013417245.1 Acinetobacter sp. YH16042
ACTGACAAAAATTTGCTCAAATAAACTTCGAGTAATTTCTACCATCAATCAATGAAAATAATTTCGATCGATCAATCAGTAAAAATCCACACAAGTTGTTCTTCATAATCTCTTAATGATCTTCTTGCTACTTCGTCAGTAGCAAGCTAGGTCGGCTATATTACTCTCTATCTCTAGAAAGTCAACCAGTAATGAAAATTATTTTTAAACTTCCTTTCTAAAACCTAACTCAAGCATTTCATGCTAAGTTACTGTTTTATCAGAAGTTTTAATCTTCATCACCGCCGATGGATGTGCATTCTACAGCATTTCAGGACCGTTGCAACACCCTTTTCCATTTATTTTTAATTTTTCATTACGTTTGTTTATTTATTCTACTAAATCAGCGTTTTTTACTTAAAAAAGTGTTTTTAGCGTACAGAAAGCATGCAATACGCCACAGGCACCCATATGATAAACATTAAAATTGGCATAACACCGTGCACTTCTTCAGGTTTTCTATACAACCATTGAATAAATGGAATGGCGATACAAAATAATGTCGCCATCAATAGCACATCAACGAATCCACCTTTCAGCAGTAGCCACAGCAAAACTGGCACACTCATCATTAAACCCATTATCAATAAAACGCAGTATTCGTATTTTCTGAGCTGCCATCGTGTGAACCCTTGAATGATCCAGAATCGCTCTGCATATTCAAAATTTGATTTTAAGTCCATTTTGATCACACCTAGATTGAATAAACTCAGTGCAATATAGATAGCACACATCAATTGGAATAATTGTGAAGCAGTGAAATCAAGACTCATGATGTTCCAAGTATCCGCCTGTGTGGCGAACCAATACAAAATCACAACCGCTGTAACCGAAATACCGATACTGACAATACGGTGGGTTAGAAATCTTTTATGAAATGCCTGACGAATAATTAGTTTATTTTGATTGAGCCAGAGTGGGCTATATTTCTGTATCACAAATACGCTAGGTACTTGCAGCTTTATTGGTTTTGATTTCCTACCGAGCAGCCAGAATTTTATTGCCGCCATACAGATGAAAGTAGATAACAACACCGCAACGAGTTGAGCTTCCAATATCGCTAGGCTCAAAATGGGCAAATATGTCAAAAGGCAGACTAAGCCGAAATATTGATTCTGTTGTAAAAACAGGATTTGTATGATTAATAAATTAAAGATCCAAAGAAGCATCAATACACTAATACCAATGGAAGCCAAAAGTTCATACTCAACCCAAACATATAGAAGCGCTAAAACAAATGGCAGTATCAAAAAAAAGCTTAAACTGCCTAACAATTTGATTTCCACGGCAAAGCGACTTTTAAGCGTGATGGGCAATAGCGCTAGATAGCGATACCCTTCCCCACCACTCAAAGCTTTACGCTGTATCGCACACCAAAATACATTTAAGGCAAGAAAGCCAGTCCAAAGAAACAGATTTGTGATTAATGATTTGCAATAAACCAAATCAATCATGGGCTGCACTAATGATAAGAGCAGTCCGAATAGCATTGGCCCGAGAATTAATGCGACCAAAATAAGTAAATGCTTTTGCCGTGCAACTGCGTCTGCTGTGGTCTTGACATAAAATGTCCATCGATATTTCAAAAGCGTTTTTATGATTGTTCGCTGCCCAACATGTCTTTGTTTATTCATGCCGCCTGCTCATTGGACTTTAGCCGATCTAGCTCGATGATTTTTGCTGCAAGACTGTCTCTAAATACTGGATCATGGCAAGACAATAGAATCAATTTCGATTGACTCTGCTGTAAAAGTATACTTGTTAATTCAGCCAAGGCATTTTGATCTAAGCCATTGCTCGGTTCATCCAAAATCAGTAAAGGTGCCGAAGTCATTAAGGCTGCAACCAATAAAAACTTTTTGGTTGTGCCAAAAGACATGTCAGCAAAAGGCGTGGCTAAATAGTGTTCTAATTTAAATTTTTCAATGAAGATTTGATACTGCTCATGCGCTATCCCTCGAATATCACACATTAAATTCAGAAACTCCTGCCCTTGTAAAAAATCATAAATAGGGCTTTTATCTGGCACATAGGCCACAAGTTTCTTGTATTGATTGTTGTGAGGGACATATTGCTGATCATTAATCAAAATATTGCCTGTATCGAAATCCAACATCCCCGCAATCATCGCAAGTAAGGTGGACTTCCCTACTCCATTCTCAGCAACAACAGCGACAATTCCGAATTCGCTTAACTCTAAATTTAAATTTGAAAATATACGTTTTCCCGCAAAAGATTTGGACAGTTGCTGCAAGCTCAAAGAAACCATCATGATGTTCCTGATTTATTATCTTAAGTTATTGATTTATTATCGATCTATCTTCACATATCTTGGATCTGAATTAAATAGATTCTTTAATAGACAAATTTATTTTTTTCAGTGTTATTCACTATCTAAATACGCCAAAATCATCTTCGATAATTCTACTTTAATCTGCTGTTCTGTAATTAAAAAACTATTATTGCTCACATAGCGCATCATGGTAAATAAGGTACTATTAATGATCACAAAAGAGCGATGTTTCAGCGTTTCAAAGTTCCAATGTGAATAATAGCGATTAAATAAATACATCCCAACTTCAAAAAAATGCTTTTCCAAAACCTGAGAGGCATCTGAATGACTGTATTGATGCCAATGTTTTAAGATCTCAATGAAGAAGCCACGATCAGCTTTCAACATATCAAAGCCAAACTGAATACAAAGAGGGATCACCTCATAAATACTGTGCTGCTCTTGCTCCACGACTATATTTTTTAGTGCTAACCCCAATTGTTCTGATTTTCTGAGCAGTAACTCTTCTACGATTTGTTCTTTATTTTCAAAATATTGATAAATCGATCCAACGCTCACACCAGATTTTTCCGCAATTTTGGGCGTCGTCAGCTCCAGTAAACCTTGTTCTGCAATACACAACTGCGCTGCTTGCAAAATGCTTTCCACAATCATTTTCGCGCGTTGTTGTTGTGGTCTTTTTCTCATTCTATTGCTCTCCAATGCGATAGTGTTATGCGAATTGAATGCGAATAAATATTCATATTAGTGTGGTATGCAACAATAACATTGAAGATCAAAACATGACCACTCACTTCAATACCCGACTGGCTTCATTTCAGGCCACGCAGCAATCTAATCTACTGAGTTTTCTGTTGTCTCATTTGACGGGTCAGGCTGCACAGCCAAATTACGCTCAATATCTTGCCCTCAATAAAGCCTTGCAATGTGGTGATCCACAGATGGAAAAAGTGCTCACGTGGATGATGCAGAACCCTAAACAGCATCGTGAATATTTTGAAATCGCCTTATTTAAAGGTGTCGAGCAGCTCCCCTTTCCTATTCCTGAGCTCGAGCATTTTTTTAAGCATGTTGAACAAACACCGCCTTGGTTAGAGCCAGAAAAAATACAGCAAGCCCTTGAATTCACCCATCGCCTAGGGATTAACAATGGCTTTATATTGCGAGATCTTTCACTCATGGTGGGTTATCTCTTCCCCGGTTTCAATCAGCCGCTCATGCTGACCGGTGCTTTAAATAAACAAGCAGGTACACGTCTGGCTGAAACCACAAAATGGTGGGTAGATATCACTGAAGAACGCGGACTCGAACGTTTGTATGCGGGATTTACATCGACAATTTATGTGCGTTTTATTCATGCTTTGGTACGGCATCAACTCCAAAAAGGCAAAGACTGGGATTTTACAACGTGGGGGGCGCCGATGAATCAATTTGACTTGGCGATGACCAATCTTGCCTTTAGCAGTGTGGTACTTTTGGGCATTCGCGCTTTAGGAATTTTTCCATCAAAACAAGAAACTGAAAGCTTTTTACATTTTTGGCGATATGTGGGTTGGTTAATGGGTATTGATGAAAAATGGTTAATTGAAAAAGAATCTGACGGTTGGAAACTGCTGTATTGGATGCAATTTGTACACCCCCAATCCGATGCAAGCAGTATGGCTCTCGGCGCCAGTCTCTCTAAAGAACCCTTTGAAAGACAATACAAATACCTCCAACCATTTCAGCAAAAACTGGCTTATCGACAACATCTGGAGTTGACACAATTTTTTATTGGCAAAAAACGCATGCATAAATTAGGGCTCAAACCCCAGTCCGCCGCATGGTTTGCCTATTATTTATTGGCTAGAAATCTCGTCCTATATTCAGGTGCTAAGCATGTTCCGAGTTTAAATCAAAAATTACAGCAAAAAGGCCGTGCGATTCAAAAACTCGGTTTAGCACTGTATCAAAGTAAGGCCAAACAACTGGCGAGTATGCACCAATAAAAAAAGCAGAGCGATCGCTCTGCTTTTTGGATGACAAATATCAAGATTTAGAATTTCATCGAAATACGTGCCCAATAATTGCGACCAATATTATTAAACTGTTGATCGGTCGCTAAACCTGTCCCTGCATCACCTAGTTTATTCAAATGTTCGGTATAGGTTTTATTCAGGAGATTATCCACACCCACAGATACATCTACACCCTCATTAATATGATAAGTACCATTTAAAGACAGTGTGCCAAAACCTGCACTTTCTTTCAGGTCATAGCCCACGATATTGCCTTGGTGCGCACTGATACGATTTTGTCCATCAACCACACGCCAAAACGCTCCCAAAGTATAATTATCTTGGATATAACGTAAGTTGATCCGTGCTTCTAAAGGTGAGATTTGTGGTAATGGCGTATTATCCGTGGTGTTTTCCCCCCACGCATACATTGCGCTGACATCTGCTTGGATCGCATCTGTAAATTGATAGCCAATCCCAGCTTCTGCACCTGCAATGGTTGCATCGATATTTCGACTATGCGCTTCCATACCCTTCATCATTCCTGTTCCAGGCTTATAACTCGTTAAAATATAATCATTCACCAAACCAGCATAAGCCGACACCCAAGAATTCAAAGCACCATGTTGATGTTGATAGCCCATATCTAACTGAAGCGTTTTTTCCGTATCAATATGATTGAATGTATTGATATCACCATTTCCTGATTTTGGGCTAAATAATTCCCAATAATCTGGCATACGTTCTACATAGCCTAAACCAATATAGGTTTTACCATCATCATGTTCAGGATGTGTATTTTCAAAACGGATAAAGCCACTTGTTAAGGTTTTATCCAATTTACGGTTATAACCTTGATCAATTGAATCTTGTCGTTCATCTTTCACATCGACTTGATCAAACCGAACACCTGAAACCAAACTGTTTTGATCATCAAAATGATAGGTTAATTCACCAAAACCACCATAAGACTGATATTTCATGTCTGTCATACGTGGCTGGTCTTGATAAACAATATGATTTTTTGAATCTGTTTTACGAATACTATGTTGGTTATTTTGGCTGTCGATACCCGTAATAAATTGAAGACTATCCCATTCATGGGTTACGGCCATACGAGCGTTTAATGTTTTACGAGCAACATTAGTCGCCATTTTCATCATTGGTTCAGGACGTAAACTATAGTTATCCATGACATGATCATTAAAGCTATAGTTCACTTGTGCTTCAATTTTCTTAATCACCTCAGTGACATTCTTTTTCTCGACTCGAAGCCCCAAGCTTTCGCGGGCAAATTGTGAACCATCCATCATTCGGCCCGCGTACACCGCCTCACCATCGGCTTTACCTCCAGTA
Source organism: Acinetobacter sp. YH16042 (assembly GCF_013417245.1). Taxonomy (NCBI): domain Bacteria; kingdom Pseudomonadati; phylum Pseudomonadota; class Gammaproteobacteria; order Moraxellales; family Moraxellaceae; genus Acinetobacter; species Acinetobacter sp. YH16042. The sequence goes on from NZ_VPEJ01000006.1 coordinate 5,686, forward strand.
AGTTCTACCCATGTATCTTCGTTTGGCGTCCAACCGAGTGCCAAATCTGTATTCCAACGCTCCCAGTCTGACGGCACAGTATTACCATCTCCATCTTGGTAGCTGTCTGCAACAGAACGGCTAGCATTTAAACGGACATATTTATGCTCATCCCCCATGGCCGCCTCGACATTATGATCTAAACGACCATAAGAGCCGATCATCACACTGACTTGACCACGGTAGTTTTTATCAGCATCGAATTGTTCAGGTTTGCGTTCAAATAAGACTGTTGCAGCAGAACCTGTATTGGCATATTGAACCGTTTGAGGTCCTTTAATCACTGAAATACGATCATAGCTTTCAGGTGAAATATAAGACGTCGGCGAATCCATACGACTTGGACACGCCCCTAGATTTTCTGTGCCATCGGTTAAAATTTTAATGCGTGAACCAAACATGCCACGGAAGGTGACATCGCCATTGGTTCCTGCGCCACTTTTCACTGCACTAAAACCTACAATACTTTTTAAATAATCGGCCCCATCACTGGCAGGTATCGGTTGAATCGGCTGTTTGGGATTGGCACGAACAATCAGGCCATTGGCATCATTCCCCTGATGTGATGTCACCACAATCGGTGCCAAAGTCTGTACGGCATTGGTTTCCGTCATCTCTACGGACATCTCGTCAGCCATCACAGAAGTTGAATAGCAGGCAACACAAATTGCAGCCGCAAGAGGCTGTAGAAAAAATTTAGGCTGAGCCATGTTTATCTCACAAAATACATAAATAAAGGCGTACCTGAGTCCTCAACGACCCAAGTTAAAAAAAACGTCGGATTTATGCAGCGAGTGGTGGGGCTCGACCTTGCGGAAGTAAAAAGAGTTGTTGAAGAACAAACCAGACATGCTTGAAAGCTTTTTGAAAAGCAATTAAACGAACTTGAATTCGATCAAGCACTTCTTTCACATCTAGTTCAGGGGGCAAAACCAAATTGCCATAGACCGTACAATACTGACATTGATGACTGGTATCATGTTCATGGGCAGTATGATCGACTTGAACTTTCTCAGCGTGAGCGGAAGATGAATGGTGTGAATGTGCGGTATGTTCAGCATGAACATTGGGAAGTAAAAGTGCACGCGTAATGGTTTCGCAGACCGGAGCAACTTGATATTGCTTGGGCAATAATGGCTGTAAAAAAACAGCAATCTGCAAAAAAACGGCTGCAAAGGACAGCAGCACTCCACTACGAAACAATACAGGCAAACCCTAACATTTGTCTGACCCAAGTATAACAAAGCCCAATCAAAATTGGGCTTGTCTCAGGTATTTTTTAACCGCGATCAATTAACGTTTAACTGCGACTTTATCTTTTTGGCGTTGGCGAACCAATTTTTCCACTTTGTCACGTGCACGTTGACGTTTCAAAGGTGAAAGATAGTCGACGAACAACTTACCATTTAAGTGATCCATTTCATGTTGGATACAAACTGCGAGAAGTCCGTCCGCTTCCACTTCAAATGATTGACCTTCAAGGTTAATTGCCTGAATTTTTACACGTGACGGGCGCTCAACTTTATCGTATATTTGAGGCACTGATAAACAGCCTTCTTCATAGGGCTGCGTCTCTTGCGTCAATGGCGTAATTTTGGGGTTAATAAACACCATGGGTTGATCTTTTTCTTCAGATAAATCCATGACTATCAGCTGAATATGGTGATCTACCTGTGTTGCTGCCAGGCCAATTCCCGGTGCTTCATACATAGTTTCAAACATGTCGGCTGCTAACTGACGAATTTCATCAGTAACTTCTTCGACTGGTTTTGCAATGGTACGAAGACGGGGATCGGGGAAACTTAAAATAGGTAATAAGGCCATACGACGTCCTCACTTATGCCATTGATCAAAAAACAAAATGAAGGAATGCTTCATCAAAAAATTGTGTGTAATATCGTTATTATAACGCAGTTACATACATAATTTTAGGAATTATGATAATGAAAAAGGTTTTGAAGGGCATGCCAACTTTTAGTGCCTTGGGGTTTAAAAAACAATTATTGGCACTTACAGTCTGTGTAAGTGTGGGGATGGGAATGGTCAGTGTTGCAGAAGCTGCCCCTGCTCGTAACGTCAATCCACCGTCATTGAAGGCAGGTGCGCCTCAAGTTTATGTGGTGAAAAAAGGCGATACGTTGTGGGATATTTCCAAGCGTTTCTTAAAAAATCCTGTGCGCTGGCCTGAAATCTGGGCGAGCAATAAACACGTGAAAAATCCGCATTGGATTTTCCCAGGTGACCGCCTACTCATGTGTACCTACAATGGCCGCCCAATCATCGGTAAAGATGAAGGTGATGGCTGTGAAGGTATCATTCGTCGCTATACAGGTGGCACTAAACTTCAACCACAAGTTCGTGTTGAATCCCTAAATAGTGCGATTCCGGTTATTCCATTGGAATATATTAAGCAATGGCTTGAGCGCAGCATGATTGTTGCCGCTGATTCTGTGGAAGGCACACCTTACATTTTAGGTACAGCTGATCAACGTGTATTAGCTGCCAAAGGCCAAACAGTTTATGCACGCGGCCAAGGCATGCAAGTCGGTCAACGATATGCTGTTTACCGTGAAGGCGAACCGTACATCTTTACCGATGCAAACGGCAAAAAATACAACGCAGGTTTAGAACTGACTCAAGTCGCTTCAGGTGTTGCCGTTCGTGGTGAAAATGACATTACCACTTTAGAACTGACCGACACTTATAATGCCGAAGTTCGTCGTGGCGATCGTGTTCTTCCTGAATATGACCCAATGCTGCCAACACTGTTCTATCCAACCAATGCAGAAAATGTCACTGCTGGCGGTAGTATTGTTCGTGTCATGGGCTCGATTGGTACTGCAGCGGTTCACAGTGTGGTGACGATCGACCGTGGTAGCTTGCAAGGCGTTCAATCTGGTCAAGTCTTTAGCGTGAACCAAAAAGGTGAAATCGTGACTGATCCAAAAACCAAAGAACGTGTTCAACTTCCAGGACAACGTATTGGTAACATTATGGTATTCAAAACGTTTGATAACCTAAGCTATGCTTATGTACTTGAAAGCGAATTACCAATCAAAGTAGGTGCAACGATTCAGCCACCACTGATGGATGACTAAGACCAAATCCATAAAAATGAGGCTGTATTTCAGCCTCATTTTTTATTATCCAACAACAATATCACTAATAATTTTAAACCATAAAAAGAAGACATATTCAAAGGTCTCATTATGCTCAACTCATTAACTGACTTGCATTTAGATTACATTCGCCTGTGGTTTGTGGTGCAACACTCACTTCGTAGTTTCTATAAAATTCAGCAGCACTATCCTGCCCTACACTACGCCCTTAAGCCTGATCAAATCACCACATGGCAAAAATTAGGACTGCATAAAAATCATTTAAAGCGCTTTGAAGAATTTCATAGTCCAAGTGGACAGCTTAGCTTTGAAAAATGTCTCAAGGATATTGAACAATACAGTGACTTTGTACTGATTCCTGAAGACCTGAACTATCCTCAACAGCTTTTACCTTATAGCGACAAGCCGCCGATTCTATTTGGGCAAGGTAATGCCCAAGCCTTGATGCAACCCCAAATTGCGATTGTGGGTAGCCGCAAACCTAGTCCCCAAGGTCGGCAAATTGCTTATGATTTTGCTTATTATCTAAGTGAGCAAGGGTTCTACATCAATAGCGGTTTAGCACAAGGAATTGATGAAGCGGCACATCGCGCTGCCATACAACACCACAGAACCATTGCCGTGATGGGCACAGGTTTAGATCAAACTTATCCGACCGCACATCAGCGTTTAAGACAAGAAATCATCCAACATGGGGGAACCGTAATCAGTGAGTTTCTTCCACACACTCCCCCATTGCAACACCATTTTCCACATCGAAATCGTATCGTGAGTGGGCTCAGTCTTGGTGTCATCGTGGCGGAGGCGGCATTAAAAAGTGGTTCACTGATCACAGCTCAACGTGCTGCCGAACAAGGCAAATCTATTTTTGCCATTCCTGGCCATATTTATAGTGAGTCGCATCAAGGTTGCCATCAACTCATACGAGAAGGTGCAATTTTGATTGATCATCCACAACAGGTTATTGAAGACTTGGCACTAGCCACACAGTGGCAATCACAGGCTGCCGAGACCTTAACAACCACCGAAATAGCCGCACCAAAAACAGCAACATTGGACACACCTCCCCCCGAACCCATACCGGACCATTTAGTTGCATTGTATCGGCAGCTTGATTGGGTCGGCCAAAGCCTTGATCAATTGTCCATTCAACTCAAAATTGATACCGCGACATTAACCAGTCAACTGATGGAATTAGAGTTAATGGGCTATGCCACACAACAAGCCGGACACTACCTACGTTGTCGAATGGGTAAATTAGGTTCACAATAGTCCTTTGTCGAATCAGATAAGGTCTATAGAAATGATTACCACCTCTGTTGCAGAAGCAGCTTCCTGTCTTAAAAAAGGTCAGGTTCTCGCATATCCTACAGAGGCTGTTTGGGGATTGGGCTGTGATCCCTACAATGAGCAAGCCTTTCTCGAAATTTTGCATTTAAAACAACGTCCCATTGAAAAAGGTGTGATTTTATTGGCGGCCAATGTCGCTCAAGTTGAACACCTGCTCCAAGGTTTAACAGAAGATATGCGTCAGCAGGTCATTGCGACATGGACCAACCGTAAACCCAATGAACGTGCAACTACATGGTTATTACCGGCTGGCGACCATATTCCAACATGGATTAAAGGCAATCATCCAAAAGTCGCAGTCCGTGTGACTACCCACTCTTTATGTGTGGCTTTATGCCAAGCTTTTAATGGCTTTATTGTGTCTACCAGTGCCAATCCTGCAGGATTAACCCCTGCACGTTCCTTACAAGAAGCCAATCAATATTTTGCCAATGAACTAAATTACTTAAATGGTGATCTCGGCCTAAGCCAAGAACCAAGCAAAATTATTGATGCTGAAACAGGTGAAATCATCCGCGCATAAGCTCGGATGCCTGTCTACACCTGCCTTTCGGGAAAATACAGGCAAAAAAAAGCTCAGCCATATAGGGATGGCTGAGCATAAAAAAGGATGTGTATAAAATCACATCCAGAGGGTCTTGCAATCTCTGGGTAAATATCAAGTAATTATTAAGAATTACTTCATCATTTACGATGAAAGTATTATGTAATATTTTTTTAAATTTAACAAATATATTTTTTATATAAATAAAACTACTGATAAGCACTTTATTTGTGATTTTATAACCACTTAGTCAAAATATGTATCTATTTTTGATTGATTTTTAAGACGAGAATTTGTTTTTTTAATTCAGTTTTACACTCAAAAAACCATTTTCAAAAGATTTGCTCTATAAAAAATAAGCTTGTTTGTTTATTTTTTAATCAAAAATTCTCATAAATTTTCAATTTTTTACTAGCTTTACTTACGCTGCGCCAAGATCACCCCAGTAATCGCCATCACTGTGCCGACACTATGATAAAACATCCACTGCTCAGCCAACCAGAAATAGGCAATAATCGCGGTAAATACCGGCATCAAATTCATAAAAATACTGGTGCGATTCGGGCCGAGATGTTGTACAGCCAACATCCATACCAACGGTGCAATCAATGATGGAAAAATTGCCGCATAAAATACACTTGGCGCATTGGCAGGATTAATCGCGTCTATGCCTAAATACAATACGAATGGCAAGTGATATAAAACGGCAAAGAAAATTTGTACATATAAGCTCAACAGTAGCGGAAGTTTCAATTGCCATTTTTTTAAAAACACCCCATAAAAGGCATAAAAGAACACTGCGAAAATCATGAGGATATCGCCGAAATGTCCGCCCATATTCAGTAATTGACTGAAATCTCCTTGCGCAATGACAAACAATAGCCCCGTAAATGAAATCGCACAGCCTAGGATGGCATAGCGGTTGGGCACATCTTTAATTAAGAAAAATGCAACGGCAATCGTAAACACAGGGATAAAGGCATTGATGATGCCCATATTGGTCGCAGTCGTATAATGCGCAGCGGTATAACCCAAGCCTTGATATAACACCATGCCAAACGCACTCAGCACAGCCAATTGCTGCCAATGCTGCCCGATAAGCTGTCTTTGCTGCCAAACGGTTTTGAGCATAAATGGGGTCAGGATCAAAAATGCAATAAACCATCGATAAAAACTGATACTGACTGGTGAAATATAATCAGTCACATAGCGGGTGACGGTAATATTTAACGACCATATAAATACTGCGATTAGAGGCAAACAAATTGCAAATTTCGCCCAACGCGTTTGAAGCAACATGTCTGACTCCTCAAGATATTGTGCAAAGATTGGTTTAGGTATTTTGAGTGATGTCTGTTTTAATTGAAATACATGATTTCAGACATTTATATTGTAGTTCCGACATTGACTCTTAGGCTTATATGACATCACCACCAATTGAACAACAGATCGAACTTTTTGAAGCACATTACACAGCATTAGATACGGTCTACCCGCACAGTTGTCTTTGGGGTGATTTTAATTTTTGTCTCGATGGTATTTTCGAATATGAGATACAAGGGCAACACCATCTCTCACCTGCTAGTTATGGGGTGTGGATTCCTCCACATACAGAACATTGCTCAGTCGCAATTGATGAGCAACCTATTCATTATGTGGCAATCCGACTGGCACCAGATCTCTGCATAGATTTTCCCAAGCAGACTGAAGTGTTTAGTATCCAGCCTTTCTTTCGTTTATTGGTGCAAGAAATTTTGGCCTTTCCTACAGAGCAACATACCACACCACCCTATCGACACCTGCTACAGGTCTTATTCGACCAGTTAAAAACTGCGCCCAAACATCAACATTATTTACCGCAAAGCCATGATGCGGTTTTAAAGCCGATCTTGGCGCAGCTTGCAGATGTAGATCATTTTAGTTTGAGCCTACAACGATGCTTAGCCAATGTCGGTTTGAGTGAGCGTCAGTTATTGCGGCTGAGTCAGAACGAACTGCAAATGAGCCTTTCTGAATGGCGAAACCGTGCAAAAATTATTTATGCCATTCAACAACTCCGTGCTGGTCAGTCTATTAAAGCTCTCAGCTATGAATTGGGCTATCAACACAGTTCAAGCTTTATTGAGTTTTTTAAACGCTATACAGGAAAAACCCCGAACCAACATCGTGCCTCAAGTTAAATACAAAGCACTCAAGCAAGCATTAGCTCGAATTCTGCAAACTACTACAAAAATTATGCGAAAAGCCTATCGATAAAAGCTTGCTGTTCACCAGATTTCCCTTTAAAACAAGGATGAAAGGCACAACTTCAATTAGGAACGAATATGTCAGCTTCAGTTTACGATATCCCAGTAAAAACGATCCAAGGTGATGACACCACACTCAATCAATACCAAGGCAAGGTTTTATTATTGGTCAATGTAGCCTCTAAATGTGGGCTAACACCGCAATATGAAGGCCTAGAAAAACTCTATACAGAGAAGAAGTCGCAAGGCTTTGAAGTCTTAGGCTTTCCTGCCAATAACTTTTTAGAACAAGAACCTGGTTCTGAAGCTGAAATTCAAGAATTTTGCTCGATCAACTACAAGGTCGATTTCCCACTTTTTGCAAAAATTTCTGTTGCAGGCGCAGATAAACACCCACTTTATCAAACCTTAACCCAAGCCATTCCTGAACGCATTGGTGAAGGCCCATGGTGGGATGATTTAGTCGAATACGGATTAACACCAAATCCAAAGCCTGAAGTGCTCTGGAACTTTGAAAAATTCCTCGTGAATAAACAAGGCGAAGTTGTGGCACGATTTGCACCTGACATCAAGGCAGATGATGCTCGTATTGTCGATGCCATTAACGCTGAATTAGCCAAATAATTCGACAATATCTCAATCTCTCAGTTAAGATTATTGTGATTTTAACTGAGATTAATCATTTTAAATTATCACAACAATAGTTATCAATTATCACATAATGATAATTTACATAGTTTATCCATTATTTTAATATTTCACATATACATTGTTCAAAGTTTCCCTGTAAATACTCATTATGATGAGTCTTATCAAATCACATCCAGCAGTAAACAGGTGAACTTATGAATACATTAATGAAAGCTATCGTTTTATCTATTTCGACAGCACTTGTTGCTGCTCCAGCAATGGCTGCACCGCAAAATAGCCAACAACATGCACCTGCGCATAATCAAAATACGAAAGCTCAACAGCACACTAAACAAAACACACCAGTAAAAAACCAAAGCCAGAACAAGAAAAAAGCCGTAAATCCTTCACATGATTGGCGTTCTGGACAAAAAGTACCTTCTGAATACCGTGGTCATAGCTACAAAGTAGACCACACCAAATACAAAAAATTATCTAAACCAGGCAAAAACCAACAATGGATTAAAGTGAATGGCGACTACATTTTAATGAATGCCGTCAGCCACGCCATTATCAAAATCATTGCGGGTTAAACCCACCAAAACATCAAAAGTGGGCAAATGCCCTCTTTTTTTTGTTCAAGCGATTATTTTGTTATTGCTTTGCAACAATCTATTTTTAATCCACATTCTGCCCCTATATTCAAAGCATAGACTTAACACATAGTGATGATTGAATGAAAAAGCTTGTGCAGAATGCCCTTCTCCCTTTTGCCATTTTTAGTGGTGTTTTGGTGCTGATTGGCTGTGAACCTGCCACAGCACCGCAACAGGAACAAGAAATCGCAGCAGAAAATGATCGCCCTGCAACAACATCAACAAACGAAGATCAATCTGCGACACAAAGTCAGGCGACAGATCAAAGCCAATTAAAAAGCGGCAATATGTTTTATATCGTTCGCGATGTTGCGGATATGCAACTTAAAGCCGGCAATTATGTTGAACAACTCAAACAAACGCAGGTCGATTTAGAAGCCGCAGTCAGCAACCAAGATCATCTCCAATTGCAAAAAGCGGCAACCCAGCTGCAACAGCAGCTCAAAGGTTTCAATCAAGCATTGAATGATCTAAATCTAAAAAGCACTGAAATTAATGATATTCGCAGCAATTTACAGGCAGCGAATCAGCAAGTATTGGCCTCACCTTTTCTCAATGGACAAGTCGATTTAAGCAAAGTTGATTTTCAGAAAATTCAAAATCAAATGGGCAATATTCAAGCTGAAATGCTGAAATTGGCAGGTATGTTGATCCAAGATCAAGCTGGAAAAAGCTCATCTACTGCACCCACTGAAACTGAATAAATAGCGAAATCTAGCATTTCCATTGCATTCCACCTGTTTTAAATCAAAAAAGCGTTAGACCTTGAGCTAACGCTTTTTTCGTACAGTTCCGCTATAGAACACGACTGTTTTTCCTTTTAGGTTAATGCTTAATAATAAAGCCAATGATGGAACAGTTATGTCAAACGCTGTGATTTATAACATTACACCCATTACCTTTCGTTTAGATTTAAAAGATCCTTTCTTATTTACTGCCCATAATATTGATCATTTTCCTGCTGCGAATACAGACATGGGGCCAAAAACAGCCGCCGAGAAAGATGAATTCAATATGTACTATGGCGATGTGGTTCCAGGTTTTCCAAAGCATCCACATACTGGCTTTGAAACCATTACCTTGGTCGAACAAGGCTATGTCGATCATTTCGATTCATTAGGCAATGGCGGACGCTATGCTGCTGGTGATGTGCAATGACTGTCCACAGGCAATGGCGTTGAACACTGTGAAATGTTCCCCCTACTGCATGAAGATAAAGCCAATCCTTTTGAACTTTTCCAAATTTGGTTTAATTCATCGGCTGAACAGAAAACCCATGATGCCGACTATAAAATGTTTTGGCGTGAAGAGATTCCTCACGTCTTTGAAACCGATAGTGAAGGAAAAAAATCGGATATTCGCGTGATTTCAGGGCAGTTCAAATCCACCGATGCCATTTCCCGACCGACACACTCATGGGCGGCTGCCGCAGAAAATAAGGTCAATATTTATTTAATCACCATGCAAGCAGGTGCAGAGTTGGTGATTCCCGCAACAACAAGTAGCTCAAACCGTTTTGCTTATTTTTATCAGGGCAATACATTAGAAATAGAAGGTCAAACCATTCAGATGAAGCATTTGGTTGAACTCCAATCAGATGCCGACGTCCATCTCAAAGCAGGCGGATTAGAAGCACGGATTCTGTGGTTAGAAGGTGAACCGATTAATGAACCCGTGGCGATGCGCGGTCCATTTGTGCTCAATACCACTCAAGAACTCGATGCCGCGTTTAAACGCTATCGTGAGACCCATTTTGGCGATTGGCCTTGGCCGACACCAGCACCGGTCTTCAAACGTGATCAAGCTCGATTTGCCAGTTATGAGGGCGGTAAACGTGTAGAGCACCCAGAGCAGGAAAACTCACAAGCGTCTTAAAGTTCAATTAGTTGGATTGAGCAAATTCATAGGTATTACAGTTTTTATCTTGTCCAAGTGCGCGCTGAACATCTTGTTTAAAACGTGCTTGGGCAAAGGTATATTGCTTCGGCAAAAATAAGGTAATACGTGTCGTCTGTGGATCTAAACTTTCGACCAACATTTTATGCAAATACGCCCCATGTTCAGTCCGTGCCATTAAAGTCCCCTGCTCCAAATGCTCTTCTAAACGATTGTCGGTATAGACGTAGCGATTGTTCGCAGTAAACGCAATACAGTGATTATAGGCTTGTCGCAGATTTCGAAAGGCAGTCAAATATGGGATCTCAAGCTCCGTACTGATGCCATTATCAACCGATTCAGCGACAAGTGCAGCTTCAGTCGGAAGATTGGGTGTCGTCACGTATTGGCTTTGGCATGCAAGGAGCAAACCACAACAAAGACACAGCGATAAACTGGTAAAAAATTTGAGCATACAGACCTTTGTAACTTGTTCTTATTTATTTTGCAGCGATTGTAGCAAAACTGCGTTGCTGATTTAATACCCTATTATTCATTCCATGCTTTCATTGCAGACACCATGCAGCTGATTATTTTTACAGGCGTTCAAGCCTCTGGCAAATCAACCTTTTACATGTTGAATTTATATCATAGCCATTTACGTATTAATTTGGATATGTTGAAAACCCGACATCGGGAAAATATGATCTTTGAAGCAGGTTTGGCATCCAAAACAAAAATGGTGATTGATAATACCAACCCAAATCGGGAAGCTCGTGCTCGCTATATCCAACGTGCAGTTGATGCTGGGTTTGAAGTTATTGCTTATTATTTTGAAACCGATTTGGACAGCACCTTAAAGCGCAACAGTTTTCGTGAAGGTAAAGCCCATATTCCAGAAGTTGGCGTGCGTGCAACCTATCGAAAGCTTCAAGTTCCGTCACAGGATGAAGGCTTTGATCAAATTTTTAAAATTAAAATTATCAGTCACGGTGAGTTTTCAATTTTACCCATGCATGAATAACGAGCATTAACCTGCTTTTTGGCTATCTTGCCATTTTTTAAAAGCCGATTGCATGGCCTGACGTTCATATGGTTTCACTAAACGACTTTCTAATGAAACAAAATCACCTTTATAGGCAGCAGCAACCATCGATTTTGCCAGTTCTTGAATACTCACGCGCCCACGGTGTTCATATTGTTGAACTTCTTCATGGGTGAGTTCAACATCCCAACATGACACTACAGAACTGAGATCAACCGCAATGCTCAAGTAATATTGATCAAAGTCTTGATAAAGTTCCCAAAAATGCGGCTCATAGGCGATAAGGTTCATGGTGCAATGCTAGCTGATTGAATTTAATCACTATAAAGATTGTATTGAATAAAATATATTCAACTTTAGGTGATAGATATAAAGCCTGAGCTGAAAAATTTAGGGGAAAATTTTGATAAGAGATTTGATGTGAATATTATGGAGAATAGAAATTTCTCAATTATTCATTACAAATAAATCACTTCAAATTCATCAAAGACAATCAAATGAAATTTACTTACCAGTTATGTTCTTTGAACTCAATATTTGGGCAATATTGTTGTATTATCTTTTCTACGTCATTATTAATTTGGTCTAAGGGCAAAATAATCCCTATACACATACCGAAGAAAACAATTAAATGAGTTTGCGTTTTCTCAATATTTGATACTAAACTCCATGAAAAAATTTGAGTGTAATACTCAGTACTTTCGATAAGATTTTTCTCTGTAATCTCAATTTCTTTATCCCCAATAAGAATTTTCGAATTTTCAGCCATTTGATCGATATATCGTATCTTAAACATATTTTGAAAAATAGAGTTTACTTTGGGCAACAATCCCAATAAAAGAGCGACCAACAAAATCAAGTAATTCAAAAGTGAAGAGTCATTTTTGAAGAAAATAAAAATAAAGAGACTGACTATTAATAGTATAAAAAATTTAAACACTAATCTGAGAAACTTAACTTCGAATTTGTCATATACAACAGGATTAATAAGCTCTTCGTTTAGCACCTGAAATACATAAAAATCTTCATTGGTTAATTTAATATTGAGTTTCATTTTATTTTTTATATCAAGATTTATTTGCTAAATATTATATCCATCTCGATTTAAGTTGTATATTTGAACATAAAAAAACCACCCTTTCGGGTGGCTCTTTCAATCTCGAACAGCGTCTTATTGAGCGCGGTTTTTGATTTTGCGGATGGTTTCCAACTGAGCAGCAGTTTCTGCAAGAGCAGCCAAAGCAGCAGCTGAGTCCAAGTCGCTCTTTTGATTTGCTAACAATTGTTCAGCTTGTTTACGAGCTTCAATAATTGCTGCTTCATCAAGGTTGTCAGCACGTACTGCAGTATCTGCAAGTACAGTAACAACGTGCGGTTGAACTTCTAGTACACCACCTGATACATAGATTAATTCTTCTGTACCATTTTCAAGCAGAACGCGGATTGCGCCCGGCTTGAGCAAAGTTACTAGTGGCGCATGGCCAGGCATAATACCCAACTCACCACCAGCACCTTTAGCAATTAGCATAGTTACAGTGCCAGAGTACAAAGACTCTTTAACACTTACAACGTCACATTGCATAGTTGACATGAGAATCTCCTAAATTAGGTAACTAATTAAAGTTTCTCAGCTTTAGCAATAACTTCGTCAATACCACCAACCATGTAGAACGCTTGTTCTGGAATGTGGTCGTATTCACCAGCTAGAAGACCTTTAAAGCCACGAATTGTTTCTTTAAGCGGTACAAGTTTACCAGGAGCACCAGTAAACACTTCAGCTACGTGGAACGGTTGAGAGAAGAAACGTTGGATCTTACGTGCACGGTATACAGTAAGTTTGTCTTCTTCTGCCAATTCGTCCATACCAAGAATTGCGATAATGTCTTTCAATTCTTTGTAACGTTGAAGAACGTTTTGAACTGAACGAGCGATTTCGTAATGCTCAGTACCCACTACAAGTGGATCTAACTGACGTGAAGTAGAGTCAAGTGGATCGATCGCTGGGTAAATACCAGAAGATGCGATGTCACGGCTCAATACAACAGTCGCGTCCAAGTGAGCGAAGGTAGTAGCAGGCGATGGATCTGTTAAGTCATCGGCAGGTACGTATACCGCTTGGATTGACGTAATAGAACCAGACTTAGTAGACGTAATACGTTCTTGAAGAACACCCATCTCTTCTGCAAGAGTCGGTTGGTAACCTACTGCAGATGGCATACGACCTAGAAGTGCTGATACTTCAGTACCCGCTAGTGTATAACGATAGATGTTGTCGACGAACAATAGAACGTCACGGCCTTTACCGTTTTCGTCTTTTTCGTCACGGAAGTACTCAGCCATAGTCAAACCAGTCAACGCTACGCGTAAACGGTTACCTGGTGGCTCATTCATCTGACCGTAGACCATTGCTACTTTGTCTAGAACGTTAGAGTCTTTCATTTCGTGATAGAAGTCGTTACCTTCACGAGTACGTTCACCAACACCAGCAAACACAGATAAACCTGAGTGAGCTTTCGCGATGTTGTTGATCAACTCCATCATGTTTACAGTTTTACCAACACCGGCACCACCGAACAGACCAACTTTACCACCTTTAGCGAACGGGCAAAGTAAGTCAATGACTTTAATACCAGTTTCTAAAAGGTCAGTAGAAGCCGCTTGTTCTGCATAAGAAGGCGCTTGACGGTGAATTGGTAAACGAGCTTCAGTACCAACAGGACCAGCTTCGTCGATAGGGCGACCAAGAACGTCCATGATACGACCTAAACATGCAGTACCTACAGGTACAGAGATAGGCGCGCCAGTGTTAGTTACAGTAAGACCACGCTTAAGGCCTTCAGTAGAACCCATTGCAATAGTACGAACTACGCCATCACCAAGTTGCTGCTGAACTTCTAATGTAGTTTCAGTACCATCAACATGGAGAGCGTCATAGATCTTAGGAACGCTGTTACGTTCAAACTCGACGTCGATAACCGCGCCGATGATCTGAATGATACGACCGCTACTCATTGCTGTCTCCTCAATTCAAACTAATAATGTTAAACGGCAGCGGCACCACCAACGATCTCAGAGATTTCCTGAGTAATCGCGGCTTGACGCAGCTTGTTATAAATAAGTTGTAGGCTCTTGATCAATTCACCCGCGTTATCAGTTGCAGCTTTCATTGCAACCATACGAGCAGACTGTTCACATGCGATGTTTTCAATCACACCTTGATAAACCATAGACTCAATGTAACGAACCAATAAACCATTTAAAAGCTCTTCAGCTTCTGGTTCATAGATATAGTCCCAACCGTATTGACGGTTTAGACCTTCGCTTTCCTCAGCAGCTGCTAAAGGAACAAGCTGTTCGATTTTTTGGTTTTGAGTCATGGCGTTGACAAAGCCGTTTGACACTAGATAAATACGATCTAACTCGCCTTTATCAAACGCGTCTAACATCACCTGTACAGAACCAGTTAACTGTTCAAGACTCGGAGCATCACCTACGTTTGTAGTTGCACCAAGAACTTTACCGCCGTAGTTTTTAAAAAACGAAACCGCTTTTTGACCAATTAAAGCAAATTGAACTTCAATTGACTGCTCTTGTTGCTGCTGTACGTGTTTTACCACTTTTTTGAACAAGTTAATGTTCAAACCACCAGCAAGGCCACGATCTGAAGAAACAATGATATAGCCAACGCGCTTTACAGGACGTTCAACCATATAACGGTGTTTGTATTCAGGATTCGCTTGTACCAAATGAGCAATTACACGGTGCATATTTTCGGCATACGGACGGCCTTGAGCCATGCGCTCTTGCGCACGACGCATCTTAGAAGCTGCTACCATCTGCATCGCGCGAGTAATTTTCTGCGTGCTTTTGATACTAGCTACTTTGGCGCGAATTTCTTTTAAATTTGCCATACGCTTAACCTAGTATTCGAAAGCCCTTTCGAGCTTTCGAAGGTTGATCCGTGAACCAAACCAGAACCAGATTCAACATCGTTGAATCTTAGTAAGTTTGAGTCGCTTTAAAGCTTTCAATACCTGCTTTGATTGCTGCTTCGATTTCTTTATCGTAAGCACCAGTCTCGTCAATTTTTTGCATTAACGCAGCATGTTCTGAACGGAAGTAAGAGATCAACGCAGCATCAAATGCAACGATTTTCTTCACTTCTACGTCAGCCATATAGCCTTCGTTAGATGCATAAATTGAAACAGCTTGGTCAGCAATTGAGTATGGAGCATATTGTTTTTGCTTCATAAGCTCAGTTACACGTTGACCATGTTCAAGCTGTTTACGAGTTGCTTCGTCAAGGTCAGAAGCGAACTGAGCAAACGCAGCTAATTCACGGTATTGCGCAAGAGCGGTACGGATACCACCTGACAATTTTTTGATGATCTTAGTCTGAGCAGAACCACCAACACGTGATACAGAGATACCCGCGTTCACAGCAGGACGAATACCTGCGTTGAATAATGATGTTTCTAAGAAGATCTGACCGTCAGTAATCGAAATTACGTTTGTAGGTACGAATGCAGATACGTCACCGGCTTGAGTTTCAATAATCGGTAATGCAGTTAATGAACCAGTTTGGCCTTTAACTTCACCGTTAGTGAATTTCTCAACGTAGTCAGCAGATACACGTGAAGCACGTTCAAGTAAACGTGAGTGTAGATAGAATACGTCACCAGGATATGCTTCACGACCTGGTGGACGACGTAGAAGCAATGAAATTTGACGGTAAGCAACAGCTTGTTTAGACAAGTCATCATAAATGATAAGCGCGTCTTCACCGCGGTCACGGAAGTACTCACCCATTGTACAACCAGCATACGGAGCAAGATACTGCATCGCTGCAGGATCAGCTGCAGCAGCTGCTACAACAGTTGTGTACGCCATAGCGCCAGTTTCTTCTAGCTTGCGCACAACGTTAGCGATAGTCGATTGTTTTTGACCAATTGCTACGTATACACATTTAATGCCAGAGTTTTTCTGAGCGATGATCGCATCGATCGCCATAGCTGTTTTACCAGTTTGACGGTCACCGATGATCAACTCACGTTGACCACGACCAACAGGGATCATTGTATCTACTGATTTATAACCAGTTTGTACAGGTTGATCCACTGATTGACGCCAAATTACGCCTGGTGCTACTTTTTCAACAGCATCAGTAAGTTTTGCGTCAATAGGGCCTTTACCATCAATTGGGTTACCAAGAGCATCTACTACACGGCCTAAAAGTTCTGGACCAACCGGAACTTCTAATACACGACCTGTGCAACGAGCTTTTTGACCTTCTTGAAGGCTTAAGTAGTTACCTAAGACAACGGCACCCACTGAATCCTGTTCTAGGTTCAGTGCCATACCAAATAAGCCGCCGTCGAATTCGATCATTTCACCGTACATTGCATCAGCAAGGCCGTGAATGCGCACAATACCGTCGGAAACCATAACAATGGTCCCTTCGTTCTTAGCGGTCGCGCTGGTGTCCAGATCGCCGATACGCTGTTTAATGAGCGCACTGATCTCGGATGGATTCAGTTGTTGCATTGCGCTATACCTCAATCTTTTTAAAGTTCAGTCTTCGAGCTGTTAAGCAAGAAGACGAGTCCGCATTTTTTCAAGCTTGTTAAGCGCAGAATCATCTATCACTTGGTCGCCTGCACGAATAACTACACCCGCGATTAACGCTGGGTTAACTTCTACAGAAACATTTACGGCAGCTTCGAATTTTTTCTCTAATGCATGCGCAAGTAATTGTTCTTGTACAGAAGTCAATGGGAATGCAGATTCAATCACTACATCCACAGTATTGTTATTCTGTGATTTGAGCTGTTCGTATTCTTCTGAAATTTCAGGAAGAAGTGCCAGACGGTCATTATCGGCAAGCAATGTCAAAAAGTTTGACACTGCTGCAGTCTGGTCTTCACCTAAAACTTTTGCGAAAACACTTACCTGCTCAGCAGGAGTAAGCTCAGGGCGATTTAGATAAGCTGAAAATGCTTCGTCTTGCACCGCAGCACTGAGCAAGTTCAATGCATTTGACCAAGCGTCAGTTGCATTTTGCTCAGAAGCGTAAGCAAATGCTGCTTTAGCGTATGGGCGTGCCAACGTCAAGAGTTCAGCCATAATCCGCCTCTCTTAAAGTTTAGCAGCCAGCTGAGTCAGCATGGCATTGTGAGCTTCTGCGTCAACTTGCTGGTTCAGAATTTTTTCTGCGCCAGTCACTGCAAGAGCAGCAACTTGTTGACGTAATTCTTCGCGAGCAGCATTGATTTCAGTATCAACAGCTTCTTTCGCTTGTTGACGAATACGCTCACCTTCAGCCGCAGCTTGAGTACGCGCTTCTTCTACCAATTGCGCACCACGACGGTTCGCTTGTTCGATCAATTGAGCCGCTTGTGCTTTAGCCGCGTCTAATTCAGCTTTCACTTGTGCTTGCGCATCCGCAAGGTCAGCTTTTGCTTTTTCAGCAGCGTTTAAGCCATCAGCGATTTTACGCTGACGCTCACTAATCGCATTGATTAGTGGTGGCCATACAAACTTCATGCAGAATGCGACAAAAATCGCAAATGCAATCGCTTGGCCAATCAATGTGAGGTTGATATTCATTGCTATTCCTCAATAGTTTAATTTAGGAATTAAGCTGATTAACCTACAAATGGATTAGCGAAGATGAAGAACAAGCCAATACCAACACCGATCATAGGCACAGCATCAAGAAGACCTGCGATTAAGAACATACGAGTTTGAAGTTGTGGAGCCAATTCTGGTTGACGAGCAACAGCTTCTAAGAAACGGCCGCCTAGAAGACCAAAACCAATCGCAGTACCTAAAGCACCAAAAGCGATCAAGATAGCAGATGCAATTGCAACTAGACCTAAAGTGAGTTCCATGATAATTCCTCAGAGGTTAGGTTTATACCAAATTAAGTTAAAAAATTGTGTGCCCAACCACCCTTTGACAGTTGAGCAATACCATTAATGCTTTTCGCTAGCCATACTCATATATACGATAGTCAACATCATGAAAATGAATGCTTGTAACGTAATAACAAGAATATGGAAGATCGCCCAAGGCACAGACAACGCCCACTGGATCCAGAACGGTAGTAATGCGATCAAGATGAAGATCAACTCACCCGCATACATGTTACCGAACAGTCGAAGAGCCAATGAGATTGGACGTGCAATAAAAGTTACTAATTCAAGAATAATGTTTACTGGAATAAGTAATGCTTTTAAAACTGGGTTACTTGGGTTAAATGGGTTAAGTGCAAATTCTGCACCGAATCCGACAAGACCTTTCTCACGGATACTATAGAAAATAGTTAACGCAAATACTGATAATGCCATACCCAAGGTAATGTTAGGATCAGTAGATGGAACGATTTTGAAGTAAACGTGGTGAGGATCCATACCAAACACGTTAGCACCGATCAATTGAGCTGTATAAGGAATCCAGTCAACAGGGATCAAGTCCATCAAGTTCATGAGGAAAATCCACACGAAGATGGTCAACGCTAACGGCGCGATTAAGCGCGATTTGCCATGGAAAGTGTCACGGACACTTGAGTCAACGAACTCGATAATCATTTCGATTGCAGACTGGAACTTGGTCGGAACACCAGAGTTTGCAGCTTTCGCTACAACCCAGAACAACAAACAGAAAACAATACCAAGGCCAATAGACCAACCCATTGAATCCAAGTGAATAGCAGTGAACCCCATCTCTTGAGCTTCTTTAGCAGTCTCAGCTAACTTCCAAGTACCATCTGGCATTTTGCCATAGGTCAAGTTAGTCAAGTGATGCTGAATGTACTCGGTCGAAGTAAGGGCATGTTCTTCAGCAGCCATAAATCACACCTGGTCAATGTCAAAACTAATAGAGAAAACGAATATCGCGTGCTGCCTGATATCTCGTTACTCTCCAAAAAACTTTTCAATTTTTTGTTGTGTTTACACTCGTTTTTTTAAGCGTGTTGCCCAAAAAGGAGCGACCCACGACATACTTTGTACGAGCATAAAACCACAAAACAATGCCACCGCTGACAACGGCTTGACATTGATCAAAATCAAAATGAATCCAACAATCACGATTGCAAACTTGCCCATTAAGCCACGATACATGTTTGACAGCACCTGTTTAGAGGCACGGGCACCAGCCGCACGAAACGACTGCCATGAAAAGTAGCTACTTGCTAGCCAACATACCAACGCACCCAAAGCTGCACTATATGCTGTGATTGTGTCTTTAAGGACCCAACCAATCAGGGCTGAAACAGGAATCATTACTGCTTGTAAGATGACTAAAGCTTTCGCTAATCGTCGATCAATCATGCGACTAGTTCGACTCATTTTTGTTCACTCACAGCAATTCTGCTTGACAAGTTTAACTGATGATTATTTTTAATCGCAGGCATTATAGAGTTACACCCCTTAACTTGCAATCTTTTCCCGACCTTAGTCGTGTTTTTTTAAATTGGCAAACTGCTTTCAAACTAATCAATAGTTGTTTATTTTTTACTTTACTTTCGTGCATTTAGTGTGCATTTCAGGGTTTCATCAGCCAACATCTTCCATGCTGTTACAAAATCCCCTGCCCCACTCATCGTTTCGTCCACCGGCTGAAAGACGATGCCACCGAGCTTTTGATACTGATTTTGGCTGGCATGTGCTTCTGCAAGTAAGCATATTTTTGGCTGCGCGCGATGGTCTTTCAGGTATTTGATTTGTGCCAATGTCGGTGCGACATGTGGATCATCGGTCAACGCACCGGTAAATTTCAAATTCAGTGAGCGCTCAAGATATTGATAGGCATCGTGGTAAGACCAGTAAGGCTGAGCACGGCTCGACACATCTGTTTTTTGGGCTGTGATCAAGAGTTTCTGCGCAAATGCACGCGCATTAGCCCAATATTTTTCACGATGTTCTGGAAACTGTTGTGAACGTAAAGCAGCAATAAAAAAGCCGATTCGAACCGCATTGTTTGGTTCAAGCCAGACATGTGTATCGATTGTGCCTTTTAATGCATTGCCACGAACATCCCGCAAAGGCAACGCACTGATAATGCCTGAGTCTAAAATAGCGATACTTTTGCCACTTTCATCCAACATTTTTGCTAAAGGTGCTTCGTGTGCATGGCCTAACCATAAAACCAAGTTGGCATCTTGCACGGTTTTACGGTGTGCAGGCGTCAAGCTCACATCATGTCCAGATTGATGGTCAAGCAGTAGTTTGGGCTGCTCTACGCCCTTAAGTACATCCTTCGCGATTAAATAAATCGGTTGTGTAGAAACAACGAGACCTTGCGCCCAGCTCATCACACTGAATAAAGCCAAACTACAAAAAAGAAATACACGGGACATGGGGAGAGAGCACCATAAAATGAATAGTGTTATAATATAACAAAATCGTAAAAAAACCTACGTCTGTTCGTAAGTCCTTACGCTTCATGTTAAGATTTAAAGTCTTTTTCTTTATACAGTTTCGTACTCGAGGTTGGCTATGAGCGCATGTTCACACGAACATCATAATGCTTTGCATGGTGTACACGATCATCATAATGTCGAACAGCGCCTTGCTGAAGCTGAGAGTCTCTGTAGTGCGACGGGTGCTCGACTTACGCCCTTGCGTAAAGAAGTATTGGAACTGATCTTAAATGCAACGGGGCCAATGGGCGCTTATGACCTTTTGGCTAAAATCAAAAGTGAGTCTGACCGACCTGCAGCGCCACCGACGGTATACCGTACGCTGGATTTTCTGCTTGAAAAAGGTTTGATTCACCGTCTAACGTCGATTAATGCGTACATCCCGTGTTGTCATCCGCGCGAAGGACATCAAGCCGCATTCCTGATTTGCACCGATTGTAAAATAGTCAAAGAAGCATCTGCTCAAGGCTTGATGGCGCAACTCGATGAATTGTCTGCATCCGATGGCTTTACTGCACATCACAGTATTATTGAAATTTCAGGGATCTGTCAGCAGTGCCGCAGCAAACACTAAATATGAAGCCCATTGTGGCTTTAGAGCATGTTCATGTCCGAATCGATGAACGTGACATTTTAAAAAATGTAGATTTCGCCTTACACGAAAAAGAAATTGTCACCTTGATTGGTCCCAATGGTGCAGGCAAATCCACACTCATCAAAGTGTTATTGGGTATTGTAAAACCTGTATCTGGTAAAGTGATCAGCATACAAAAATTAAAATTCTCATATGTGCCACAAAAATTTAATCCATCACACAGCTTACCGCTACGTGTGTGTGATTTATTGGCATTAGAAAAATGTGATGCCAGCATTAAGCAAGAAATTATTCGTGATACAGGCATTGCCAAGTTACAACAATCTAAAGTTCAGCAACTATCGGGCGGCGAACGTCAACGTGTATTGATTGCACGGGCTTTATTGCGTCAACCGAATGTATTGGTTCTGGATGAACCTATGCAAGGTCTAGATATCCAGTCTGAAGCGGAACTGTATGACTACGTGCGTAGCCTGCCTGAAAAATATGGCTGTGCAGTTTTGATGGTCTCTCATGATTTACAGTGGGTCATGCAAGGAACACATCGTGTGGTTTGCCTCAATAAGCATATTTGCTGTAGTGGCTTGCCTGAAAATGTGCAGCAACATCCTGAATATCAAGCGATCTTTGGGACAAACCGTGTGTTCTATCAACACCATCATGATCACTGTGCGCATGGCGATAGTGCAACGCCTTGCCAGCATGACTCTCGTCCCCATATTCACCCTGAACCGGAAGCATAATCCATGATGGAATGGCTACAACTCCTTTTGCCAGCATGGATCATGGGCACTTTGCTGGTGTTCCTGACTGCACCCCTCGGCTGCTTGATGCTTTGGCGTCGCATGTCTTTTTTTGCAGACACCATGGCGCATGGCACTTTACTCGGTGTCGCCATTGCCGGTGCGATGAGTCTACCGCTTTGGACAGGCGTTACATTGATTGCACTTTTATTAGTTGCAATCTTATGGGTGTTACACGATCCACGCTTACCCAATGACGCTTTGCTTGCGCTATGTTCTGCAACACTCCTGTGCTCAGGCTTACTCTTCATACAACATTTGCCAAGCTTAAGACCTGAATTACTCAGCTATTTATTTGGCGACTTGCTCACCATTTCTTGGTCAGATTTGCCTGTCTTTGCAGTGGTGATCATTGTGGCACTGACCGTGCTTCATAAAAGTTGGCAATCACAGATTCAGATTGCCATTGACCCCGATATTGCGGTCAGTGAAGGTGTCAGCGCCAAATGGCAACGTCTGATTTTTATGTTGTTACTGGCCTTATTTACCGTATTGGCTTTACGTGCTGTCGGCTCATTGCTGATGGGTGCACTGTTAGTGATTCCTGCATTAACCGCTCGTTTATTGGCAAATTCTCCGAAGCAAATGGTACTGTGGTCTTTCATTATTGCACAAGTCGGTGTGACCGTGGGGTTATGGTCAAGTGCTGGTTTAAATACTTCTACAGGACTAACCATTGTATTAACTATGGCACTGCTCTTTGCCCTAATTTTTATCCTACAAAAATTTAAGAAAGTGGCTTAAGTAGCAACGTTCATTGTTCAATTCGCGACATATCAAAAAAAAGCCATGCAGTTGCATGGCTTTTTTTGCACGTCAAATACGATGCTCAGAATCATCTAACTGGATTTATTGATGCACCAAACTCAATAAACTCGCCGCACAAGCAAATAATACCGCAAAGGTTCGATTCAAATATTTTTGTTGTTTGGGTGATTTTAATAATCGCAGTACTTTTGCAGCGAGACCGGTATACCCCGCCATGACAATCAGATCGATGCTAATCATCGTTGCAGCCATGATGACATATTGAATCCATTGGGGTTTGGATAAATCTAAAAACTGCGGCAAAACTGCCAACAAAAATACAATCGCTTTAGGGTTGCTCATATTGACCAAAAAGCCATGTACAACTAATTTTAAACGTGATTTATTGGGTAAATCTTGTTGGATTTCAATTGACTCTGTTGGCGCTGTCCACTGTAAATAAGCCAAATACAATAAATAGACCACTCCAAACCATTTCACGATCAGAAAAGCCCATGGTGTCGTCGCAAATAAGACCCCTGCCCCAGCTGCAACAATGGCGATCTGAACCAAAAGTGCCAATTGCAGGCCGATTGCATTCCAATACCCATGCTTAAACCCATAATTCAAACCACTCGACATAGACGCAATTGCACCTGCACCTGGGGAAACACTAATTACCCAACATGCCAACATGTATGCAATCCAGATTTGATAGGACATCATTAGCTCAAGTTTGAAATGGGTCTGTATTATATGACATTTACTCTATTTTCATGACAATAATGCACGCTAAAAGGCCAAATGAAGGCTACACTCTCAGCGCTGCTTAAGGCACAATATACACAGCCACTCAGAAATTATAATTTTTAGGAGCCATGAATGTCTGCTCAATCTGTAATTTTGCCATTACCCTCAGATCATGCTCGTTTTATTGTTTTACGTTTAAAAGATTTAACGATTAGCGAATTAAAAGAACAACTTGAAGACTTACTTAATACTCGTGATCGTCTGATTACCCAACATCCAAATGCACAGATTAAAACGGCTGTGGCTTTTGGACCAGAACTTTGGGCACAACTTTACAGTCAATCCCCGGCAGGCTTTAAACAACTTGATCCAATTCAAGGTTCATTTAACATGCCTGTAGCCCCAGCAGATGTATTTATCCATATTGCAGCACAGCGTACAGATATTTGCTTTGCGCTGAGCCAAGCATTCTTTGATGGTATTCAAGATAAAGTTGACGTACTGGATGAACGTGTGTGCTTCCGCAATTTTGATGGCCGTGATTTAACCGGCTTTATTGATGGTACTGAAAACCCTCAATTTCCAGATGACCGTGCTGAAACAGCATTATTAGCAGAAGATGCGGGTATTTTTGCTGATGGTTCTTTTGTCTTTGCACAGCGTTATGCACATAACTTAGATAAATGGAAAAAGTTAAAGGTAGATGCTCAGGAACATGTCATTGGGCGTACCAAACTTGAGTCGATTGAGTTGGATGAAGACGAACAACCTGAAAACTCACATGTATCACGTACCGTTGTTGAAAATGGTGAAGGTGAAGAACTAGCAATTTTGCGTCATTCATTGCCTTATGGCGATGGCCGCGGTGACCAAGGTTTGTTTTTTATTGCTTATACCCATGACCTCAGCATTATCGACAGCATGCTAGTACGTATGTTTGGCACCAGTGGTGACGGCATTCATGACCGCTTACTTCACTTTGTCACTCCTATGGATGGCGCTTATTACTTTGCACCGAGTGAAGAGTTATTGGAAGAAGTTTTGGAAGATTGAATAAATAAAGCCGACGAGAGTCGGCTTTATTTTTTAAAAATGCTTAAGCACAACCTTCCATTAAAGTTAGGTTAGTATCACCTACTTTTATACCTATAATTTTTTTGCTTTCGATATCATACCGTGTACCCTTTGTTTTATCATGATTCCAAATAATAATTGAATAATCATTTTGAGATTCACCATATGGATTTATTTTTTTATCAATCACTGAATTCTTATATTTTTCATAAATTTTACTTTCTTCATCCCCTACTTTAATTCCTAGATTCGTAGAAACTCCGAGTTGATTTGAAGAAATTACAGAAATTTTATTATTAAGAACTTGAAAATCCACATCGGATTTTATTTTTCTATTTTTAGCAAAAAAACAATTATCTACTCTACTATTTTCAATTTCAATAAATTCATCGTTAATTCTTTGATTTACTTCAACTCCACCAAAACCATTTTCTGTAAATATAGCATTTACATTATCATTTCGTATAACTTCAACTTCACTCTTTGATTGTTCTGTGCATGCTATTAATAAAAAGTATATTAAAAAACTAATAGTAAAAACTGATTTCTTTTTCATTATAAATCTTCCACTTTTGGAGAAAAGTCATGTAGATGAATATGATGATTATGATCTTTCCATGACTGCGAATGAGGCAATAATGCATTTTTTTTAATTTTCACTGGATGTGAGCCAAACAATTTATAGCCAAATTTAAATAACTCTTCAACAAAAGCGACATTTTTATTCCAATCAAAATGATCATGAGAAGTATATGTTACTTCTGTCATATGTCTATTATTAATAGCTATATATCTAAAATCACCATTTATACCATTCAAATGACTTACACTTTCACCTGGGGAACCATCCCTACAACTAAATCCAGATCCAATATATTCGGCATAACCCAAATTACACATAGCACCAAGAACTGCAGACATTGATAATCCTGATAAATAATACCGACCATCACCACTAATAATATTCCACTTATAACCTAAAGATCCACTTTTGTAATATTTATGTTTACGTTGATCAATCAAATATGTATTACCACCTGCCTTAACACCTTTTGATTGCCATTTATCAGCCACTACAAATTGAGACTTACCTAAATTATAAAATCTTCCCGCCGAATCATAGTAAATAAATTCTGCATAACCAGTAGCAGCCTTATTTTCACGCTTAATCTTACCATCATGGTAAATATGATAACGTGTTGTATCACTTGTAGGTGGAGATTGATTACTAACAGTTGTTAGTGGCTCACCGCCATTTTCCGTGTATGTATTATCTTGAATAGGCTGATTTTTTTCAGCCTCTGATTTTGCTCTTTCTGCCTGTTCTTTTGCTTCTTTTTCCTGAGCTTCTAGTTGCTTTTTTCGCTGCATTTGGTCAGATTTTTTCTTGAGTTCATCTGCTTCCTTACGCTTTTGATCGGCAATTTCATATAGCTTTGAAGCTTTTACAAATCCCTCATTAACTTTAAAATGCCTAATTGGTATTCCTTTCAGAACACGGAGCTTCTCTAGCTCTTTATTTTTTATTCCAAAGCCAAAAACAAAACCCAATAGCATTTTAACACTAATATCTCCATTACTATCTGTTCTTTTCGCAATTTGCTTATTTCTATAAAAAATACTTACTAAGGTATTTGTTACATTTTCATTATTTTCTTTAACATTAATTTTAAAAAAACATACAGGTAATTTAATTTTAACAGTCTGATTAGATAAAGACTGTTCAACTTTAAAATGATGTATCTTTTGACGTTGTCCAGCTCCAGATACTGAAACCTCGATATCTTCGCCTACTTCAGCCACTACACCTTTTTTAGTCCCTGATGAATCTGCTGTATGCTTTTTTATATTCCCTTTATAAGTTAAGTAAAAACCCATATTAGAAATAGCTTTCTTTGTATCCTCTTCTATAATTTGAATATTAAAACTCACATCTTTTATATTACCAGTAACTACTTCTTTTTTTTCTTCAGATGTATTCTGTTCATTTCTTACTTCTTGAGGTGTTTTATTAGACTGAGGCTTTGATTGAGGCGTATTATTTTCTTCTAAATTCGCTTGAAATATTGAAACATCAAAATCTTTTAAGGTTGCAATTTGTTTTTGATCAGCTTTTTGAATAATAGGATTAGATTCTTTACCATCAGCTACAATTTTAATCTCAGTTGATGGGTGTCTAACAATGACAGGGAGACTGCCATTTTCATCACTTTTAACCCGAACCTTCGTCTCTGCAGAAAAGGATTTTCCTGAATATATTGAAACAACTGTAACTTCTTTATTTATTAATGCCTTTTCATTTTTATCTTTTAGATTTATATATATTTTTCGATTACAACACTGCTCTAAATCAAATCCACCAAAGTCTTGAATATATTTTTTAATATGTGTTCCATTACCATCTGTTTGTTTATGACTAGAAAATTTTGAAACACCTAGAAAAGCCCCCAAACCTCCTATACCAACCAAATGCATGCCAGCGATAACGCCAGACTCATTAATCTCTACACCTTGAATCACCCGACCAAAATGCTCATTTAAATTATTATTTCTAATCTGTTTACATAAATAATTAATCCATTCTTTTATTACTTCATATTGAATATGAGGATTATTCAAAAATTCAAATTTCGAATTTATATTTTTTTTACCTGACCAATGTCCTGACCAATTATTAGAGTCAAATTGATTCTTCCAATTTTCATGCAAAGCAGATCCTTTCTTTGCCTTTTTAATATCTTCATAAGAGATCCCTTTATCACCTAAATAATATCCTAACTCATAAAGTGCAGACTCCCCCCATTGAAATAAACCCAAATATCCAGCATCATTAATTTTTTTTGCACACCATAGATTTATTGGATGATTTAATGACAAAGATAAATCTGATGAGGATTCTTTAAAGCTAACCGCTTCAATAAAACCCGATAAATTAGTTTCAAAATTTCTAGTAGTACCATCCTTAAAAGTGATTGTTTTTTTCATTATTATTACTCTTTGTACCAATCATTAGCTTTATATTTTTCCATACTTACAGATGTATTATTTTTTAAATAGCTGTTAAGTATAAATTTTAATTCTTGATCCTTACCAACCTGATTGCAACTTAAAACTACTGACTGATCTTTACTATTTATTTTTCTAAAATATGCAAAAGCATTTTTTTCATCATAAATTAACCAAACATTGTGCCCATATTCTTTGTATTCGGCATTATAAATATTATATATTTTTTTATTATATGATATTTTTTGACACTGTCCTGTTGATAACCATTGTGATTTATTTGTTTTTAAATTCAAATCATTAATTACTTGCAAGCGATTTAAGCTACTTTTATCTCTACCAAAATTCCAAATATGTTCACATTCAACTTCCTCAAGCACCTGTATCTTTTTAATTGGCTGATTCCAATAACTCATACAGTCTTTCGAACTTTCCGCATATAACGTTGAGCTATTTAAAAATACAACTATAGCTATTATTTCTTTTAATTTTTTCATAAACTCACCCTTAAATTCCAAAACTCTTAAAATCATCTTCTAAATTATTATCGTCATCAATTTCCTCAGCATCGTGATTATGATCATCTTCATGACCGCCACAGCATGCTTCACCTAAATTATCCTGAGAAACATCTTCCTCCATAAGAAATAATTTATCCGAATCAATCTCAGATTTGCCTAACAGTCTTATTTCTACATTGTCAGGATTATCACTAAAGATTCTTTGAGTACGTGCATCTTTGTCAAGCAGGCCTATAAATTCCGTATTTTTATTTTTATTTATAACTTTATATTTAAATCCATCTTCCAATAATTCTTTAGAAATTAGATCTTTAAAATCAAATCTCCGACTAAAAACCCCACTTTCAGGCAGCTTAGGCAATTGTGCATTTACAGTCGCTCCTCCCACAAAACTATGCTGCCCCGCCTTACTCTCAAACTTGCCGCCTGTCGTGGTAAATATTCCGCTGCCATTAATTTTCAGTTGCGAGCCCCCTGCGGTCAGCACGATTTCTTTAGGACTTGTAATTTCAATTTTATCTTCCGTTGAAATGAGCTTAATCACCTTTCGTGCAATTGCTTCAATAGCATCATCTTGGGCTTGTAATTCAACTTTCCCTTTTGCGGCATAAGCACTCAGGCCCTTTTGAGCCGCAAACAAACTGATTTTGTCTTGTGCATGCCCGACAATATTCTTTTGAGCACTGAAATTAATCGAACCTTGGGCACTTTCTGCAATATCCTGCGAGGCTTGTAAAACAATATCTTCCGGTGTGGTAAGTGCAATACCATTGGGTGATGCAAGCAACATCAACGCTTGGCGGAATAATTTGCCTTGTTCTTGTTTTGCCGTTGTATTGGATTTTTCTAAACCTTGCGCATAGCCTTCCATAAAGCCTTGTACTTTTTCTAATGCTTTTATGGGTGTCATCGCTGGTGGTAAACCAAAACCACCATTATTCAACAAATCATCGGGGTTAAATTTGATGTCTTCGATCAATTTACCCACATCTTTTAATGCTTTTAATGGATCTTCTTTTAGGTTGCTTTTCAGACTTGCGATTCTCCCCTGAATCACATCTTTACCATTTTCTTCAATATGATCTATGACAGACTTTAAGTTATCAAAGGCATCTTCGGCATCATTAAAAAATGCTTTAAATTCTTTTACTGTACTTTTGACATCATGTGCGATTGAGCCCATTTCTTTGACAAAACTTTTACAGTTCTTTAACGCTGCCAATGGGTCTCGACTTAAATCCTCCTTGAACAAATTTAAAGTCGCTTTGACAGCTTCGGCAGTACTTTTGATTTCTAAAGAGTTTATTAACTTCGGCAAACGGTTAATCACATTCAATGCATCGGTCTGTTGCTTTACGGCTAAACCGCTCAGCATATTCATGCTCTGATGCCCTTGATTTAAAAGAGACTGAGCTTCAGCAGCAGCAAGATGATCGGCAACTGCTTTATCCTGCGCATAGGTACTAATGAGTAAACCTTTACCTGCACGCATTGCTCCCCAAGCATCCGTTCGCAGCTCAAAACCCTCACCACGGCCATGGCTACTGTCTTGTTCTTTAGGATGGCTAAGATTACCTAAATTCAGCTGTGTCGCTGCATGACTACTTTGTAATTGGGTACTGATCTGCCCTGTCGTGTCATCAAAGCGCAGTTGGTTAAAGCCTGTTCCCGCAACTTCTTGCGAGCGGATACCACTGAGTTTTTTGGTTTTAGGAAGTTGACCTTTGAGGTCAAACATGGTCTGAGATCGTTCAGCTTCATGTATTCGTCCTACTACAAAGGGACGATCCACATCACCCTCAAAAAAGTCGATGACCACGATCTCACCAATACGAGGATGGAAACGTGCCCCATAACCTTCACCCGCCCATGGAGTCAGTACATCGACCCAAGCCGAGTCACTGTCATTATCATTACTCCCTGCTCCACCATCATGACTGTGGTCATCGCTGCGGGTGAACGTAAACCGAACTTTGATACGCCCCCAAGCATCGACATAAATACTTTCACCTTCTGGACCGACCACTTTAGCCCGCTGTGGAAACGCAGGTGGCCGGTGTAATAAAGGATCATATTCAGGCACCACAGAAATTTGCCGACGGACCACATATAGGTCATTGGCCTGCCGTTCATCCCCTAAAGATAGCCAACGGCTCGCCGCAAGTAACTTTTCTAATTGAACCAAAATATCTTTGGGTAAATTGTTCTGGTTATAAAATGCTTTCCCCAGTATGAGAAATTCACGATCTGTCGTTTGATGTTGATCGATTTCAGGATGATTTTCTAATTCAAACCAATACCCAACTTGCGCATCCCGCACGCTACTGCTGGCGGTAAAATATTTGGCTTGTAATTCCTGATATTGATTGAGTTGCCGATTCAACTGATCCAATTGCTGTGTATTTGAAGTGGTCGCCTGATCTGTACCTTTAAGGTCGGTTGTCCAGGCCGAACTCATGGTCCACGCCTGCTCTAAACTTAAGGTTTCATTGTGCTGTTGCTCACTCTGTGCATGGGCGCTTAAGAGCGGATTACTTTGGTCTTGTGCCAATTGTTGAGCTTGCCAACGCTGCGTTTGAATGGTGGTCGATTGTAAAAAACGTTCTGCCACAAAACTGGTGATTGTGTCCAAACGTTCCGTGGCATGACTCCGATGAAAGCGAATTTTTTTCCGTTCCAAAGCACTATAAGCTTGATTGGTATCAATTAAACGCAGCTGCTGTGCTTGCATTGGTGCAGCCGAAAATGCAACAAATAACTCAGCTTCATCAATTAACCAATTGATCCCTTCACTGCGCCAAAGGCGGGTTAAAAATGCATAATCACTTTCATTCGCCTGCATGGTAAATGGACGCACATCATAAGTACGTGCAAGCCCCTCTAAGTTCAAGCTTAAACTGGCAGCAAACAGCGCACTTTTTTTCTGCCATTCACTAAAAATAATCTCGGTCATCTCCCGTACCGATTTGTTCATAAAGACACGGCTGTTACGACGCTTATGCCAGAGTGCTGTCGCATCCTCAATCACCAGTTTATAAACGGTCAGTGCACCATCACTTTGACCTTGGCTAGCCCCAGTAATCACACCAGTCAGGCGACTGAGTTGTCCCAAATCTGTCACTTGATCGACAGCCACTCGGCCGCCTATAAACTGCTTTAAAGCCAGATGAGCATTGGTCGAGAGACAAATAATTTCCGCACGAAAGCCTTGATTAATACGGTGTTGACCTTCAATCCGTTGAATAAAAACTTCAGAATTTAGATGTTCATTTGAGAAATGAATGTGTAGCGCACGTTTCTGTACGCTAAAGCCAAAGTTTTCCACCATGGCGTGAATATTTTTAAGCATTGTTATTATGTATTTAATTTTTTTTAATGACGGCATTTTAGGAAATGTTTATTTTTTCGTCTACCCTATTTTGCAAATAATTTGTTGAATTCTTCTTTTTGGCTTTTACATCACTTTAGGATTCAAGTGAATAGGAACGTCAATACTGGATCAATTTTGCTGATCTAACTTTTCGCAGCCGCTGAGATGCTGCTACACTCAAAATGCAACCTATTAAAAATTTTTAAGCTCCATGATCACAATTGAATCCAAACTGCCTGCACAAGGTGTGACTATTTTTAGCGTCATGAGCGCAATGGCGCAGCGTCTAAATGCACTGAACTTATCTCAAGGTTTTCCTGATTTTCCTGCACCTCCAGCACTGTTAAATGCGCTAAGTGATGCGACGCAACAGGGTTTTAACCAATATGCACCCGGCGATGGACTGATGCATTTACGTGAGCAATTGGTCCAACTGTTTGCCCATCGAGACCAATTAAATATTGACCCTCACACCGAAGTGACCATTACCCCGGGTGCAACCATTGGTATTTTTAGTGCCATTCAAGCCGTGGTTCATGCGGGTGACGAAGTGATTATTTTTGATCCGAGCTATGACAGTTATGCGCCCAGTGTAAAATTGGTTGGGGCTCATCCCATTCACATTGCCTTAGAGACGCCCCATTTTACTGTGGATTGGAATCGTGTTGCCGCTGCAATTAACCATAAAACCCGGATGATTATTGTCAATACACCGCATAATCCAACAGGTGCTATTTGGGATCGTGAGGACTGGCTCAACTTGATCGAACTGATTCGAGATAAAAATATTATTGTGCTGTCGGATGAGGTCTATGAGCATTTAATTTTTGATGGTCGTCAGCATCTATCTGCTTTGTCATTTCCTGAGCTGCGTGAACGTAGTTTTGTCGTGGGTTCATTTGGTAAAACTTTTCATGTCACAGGGTGGAAAACTGGTTATTGCATTGCAGCGCCAGCCTTGATGCAAGTGTTTCGCCAAATCTATCAATTTGCAAATTTCTGCGGTGTTACGCCCATACAAATGGCATTGGCTAACTTTATGGCAGAACATCCTGAGCACATTGCTGAATTGGCACATTTTTACCAAGCTAAACGTGACCGTTTCAATGCGGGCTTAAGCCACTCTAGATTTGAGTTGATTCCATCGGCAGGTACCTATTTCCAAAACCTTGATTACAGTGCCATACGCCCAGATTTAAGCGATGTGGAAATGTGTCAGTTGTTGGCAGAACAACATAAAATCGTGGCGATTCCTGTCTCAGTGTTCTATCAAAAACCGCCGGAAAATTTACGCTTATTACGTTTCTGTTTTGCCAAACAAGATGCCACCTTAGATCGAGCTGCAGAGATTCTCTCCGCAATTTAAAGCAGTATCTGCCCAAACGTTTTTTAAAAGAGACATGTAGAAATAATGAAGCCTTGGTTACTCAAAAACTAAGGCTTTTTTGAATGCAAACATGATAGTGTTATCAGTAACTTAAAATCATAAAAAAGCCGCGTCTAGGACCTGAGCATGTCAAAACAACAGTCCCTCGTTACTCAGCAAAATTTATGGAAAACGTTTTTAGTTTTTCTGGTGCCTTTGATCGCCACCAATATTTTGCAGAATTTATCTGGGACCATTAACACCGTTTTTGTCGGTCAGATGCTTGGGGTGCATGCCATTGCAGCGGTTGCGGTATTTTTCCCGATCTTGTTCTGTTTAATGGCTTTTGTGATTGGACTCTCGGCAGGCGCAACCGTGTTGGTAGGTCAAGCTTGGGGCACACAAAACCTTGAAAAAGTTCGTACTGTGGTGGGTTCCACCCTGTTTATGACCTTGATTGGTGGCAGCATTATTGCCTTTTTAGGGGTTATATTTGCCAAGCCCATTTTATTGGCCTTAGGCACAGCCCCAGACGTGATGCATTTATCTTTGCCTTATGTGCAATGGATGCTTGCCGGTAGCCCACTGCTCTTTATTTATATTATTTATACCTCGATTTTGCGTGGGGTCGGTGACAGTACAACACCGCTGATTGCATCGGGTATGACCATTGGTTCAGGGCTGATCATTACACCAATACTGATTGCAGGAAAATTTGGATTTCCAAGTTTAGGTATTATTGCCCCTGCCATTGCCAGTCATATCGGCTTTTTAATTGCTTTGGTATTTTTATATTTCTATTTAAAAAAGAAAGATCACCCGCTCAAACTCGACTTCGAGTTGATTCGTCATATTCGCCATCAACATGATCTCAGCAAAATTATCTTAAAACTAGGCATTCCTACGGGTATTCAGATGGTCACGACCTCTGTGGCCGGTCTCGTGATTGTCGGTTTAGTGAACCGCCATGGGGCTGATGCCACTGCTGCATATGGCGCGGTCAATCAGGTTTTGAACTATATCCAATTCCCCGCCTTGTCCATCGCGATTGCGGCTTCTATTTTTGCCGCGCAAGCCATCGGTTCGGGTCAATTTGAATTAATTAATCGCGTGAAACGTACGGCCATCGGGATGAATTTCATAATTACTGGTATCTTGGTGGCATTGGGCTATTTATTCTCTAAACATTTAATGGCGCTGTTTATTACAGATCCTGAAGTTGTGATTCTCGGTCAAGAATTGCTGTTCATTGTGCTTTGGTCGATTTTATTTTTTGGTGCCAGTGCTATTTTTGCTTCCATTATGCGGGCTAGCGGAACGGTGACCGTGCCGATGATTATTAATATTATGGCGATTATTTGCATTGAAGTGCCGTGTGCCTACCTATTTAGTGAATGGTGGGGCTTAAAAGGCATTTGGTATGCCTATGCTTTGGCTTTTGTCAGCTTATGTATTTTACAAGGGCTGTATTACCAACTGGTATGGAGACGAAAAGCCATCAAAGTATTGCTATAAAGTTTGCTAATAGCGTTCAATCCAATCCGCAGCTTTGCATCTCAATATGGGGAATTTTGTACAGATTCATGCATAAAGTTTGCTGTTAAACTGCTGTTTATATTTCAACATATAGCTTTATATCCTGTTGATTTATCTACAATTAGAACCAATTAAAATTAAAAATTGCATATTTTCAAACAATTACGATTTGGCATAGATTTTGTTCTTATCCCTTTTATCTTTTAAGAATAATTGGGATGAGAAATTTTTTATGT
The DNA here is from genome assembly GCF_013417245.1 of Acinetobacter sp. YH16042. Lineage (NCBI taxonomy): Bacteria > Pseudomonadati > Pseudomonadota > Gammaproteobacteria > Moraxellales > Moraxellaceae > Acinetobacter > Acinetobacter sp. YH16042. The sequence continues at coordinate 40,618 of NZ_VPEJ01000006.1, forward strand.
CTAAACGTCAAATAAAGCTTGGGGCTTTTATTCCAACCACCTCACAGCATGTCGCGGGTTGGCGCCACCCTGAATCTCGCCCACAAGATCATCTCAATATTGATTATGCAATTGAACTGGCAAAAACCGCAGAACGTGGTCTATTTGATGCCTACTTTCTTGCCGATGGTCTGTCTGTCCGTTGGAGTTCTGCTGTCGAAGGTGAGAAAGGTTTGGGCGATAAAGGCGTCGGCTTTGAACCCGTCACATTGTTTGCAGCCCTGTCGGCTGTGACGCAAAATATTGGCTTTATTGCCACAGCGTCCACGACTTATGAAGACCCCTACATTTTGGCGCGAAAATTCGCTTCTTTAGATCATATTTCTAAAGGTCGTGCTGCGTGGAATGTAGTAACGACAGCCTCTGCCGATGCCGCAAAAAACTTTAACATTCAGCAGCACCCTGAACCCAAAGAGCGTTACGAACGTGCCGATGAATTTATTGAGGTGACTCAAAAACTTTGGGACTCATGGGAGGATGATACCTTCCATTACAACAAAGAAACTGGGCAATTTTTTGATGCCCGAAAACAACATCAGCCCAATCATCAGGGCCAATACTATCAGGTACTGGGTGCTCTCAACGTCTCTCGCCCACCGCAAGGCTATCCCGTGATTGTACAAGCGGGACAGTCTGAAGATGGTCGTGAACTGGCCGCCAAATATGCCGAAGTGATTTTTACAGCACAGCAGAACTTAGCAGATGCGCAAGCCTTTTATCGTGATGTCAAAAACCGCTTAGTGAAATATGGCCGCCATGCAGATGACCTGAAAATTATGCCGGGGGTTTCGATTTTTGTTGCCAAGACAGCACAAGAAGCCCAAGAAAAATATGACTTTTTAAATAGTTTAATTCACCCAGAAGTGGGTTTAAGTTTATTGTCTGCTTTGGCAGGTGGCATTAATCTGGCCAAATTTGATCTAGATGCCCCTTTCCCGAAAATAGAAGATGCAGACATTAATTTCTCCAGTCGTCAGCAGATGATGATTGATATTGCCCGGAAGCACAATTTTAGTATTCGTCAGCTCTATCAATATATCGCTTCAGCCCGTGGACATTGGACCTTGATCGGCACGCCTGAACAAGTCGTAGACCAACTGCAGGAATGGTTTGAGAATGACGCTGCCGATGGTTTTAATATCCTACCGCCAACAACACCTGCGGGGTTAAATGACTTTGTCGATCTCATCGTTCCTGAACTGCAACGTCGTGGTCTATTCCAAACGGCTTATGAAGGCAAGACCTTACGAGAAAACTTAGGTTTAAAACGACCTGAAAACCAATATGTTTTAGAAAAAAGACATACCTCCCAAGCCTCATAAACCAACGTTTAATAAAACTGAAAAACAAATGCCTCAACAGGGGCATTTTTATGGACTGATATTGATCCAACTTAAGCGATGATCATACTGACCTATATTTGATAAGCCTAAAAAAAGCCCTGAATTCAGGGCTTTGAAAAGTTTAGGTGATGGTCAATTCAGACTTACCATGCAAATTTATAATCGGCAAATCGGTGAGATAAAGGTTCAAGCAACTGATCTTTTACTGGATCACTAAAGTCAGTCAAAATGTCATTTTTAATATTGGTCAGACGGACATCTTCGCGTTTACGCGGATGGGCTAAATGAATATCTACAATACGTTTAATTCGTCCCGGATGCGGCTGCATGACCACCACTCGATCGCCCAAAAATACCGCTTCTTCGACATCATGGGTGACAATAATCATGGTGATTTTTTCACTTTGCCAGATTCGCTGTAATTCATCCTGTAAATTTTGCCGCGTCAATGCATCGAGTGCGCCAAAGGGTTCATCGAGTAATAAAATCTGTGGTCGATTCACCAAACTACGGGCAATCGCCACACGTTGATTCATCCCACCAGACAACTGCGAAGGATAAGCATCTTTAAATTGGGTTAATTTGACCAACTCTAAATGTTCATCAATCAATACATCTTCTTCTGCACGGCTAAACTGGCTTTTATGCAATGCAATCCGTACATTTTCCCGTACCGTCAACCATGGAAACAGGCGATGATCTTGAAACACGATACCACGTTCCAAACTCGTGCCCTGTATAGGCTGACCATCAACCAAAATCTGGCCCTGAAACTGACGCTCTAGACCAACCAACAACCGTAATAATGTGGATTTTCCGCAGCCACTACTTCCCACAATACTAATGAACTCACCCGGCTGAATATTCAGGTTAATGTCCTTAAGTACGGTTAAGTCTTCTTGCTTTTGTGTGGGATAATGTTTCGTTAGCTGCTGAATAGAAACCGAACCAGCTTGTTCTACGCTCATATCATTATTCTCTATTTGTGCTGACAAACTTTGCTGGACTAAACCTTAGAGTTTAGCCAGTGACACTTCCGTCGATTTAATTAACACCACTACCTCTGAACCTACTTTTAAGTCTAAATCCTTCACCGAACGCGTCGTGATCACGGACGTAAAAAAGCCCGCTTTGGTTTCCACATCAATTTCTGAAACCACAGGACCCTCTACGATTTCATTAATCACGCCTTTGAATTGGTTTCGCACATTTACTGAAGTAATCGCCATTTTAATTATGCCTTTTGTTATTTAGAGAGCTTTACTATAAAACAGTTCAATCACTTGCTATATCTTGATTTATCCTTTAGTTATCCCGATTTTATTTATCTTAAAATCAGATAAATAATCCACGCATGAATTTATCGGTGAAACTGATATTTAAATATCGAATTATTATTTATCTTTTATTTTTAAATCTTTCATCATGATCTGCATTTTCAACAACTATAAGAAACGATATGTCTATTTTGACCCACCCTGCAGTGCCCTCTGCACTGAAACATAAACGGGCAACAGCGACCGTCTTTGCAGACCCGTTATCGCAAGCGTTGTTGTCTCGAATTGAACAAATTGCACCAAGTGAGGCCAATGCACTCATCATTGGTGATACAGGCACAGGTAAAGAATTGGTTGCACGCCAAATCCACCAATTAAGCCATCGTGCCAAAGGTCCATTTATCGCAGTGAACTGTGGTGCCTTTACCGAGTCATTAGTCGAAAGCGAATTATTTGGACATGAAAAAGGAGCCTTTACAGGGGCAATTAATAGCCGTGTCGGTTGGTTTGAAGCAGCCCATAATGGCACCTTATTTTTAGATGAAATTGGTGACCTGTCCTTGCCTATGCAAGTCAAATTACTCCGTGTTTTACAAGAAAGAGAGATCGTTCGAGTCGGCTCACTAAAATCCATTCCGATTAATGTTCGGATCATTGCCGCAACCAATGTCGATTTAGAGCATGCAGTACAAGAAGGACGTTTCAGGGAAGATTTATTCTACCGCTTACATGTGGCGTTGCTACGCATTCCACGTCTCTCAGAGCGTCGTGGTGACATTTTGCCTTTGGTTAAACACTTCATTCAGGTCTATCAAACCAACCCACATGACACACCATTACGCCTCAGCCAACTAGCTCTCAAAAAACTCAGTTTACATAGTTGGCCGGGCAATATTCGCGAATTAGAAAACACCATTCAACATGCGATTTTAGTCAGTGAAAAAGGTGTGATTGAACCAGAAGATATTAGTTTTTCGAGTATTCAAAGTGCATCGTCGTTTTCGCGTGCTGAACCCTTTAACTTACACAATGCCACCTCAGCTGTAGCTAATATCAAAGATATTCAAGATGCAGGACAGTTACTCGAGCAAACCTTTTTACAAATTTTTCAAGCCGCAAATCAACTCAAACAAGACAATATTAATGAGCTGATTGAAGAAAAATTTATCCGAAGTGCGTATCAGCACTGTCAGTACAATCAAGTGCATACGGCTCGTTTGCTTGGAGTGACAAGGAACGTGATTCGTACTCGCCTAATTAAATATGGCTTATTATAAATAAGCCATATTTTTATTTTCTCCACATTAAAATAATAATCCAGAAAAAAACTTCCAATTAAATATTCATCCACATCATTCTTTATTCATTGCATTATTTTAAATATAAAAAATCAGCAATAAAAAACCTCGGTATATCCCGAGGTTTTTATTTAATTTCCATTTCGTCTAGATTATTCCACAGGGGTACGTTTCCATGCTGTAAAGTATTTTTCTAGTCCAATCAAGAAATAGTTAAAGGATAAGCCTACGAGGGTAATGACTAATATGCCTACAAACATTTGTGGAATTTCAAAGCTAAATTGCGAATAAATAATCAGATATCCCAGACCTGCTTTGGCACCAAACATTTCTACTGCCACTAAGGCCAAAATAGAAATTGCCCCTGCCAGACGGATACCGACAAAAATCGTCGGAATCGACGCAGGCAGAATCACTTTTCGGAACAATTGATAGGGTTTTAGGCCCATGGTTCGTGCCGATTTAATCAGTAAGGGATCGACCGTTTGTACGCCTGTAATGGTGTTCAATAAAATCGGCCATGTGCATGCATACACCAACAGGCTGATTTTTGAAGTTTCACCAATACCTAAAAATAAGATGAACAGCGGCATTAACGCTAGTGCTGTGGTATTTCGAAACAATTCTAACAATGGATTTAAGGTTTCAGCCACGAGCTTGTACCAACCAATGATGAGACCCAAAGGAATAGCGATCGCTAGGGCCAAAATGAAACCAATAATTGAACGCTTTATACTGGCCAAGAAATGGATGCCTAATTGACCGCTTTGATATAGCTGCCATGTAGTTTCCAATACCACAGATAACGGCGGTAAAAAAGCCGGATTGACCACACCACTCCGCGGCAGAATCTCCCACAGCAAGAAAAAAGCCACAATGGCAATGGTGCGTTTAAAGACCGTGTTTAACCATGTGAACTGTAGTCGGGGTTTAATGTCGTTATAGGTTTGCGTATAACTGATGGCTTGTTTAGTCGATGACATAAATAAATCCTCTGAATATTTTAGTTATGTGCAAGCTGTTTATGTTTTTCGAGGGCTTGCGCTTTAATCACTTCTTCACTGAGCAAGGACCAAATTTTATGGCGAATTCGGCCATATTCAGGCAATGAACGGACATCTTCACTCGAGCTGCGCAAGCTTTGCGGAATTTCAATCACTTCCTTAATCCGCCCCGGTCTTGAGGTCATAATCGCCACGCGCTGACTCAGATAAATCGCTTCATCAATACTGTGAGTAATAAAAACGATGGTTTTTTTCGAGCTTTTCCAGATATTGATCAACTCGGCTTGCAAGGTTTCTCGGGTTTGCGCATCCAAGGCAGCAAAGGGCTCATCCATCAATAAAATTTCTGGTTCATAAGCCAAACTTCGGGCAATCGCAACCCGCTGCTTCATCCCACCCGAGAGTTCATTTGGATAATGCTTTTCAAAGCCACTTAAGCCCACAAGCTGCAAATAGTATTCGGCTTTTTCACGGCGTTCTTTTTTTGCTACGCCTTTGGCTTCTAGACCAAATTCAATATTTTCCAGTGCGGTTAACCATGGATAGAGCGCATATTGCTGGAACACAATGCCACGGTCTAAACCCGGTTGAGTAATCTGCTTGCCACTCAGTAAAATCTGCCCTGCAGACGGTTTGGTTAAACCCGCAATTAAGTCTAATAATGTAGATTTTCCACAGCCACTTGGCCCCACGATTGAAACAAATTCACCCGGCTGAATATCCAAAGTGACATTTTCTACGGCAACAAATTCAGGCTTATAGTTTTTACTGCCGACATGGTTTTGTGCAGGAAATACCTTACGCACGTGATCTAAATGTAATGCACTGGTCATTGTTATATTCCTTTTGATTTTTGGTCTTGCGCATAGGGATTAAATTCATTGCTATAGATGCGACTGACCTCAATTTGATTTGGTTTTAATTTGTGTTCTTTTTCTAAGGCACTCACCCATGGTGCAAAATCCTGATCTTTTTGCACACCACCCACTTCGTGGACACCTGTGCCTGTGTAATATGGAATCAGTGCTGTATTTTCATTGCGTTGACGTTTTTCAATAATGCTTTCCATACGGGCAATGATTTGCTCTTTCGGCGTGTTGTGTAGCCATTCCTGAGCTTTGGCCACGCCACTGACAAAAGTACGAGCCAACTCAGGATGCGCTTGAATAAACTCTCCACGCATCGAAAAACTGCCTGCGGTAAAGGGCCCGTATAAATCAATATCTTTAAAGATGCTACGTACACCACCATGTTTTAAGGCCCGTTTTTCCAAAATGCCTGAGAACACCGCAATATCAATTTGACCATTCCGTAGAGCTTGTTCTGAGCTCACTGGTGGCAACATAATCAGCTCAACTTGTCGGATTTCATCGTCAGTTAAGCCATGACGAGCCAAATAGTCTTTCACCACAAAGTCATAATGTGCCCCGTAGGCATTCACTGCGACTTTCTTGCCAATAAAGTCTCGTGGGCTACGAATAGGACTATTTTCTAGCACGTAGAAACCCACGTTTTGTTCAGCATCACTGCCATAAGAAGCGACGACGGGGACCACATCTAGACCCGCGGCAATAACTTTCACCACAGCGCCATTAAAGGCTCCAGCGAAATCAACATCTCCTGCCACCAAGGTGAGTAAATCTTGTGGCCCACCTTGTACTGTGCCGACATAACTGAGTTTAATGTCGCCTAAATAGCCCAAGTCTTGTGCCAACTCAGGCAAAGACACCAGTCCCGGATAGCTTTGATAGCGTAGTTCTTTTAAAGCCATTTGCTGAGGTTCATCCACTTGCTGCGTGCTGCAACCAACCAAGGCTGTGCCACCGACCAAGGCAGCTAAAAATAGGCTACGCCAGAGTTGAGGAATGTTATGGATTGTCATTTTTTTCATTGTTATGTTCTCCTATCCAACCTGCTGCCAAGCTAAAACTTTACGTTCAACCCAAGTCAGTACCGTATTGAGCAACACCCCCACAGCACCAATCAGCAACATGCCAAAAATAATCAGTTCGACATCAAAAGCCTGACGCCCTTGAATCACGATATTGCCCAGACCATTGCCATAGTTCGCCAATAAAAATTCAGAGCCAATAGTGGCAAGCCATGCGAAAATCAGCCCAAGTTGTAAACCGACAAAAATCTGCGCCGAAGCACCGGGTAATATCAATTTACGAAACGCGTATGTCTTTGGAAATTGGTAGACTTCGGCCACTTCACGATATTTATGCGAAATACTGCTCACACCTTCAAAGGTGTGTAGCGCCACGGGATAAAACACAGATAAGGTAATAAACAGCACTTTGGCGCCGTGTCCCTCACCTAAAAAGGTCGAAATTAGTGGCAACCATGCAAACAGCGAAATTTGACGCAATACATGAAAGCTCGGTGCAAATAACCAATTCGAAAGGCGTGAACTCGCGATCAAGATCCCAAACAACACACCTGCTATCGCACCTATGCCATAGCCAATAAAATTTCGTGCCAAACTTTCGCCGAAGCCTGTCAAAAAGCTCGGTTGTTGGAGCACGGTTACTGCTTTTTGCAGCACGAGCCATGGACTAGGAATCAACTTTGGATCGACCCAATTTTGCTGTGAGGCTACTGCCCACAGTGCGATAAATGCCACAGGTAGAACGAGTGCTTTTGCTGCTTTAACTAAGACTTGGCGCGCTGCCCCGTTTAATGAAAGGATGCTCATGAGTTCCCTCCTACTCGGGTTGCGTGAAAGCGTGCCGTTTTTTCTAACCAAGCCAGCAAGGTATCTAAGACATAGCCCGTAATACCAATCAGAATGATCGCCATGAAGATCAAGTCCATCTGCATTAGCTGACGTCCCCACACCATGAGATAACCAATCCCTTCACTACTTGCTAATAACTCGACAAAAACCAATGCCAACCACGCCTGCATAATGCCTTGACGTAAACCACTGATCACACTAGGTAGTGCAGCTGGGAAAATCACCTCTTTGAGTTTCTGCCAATTGCTGTATTGGTAAACCTCTGCCACTTCCATCAAACTATTCGGCACATGAGTAATGCCCTTATAGGTTGCAATCAACAGCGGCGGTAACACAGCCAATGAAATAGCGGCAATCTTCAAAGCCTCATCGATGCCTAAGAAAATCATCAATAATGGAATCCAGCCAACTATGGGAAATTGCGCAACAAGATTCACCGTCGGAAAAATAAAGTCCCGACTACGTTTGGCCAATCCCAACACAGTACCAAGCAAAATCCCGACACTGGCACCAAGTAAGACACTCCATAAAATACGTTTGGCACTGATGGCAAAATGAAAACTCAATTCACCGCTTTGCCATAATTCAACTGTGCTTTGCCACACCAAACTCGGTGCAGGTAAAATTTGCTCTGGCAACCAATGTTTGAGTGTTGCCACATACCACAAACCGAACAATAAAACTGGCATCAGGAGTCCACACGCCACTTGCAAAGTTAGTTTTAAATAGGTCTTAAAAAAATCCAACGCACTTCGGTCACTTTGCAAGGGAACCGAATGTGCAGATACATCCGTAAGGCTCATAATTCTTGTCCTTTTACGCTCTGTTCTGAGACATCAGGTTTTAAAAATTGAATAAATTCCTGATCTTTGCTGATCAAAATAATCAGACCAATAAACACCAGCCCGATCGGTAAAAATAAATTTTGTAGTCCAACCTGTGCGCCAAATACGGCGCCTATCAAGCCACCCAACAGTCCACCCGAAGGTCCGACGAGGGCTAAAATTGGAGAAATCTTAGCCATCGCGGTTTGCTCACCCACTCGGGCGAAAGACATAAAATTGGCGATATGCAACATACCGAGTCCAAGTCCAAACATGACCGAAGCAGGCCACATCAACAGCGTGATTTTGGTTAAGGCTAAAATCAGTAATGCCGTTGCCATCAGGCTTAGGCCAATCAAATAAAACTTTTGATAACCCATCAGCTCAGCCAAACCGCCCATGCTAAATAGCGATCCCACAAAGACAATGCCTTGTACGGTCAGCAGCATCACTGCCATTGGCTCTGAAAGTGCAAAACTTTGGATAGCAATCACCACAATGAAAAAGCCAAAGTAGTTATTTGCCACGCTGCTCAAAAATTCCAATATGCAAACAATCCGCAGCGAGGCATGGGTTTTGATGAGTGCCAAAGGCGCCACAATATCTCGCCATTGAAAATGCGGGCGATTCGTCGCTTGCGGAGTACTACGTTGAAAGCACCACGGAGCCAACAGCAAGGTGCCTAAAAAAAGCAAAGACACCACATAAAAACTTCCGCCATAGCCGAAATGCTCGATCAACAATACGCTCAATGCAGGCGCAATCAGGAAATATCCCATCATGTGCGAACCGCGAAACCAACCCGCACGGGCTGGACCTAAACGCTTTAAGTTGCTCAAAAAAACGGTATTGATCGAAACAAAACGCATGGGTAAGACAAAACTCACCAAGGCTGTCACCGCAAAGAGGTACCATGCACCAGCTTTGAGTGGCGTTAAGCTATAGACCAAAGCGCCCAACACACTGCCGATGCAGAATATTTTCAAAGACCCAAAGCGCTGTACCAACACGCCAATCGGCAATGCCATGATCAAAATGCCAAAATTTTGCGCTGCAGAAATTAACCCTAATTGCAATTCGGTGGCTTCTAAATGCACGGCATACAAGGAAATTAAAACTCGTGCGACACCTACACCCAGTCCAGCCAAAATCGTGAGCAGCACAAAACTGCTCATAAATTTGGTGGTTAATGGACTGGCAATTACATTGCTTTCAATCGGACGACTCATGGCTGCGACTTACTTCGGTTGACCTTGAGCATTAAATTGGCGCCAGTAACCCTCTAACTTCAGCTCTTTCAAGGCATTATTTAGATACTTCGGCTCATACCACGTTTTGGTATCGACATCACGACGGATTAAGCGTGCGTCTTTGGCAATTTTTAAAGCACTGTCAATTTGTGAACGGTGGAATTCATCGAGTAGTGGTGTAGTACGGTCTTTTAAATTCCAGCCATCCCACGTTTTTTGATAATCCACCAACGGAATGCCACTTTGTGCCCAAAGTTTATATTGCGCGCTACGATTGGCTTCTTGAGAACTCCACTGCGCCTGTTTAATCAGTGTCGTTACGACACGTTGCACCACCTCTGGATATTGTTTTTCAAAGCTTTCGGTCACCCAAAAGTGTGCAATCGGTGATACTTTCGGATCTTTAATTTCTAGTAAAGTTTTCGCCACACCACGCGCTTGCAAACTAAACGGTGAAGTAATCGTGGCATCAATATCACCTGTCGCTAACGCCGTACGTGCCGAATAGGCATCTTGCGAAATCACTCGTAAATCACGCTCTGTTAAGTTGTATTTTGCTAACACGCGGTTAAATACGATCTGACCATTGGTCCCTTTGAAGACGGAGAATTTTTTGCCTTTTAGATCTGCAAAGGATTTAGCATTTGATCCGGCAGGCACCACCACATAGGTAGGGCCAAAACGCCCTGTCGAAAACAACACTTTGGTTTTTAATCCCGTTGAACGTCCAACCAATGAGGGCAAATCGCCATGCAATGCAAAGTCAACTTTGCCATTGGCTAAAGCTTCGTTAGTTGCAGGTCCAGCCCCGGGGAAGAAAAGCCAATTCACCTTAATGCCATCTTTTTTAAATTCTTGTTCGAGCACACCTCGTAAATGTGCTGTAGCTACAAAACTACCGCCCACTTTGGGTTTACCCCCCTCACCCGCAGCTGATACTGAAATGCGAATTTCTTTGGGATTGGCAGCATGCAATTGAATGCTTAAACCAAGTGCTGAAAGTGCCAAGAATGTGGCTGCGATTTTTTTAGAGATAATTTTCATTTTAAATGTTCCTTAATGGTTTAAATATTTGAATTAAAAGGTGTACTGAACCTGAGCTTGCAGCTCATTGGTGTCTTTTTGATTTGCCGTTTCGACATCGAACAGGTAGTGATTCAGCTGTAATTGGAATTTTGTGGTTTGCGCAAAAAATAGGTTTAAACCCAAAGAGTGAATGTCATATTCACCAATACGACCGCTCGCGGTGTCGAGATAGCTTGCGTTGTTTTTATTCGGGTTATAGCGGTCAAAACGGTAATAGCCTTGGACTGACTTTGGCCAGAAATCATCAAATTTGGCATTGGATTTAATACTGTTGTAGAACTGATCGCCCAAGGTGTAAAAAGCGGTAAAAGTATGCCCTTCCGCTTTGGCGTCTTTGATGTCTTGGGCTACGGTGTCGACATAATCGGTCTTGCCTTGCAGATATTCATAGGTCACGCCAAATGGGGCGTGGTTATAATAAATATCGAAACCCAAACGATCGCGTTTTGCAGCATTATCAGTGATTCCGCCGGCTGAAATTTTCGATTCGCCTTTGATATAAGAGGCCCCAAACTTCAACTCACGGAAAATGCTGGCGTAGTCCACTGGCAAGGTAAAAGCCACACGACCGATATAATCTTTGCCGTTGTTGTCATCCGCCTTATTACTGGCATTCCCATTGGTTACCCCTAAAGCATACTCAAACAGCGGCGCACGGTAGTTCGATGCAAAGTCGACAAAAGGTTTGGCATCCCCACGGACGATAAATCCATTTTGACGATTAAACAGTCCTAAAAAGGTCGAAGCTGCAGCGGTACTAATGGTTGGACGCAAATCTTCAGGAGACTGCACATCTAGACCAAAGGGCAATAACTGCTGACCGAGCGTAAAGTTGAGTTTGGCTGTTTCGGGGCCCGCATTGGTGGCAAAAGCGTTATAGCGAACAAAGGCATCCAGTAAATTAAAGTTACTGTTATTAGTGCCATCATTGCGTTTGCCATAACCAAAGGACAATTGATAATCGAGGTTTTTGCCTTCATTATAATCACGGAATAAATTCCCGCGCACACCAATCAGCGCAGTCCCAATATCAAATGTCGATTTGGTTGCACCCAACACACCCGTTTCATCGAGCGCACTGGCACGTAGTTGAACTGTGCCATACAGGGTTGTATCACGAGTCGATTTGGTGATTTGACGTTCATATTGACGTGACTGATCGTACTTATAGTTTTCAATATCTGCACGTAAGCCGTCGATATCTTCGGATGTTGCTGTGGTTACTTCTGAAACCTGCGTTTCACCTTCAACATCAGCGGCGTTGGTCGTATCTTCTGTCGTCAACGCGGCCGTTTCTACGACTTTACTTTTGGTCGTCCCAGATTCCACTGCATTTAAGCGTTTTTGCAAACTCTCAATTTGTTGTTTTAAGCTGCTCAGTTCTTGCTGAAGTGCTTCATCCGATGCAAAACTCAGCGGACTGGTTGCGGATAAAATCAGTCCGACCGCAACGGTTAATGTGGTTTTTTTCATGATTTGGTTTCACTAACATTTTTCCCAAAGCGCAAAATCCCCCAACCCCATGCAAGGTGCATGAAGTGAATGTACTGCGTGGGTTTTTTTAAAATTAATCTGAGTGGTCATAGGTTTTATTCAACTTATGCACGACCGAAACTCGAAGACAGCTTTTAGAATTTAAGCGCGCATCATCGCGAGTGTCATAGCACAACAACATGCCTGTTGTAGGACACGAAAAGCAGAAAGATATCGATGCGTAAAAGTACTCATAAATGTTCCATACAGTGGTGAGTTTTGTTCACTCTAATATGGCAACAACTGTGCCAACATTTTAAGTATTTATTTTTTAAAGTTTTATTATTTAAATCTGATAAATTCTGTTGGTTTTAACGCCAAAAAACTGTTGGTTATTCAACAGTTGCTTATTTCAAATCATCAGTTATTTCCATTTTTATATCTCATTTTATGAAATAAAAAATACACCTTGTGTTTTCCTTTAGCCATAAAAAAAACCCACTGACGTGGGCTCTTTTCAATTGATTTTAATTACCGCTTATTGACCAAATTTAGTCGCCATGGCAGTTAATTTTTGATAACCCGTCGGTAGCAAACGTTGAATTAAATCAATCGCTTTTGCATCATTACCAATCAATAAACGGCGCTTATCTTTTTGTACTGCTGCAATGATTTGACGAGCCGCTTCTTCAGGTGGACAACGCAAGAATTTATTAAACGACTGTGCCGATTTTTGTGGGTTCATGCCTAAGCTTTTCAAGCTGTCATTCATTTTTGCGGCATTGGCAATATTGGTACGAATCCCGCCCGGATGTACACATAGCGCACTCACGCCACAGTTTTCAATATCCAATTCTTGGCGTAAAGATTCGGTAAAGCCACGTACTGCAAATTTAGTGGCATTATATGCCGACTGTGTTGGCTGTGCAGTTAGACCAAACAAGCTGGAAATATTGATGATATGACCTTCACCACTTTGCTTGATATACGGTAAAAATTCTTTGGTGCCATAAACCACACCCCAGAAGTTAATATTGACAATCCACTCCAGCTCTTCGTAGCTTGCGCCTTCAACGGTCGTGCCCAAAGCCACACCCGCATTGTTAAAAATCATATTCACGGAACCATGATCTTTAACGGTCTGTGCTGCCCATGCTTTCATTGCTGCAAGGTCTGACACATCGAGTTTTTGCGTGGTTACACGTACATTGCTGGCTTTCACCAATTCAACGGTTGCCGCTAGACCCTGTTCATTCACATCGCTTAAAGACAGATGACAGCCTTGTTTCGCCAAAAGCACTGCCAATTGCTGACCAATACCTGAACCTGCACCTGTAATGGCAGCCACTTTATTTTTGAAGTTTTTCATTGTGATTCCTTATTCCTTTATGCTGCCGCTTGGCTTTATCACAGCGTGATCTCATTTGCCAATGTGTGCAGTTCGTCAACTTAATATAGTTTTGACAATACATATTGTCAATGTCATCTTAGGACGTGCTAAGCTGTTGAAATTGCCAATGCTTAAACATAGGTTTAAACTGAAATTATTGCTAAAATAAGACAAAATTCTGCTTTAGTTCAGCGTATATTTTCATGACAGATGCAACAAATCACACAGAACAACAACAGGCAAAAAATGTGAAGGAACGTCAATTTAAAGGGCTTTCTCTCAGTGAACGTAAGCAAGCGCGACGTGAAAAACTGATTGAAGCTGGTATAGAAGCCTATGGTACACATGGCTTTTTTTCCGTGACCGTGAAAGATATTTGTTTGGAAGCCAAGCTGACCGAACGCTATTTTTATGAATCATTTAAGAAAAGTGAGCAACTGTTCCAGACCATCTTTTTAAAATTAATCGATGAACTGCAACAAAACGTGATGCAAGCCATCATGCAAACATCAACCGATTCTAAAAAAATGATTGAAGCAGGTTTAACCGCCCTACTGTTAACTTTAAAAAATAATCCCCGTATGGCGCGCATCATTTACATCGATGCCATGTTGGTACAAGAGCTACATAACCAAGCCACGATTCATGAAACCATGATGCGCTTTGACCGTATGATTCATGCCTTTGTCATGCTGATGATGCCGAATATTGATCGTTCAGAACGTGAAATTTCGATGGTCGCAACCGGTCTCAATGGTTATGTCACCCAAATCGCGATTCGTTGGGTCATGAGTGGTTATAAACAACCGATTGATGAAGTTTTATCGTCATGTAGCGTGGTCTTTTTGGCCTTGTTGGATGCTTTTTCTGAAAAACCCAGTAAATAAATTCTGAGTTCAACACTGATCTTTACAATTTTTTTGAATGATTTTTTTGTGACAACAGCATGATGCAAAGCCCATGTTGTTGAATATTTCAGGATTTAATTTGTCACAATTTCTTTCTAAACTCCAATGAAAGATCATTTTTGCAATGATACTGTCATAATTAATCTTTGTAATAAGCCTGTCATAAATATAAAACGGTCTACCGTTTACATAAAATAGGGTATTGCGCTGTGAAAGATGACTATATTTTAATCGTCGACGACGAACTCCCGATTCGGGAAATGATCCATACTTCACTGGATATGGCTGGTTTTCAATGTCAGCAAGCTGAAGATGCCAAACAAGCGCACCAAATGATTGTGGATCAGCGTCCTGCACTGGTTTTATTGGATTGGATGATGCCTGGCGGCGTGAGTGGTGTAGACCTATGTCGTCGTTTAAAACGCGATGAAAATTTGTCAGAGATTCCAGTCATCATGCTCACTGCACGTGGTGAAGAAGACCATAAAGTCCAAGGTCTGGACGCGGGTGCAGATGACTACATGACCAAACCCTTTTCCACCCGTGAGTTGGTGTCACGCATTAAAGCGGTGCTACGTCGCTCAAATGCATTGGGTGGTGAAAAAACCATTGATGCCAATGGTTTAATCCTCGATCCAGTCAGCCAACGTGTGAGCTTTGGTAACACCATTTTAGATATGGGACCGACTGAATATCGGCTACTGGCCTTCTTCATGACTCATCCTGAACGTGCCTATACCCGTGCTCAATTATTAGATCAGGTTTGGGGTGGAAACGTCTATATTGAAGACCGTACCATTGACGTTCATATTCGTCGTTTGCGTAAAGTTCTTGAACCTTTCCAAGCCGATCGTTATGTGCAAACTGTTCGTGGTACAGGTTACCGTTTCTCTACCCGTGCCGATGCTGTGATGGGTTAGTCATTTTAGGTCTTTAATTTTATATGTATGAACCGTATCCCGTCCCTGAACTTGCCAGTGAACATAAAAAATTTCGTTACAGCAGTTTATGGACTTTTGCCAAGCAGGATTTGAGACTTCTGGCATTTTTCCTGCTCATTGCTGCACTCATCGGCTTTGGTATCGGGTACTTATGGATCTGCATCTTAATTGCCTTTGCAGTGTTCTTTGCATTGCAAATGCGTTCGCTGTACTTGGTCAACGAATGGATTTCAAACCGTCCCTATGATGTCCCGCCGAATTTAGACGGTATTTGGGGGGCTTTGCTCTTTAATGTATACCGTGCGCAGCGCCAAGAACGCATTGTACAAGCTGAAATGGTCGGCCTAATTGACCGCGCTCAATCTTCCTTGGTGGCACTTGCTGAAGCGGTGGTATTGATTGATGAATTACACCAAATCGAATGGTGGAACCCTGCCGCAGAAAAGCTTTTGGGGATTCAACAGCTCGATCAAGGGCGCAATATTTTAAGTATTTTAAGACAGCCAAGTTTTATCGAATACTTTACCAATATCGATTTAGCACCCGATGGTTTGAAAATGAAATCATCGGTACTTGAAGACCATTATGTGCAAGTCAAATTGACCCGTTTTGGTCACGAAAGTCGTTTACTGGTGGCTTATGACGTCACCCGCATGCATAACCTTGAGCAGATGCGTAAAGACTTTGTCGATAATATTTCACATGAGCTACGCACACCGCTTACGGTTTTAAGTGGTTATATCGAAACCTTTACCGATCAGGAAGATTTAAATCCACGATGGAAACGTGCATTCGATCAAATGCAGTCTCAAACCCGCCGTATGAATGCTTTGGTTAATGACTTGTTATTATTATCTCGCCTTGAAAATGATAAAAAAGTCGCTAAAAATCAAATCATTGAAATGCCCAGCCTAATGAACCAACTATATGACGATGCACATGCTTACAATGTGGATTATGGACATACACTGAATCTCGAGATTGATAGTCACTGTGACCTGATCGGATCAGATATGGAATTGGCGAGTGCCTTTAGTAACCTCATCACCAATGCAATTAAATACACCCCCAAAGGCGGTACTGTGACCATTGGGTGGCATGATGATGGTACGCATGGTTATTTTACCGTTGAAGATACGGGTATCGGGATTGACCCGAAACACTTACCCCGTTTAACGGAACGGTTTTACCGTGTGGATAGCGCACGTAGTCGCCAAACGGGAGGAACAGGTTTAGGTCTTGCCATCGTGAAACACGTTTTGATGCAACATCAGGCACACCTTGAAATTGAGTCCAAAGAAAACCGTGGTTCGCTGTTTAAAGTAGTCTTCCCTAAAGAACGCTTGTATCATGTGAGCTAAGCAGAATCATCCCGCCGGTCTTGCTGTGCTTCCAACTGTTGTTCTTGTTGTTTGGCACGGCGATATGCAGGACGCTGTTGCATCCGTTGTAAGAAAGCCTGAATTTGTGGATATCGCCCTTGAGTTCTGGTCATGACGGCTTCTAATGGAAACGTCATCTGAATATCCGCAAAGCTAAACGGTCCCGCAAAATATTCATTTTCCGCTAAATGGTTTTCTAAAAACTCGATATTTTCTTTTAAGCGAGGCCGTACAAAACCTTTTTTGACCCCATCACAAATACGATTAGCGACGGGTTTGATGACCCAAGGTACATGGCGTGGCACATTGCTCATGACCAACTGCATCACCAACAACGGCATTAGAGAACCTTCGGCATAATGCATCCAAAAGCGATATTGTTGTTTTGAATGTTCCGCCTTGGCTGCAAAAAAATCATGGCGATCATACTTCTCTTGTAAATACTCCAAGATCGCTGCAGATTCTACCAAGACCAGTCCATCATCCTGCAATATGGGCGACTTCCCTAAAGGATGGATGGCTTTAAGCTCAGGGGGAGCAGACAAATTTGGCTGGCGCAGATAAAACTGAACCTGATAATCCAGTCCTAATTCCTGCATTGCCCATAAAATACGAAATGAACGAGATTTTTCTAGATGATGTAGCACCCGCATGGGTTCATCTCCTATATGAAGTCTAAAATTTTCTTATTTCTGGCAAGCCATTATTATTTTGAAGTACTTAAATCATAAAAAGTGTCAGATCACTGCTTAGGGCTATATCAAAACTAAATTTTGCACAGTACAGCAGCGACCTGCTTTTAAATTAAACTAGAGTGGTTTTAATGTCTACACTGCGCAATAAAGTTTTTTGTCACTGGAGTTTTTTCACAAATGGACAAGATCTTTTGCTCTAATTCTGCATCCAAGGATGTTTGAAAATGCAGGCGTCGCTCAACCCATTCAGCACCTTCACGGTTCGCACAAAAGTCTGCCTCAACACGAAACTCCCCCAATTGGATTTGTTTATGTGCTGCATACATGCGCAAGGTAATCATGGTGCATGAAATTAAAGAGGCGCACAGTAAATCATACGGTGCTAAACCTAAATCCCCACCGCCAAATGATTCGGGCTTATCGGTAATAAGTTGATGTTTTCCACTCTGAATTTCACCTGACCATGGTGCTTGTAAGGTGTTTACTGTTGCCGTTGCGACGATACCCATAATGACTCCCTCATGGTTATGCCGCACCATTTTCACCACAGGTACGGCTGTTCATTTTTATTTTTAAGTTAACGTGATGGACGCATTTTATCAGGGAAAGCCGGTGCTTCTAGTCGTGGACCATCATAGTCTGGAATAGAGCCAAAGCGCTCGTCCTGATTAATCCACTGCTCACGGGCAATATTCAATTCTTCTTGTGTGCGCCCCACAAAATTCCACCACAGCAGAATCGGTGATTCAAAAGGTTCACCTCCTAATAATAAAACACGGCCACCTGCATGTAGGTCAATTTTGACTTGGGTTAAGCCCGGCTCAAGTACCACCATATTGTCTTCATTTAGCTCGTGACCATTGATACTGGCAGTCCCTTCGAGGGCCATAAAGCCATATTCAAATTTTGGATTGAGCGGCAGGACGGTACTTTGACTTTCCGAACTACGCAGATCGGCACCCAATAATTCACTATGTACTTTTACCGGCGATTTAGTCTGTAAAAACTCACCCACCAATACCGTCAATTCAATCCCCTCTTGTGTCACCACAGGCAACTCTGGGTAATGGTCAAACTGGGGCGCCATATTGATTTTGTCATCTGGCAATGCAATCCAAAGCTGCGCAGCATGCATTTGCGTTTCAGACTCTGGAGCAACCTCAGTATGCGAAATACCATAACCCGCTGTCATGAGATTGACTTGTTTGGGCTGAATTAACTGATGTGTGCCCAAACTGTCGGTATGCATCATGGTGCCATCAATCATCCAGGTGAACGTTTGCAAACCAATATGTGGATGTGGACCGACATCTAAGCCATCACCTTGCGGAAAATGCACTGGACCGGCATGATCAAGGAAACACCATGCACCAATCATCCGTTTATGACGACTTGGTAAAGCACGTTTAATCACTGTGCCTTGACCAATTTCAGCACGGCGCAGTGGAAATTCTTGAATGAACTGATTGACGTATTTTTCACAATCGTCGGAATGAGATATTTCTGTGTAATTGGTATTGGTCATATTCTTACCCTAAATTTGGCTAAGCCGATGCAAGGACTATCGGCTAGAGCTATGCATTTTTTCCATTATATCTGCATTAACTCAATCTTCTTCAGCTGTCATTAATACGCTGAATCACAGAGATAGGACAATCGTTTTTTTGTTGCCTAATATGACATACAGCATAACAGTTATTGATGCTTATTTAGACAACATCCAATGCGAAATTACTTGTTCAGATCACGTGAAATGTAAATTTAAGTAACACAAATTAACACTCATTTTTGACCAAACAATACCAAATAATTCACAAATCCTTGAAATAACGTGTTTAATTTTAAATAAAAATGGTATAGATTATTTGAGTTACATAAAATTACATACAAACCATGCTCACCCGTCGGTAATCTTGCATGATCAATGAGTATAAGAAAGAATCACGTGCACTGATCCAAAAAGCCTTGAAAGGAACCGTTGTTCGCGTTCCTGCTCAATTTCGTCAAGAATTTTTCCACTACCATCGTCGTCAACTTTTTAAATTCTTTTTCCAAGTCAACATCGTTGCACAATTGGCCTATCTCTCTTATGCCATAGCGGATTGGTTTATGTTGCCCGATGTGGGCTTGCTCGCGATAGGCTTAAAAACGGCCTATACCTTACTGATGATGGGCATCACATGGGTCATTTATACATATAGCAAGAGCATTTTACTCTTTGACTTGATGCTTCCCCTATCGATCGTTGGTGCTTCTGCGCTGTGGTTTAGCCTCCTCAATTTATCCAATAGCCCCGATGTGCCGATCTATTTATATGCATCTTTGGTTTTTATTGTGTTAGCTAATTTATGTGTGCAAATCCGCTTTAAAGCTGCTGTGCTCATTTCTCTGTGTATCAGTCTAATCTTGCTGATTGGGGTGTATTTCGCCATTTCTGGCAATATCCATCAACTGCAACTGTTTATCTTGATCTATTCCCCTGTGTTGTTATTTAGTCTGTATATCAGTTGGAATTCAACGCAAAAATCCAGAATTGTTTTTTTACACAGTAAACTCGATCAGTTGAACCGTGAAGCGCTCAATATTATGGCGCATACCGATGTGCTGACTGGCTTAAACAATCGACGTCAATTTATTCAACTTGCCAATTATCATATTCATCATCAGTCCAAACCGTTACAGCCACTTTCATTACTGATTTTTGATGTCGACAAATTTAAAAATATTAATGATCAGTTTGGGCACTATATTGGTGATCATGTTTTACAACAAATTGCAGAAACGTGCCGACATACTTTACGTAGCCAAGACATCATTGCCCGCTTCGGTGGTGAAGAATTTATTATCCTTTTACCGCAGACACACCTGCGTCAGGCTCAAGATATTGCCGAACGTCTGCGACGGGCAATAGCCGATGATTATTTAGAACTTGATACACTACAAAAACTTAAATTTACCGTTTCAATTGGTGTTGCCGAATTTGGTCAAAAAAACCGAGATTTACAAAGTGTAATTCGCATGGCCGATCAGGCACTTTACCAAGCAAAATCTGCAGGAAGAAATCAAATTTCAACTTATAAAACAGCAAGTTAATAATATATTTTGTAACATTCATCAGACGATTTTTTATCATTCATTCGAAAAATCCCTAGTTTCAGGTAGATATTTTTGTGTGTTTTTTGTTCATAATTTGTCCTAAGCCATTTATGGAGAAGGGACATGTCTGTTGATGTACGAATGAGTTCTCGGACTAATTCGTCTGCTCAGGAAGTTCGTAAAAATCATACTCATACTTTGAAACTTTCTGAGTGTGATCTTGCCAATCGTGCCGAGATTGAACAAGCCATTGCAGATCCTTTTGCACGTATTCCTACGCAGTTTAGAAACTATTTTCTACAACATCAGTATGCCCATCAGTTACCTTATTTGCGTCAAGTGAACTACATGGCGCAGATTACGTTTCTTCTTTATTTTTTTGCTGACATTTTTATTATTCCAGACATGTTCTTTTGGTCAGGCCTTTCTCGAGTTGCCCTGATTATTGTGGCTTTATTGGTTAGCTTTTATTTATTTAAATACAAAAAAGACATTCGTGTACTCGACATGATCTTACCGATCGGGACGGTCTGTAGCACCGCGATTTGGATTGGCTTATTACTGGCTTCAAATAGCCCAATGGTCTCGTCCTATATCTATGGTGCGGCGATCTTTATTTTAATTGCCAATGTCTGCGTACAAACACAATTTAAGCCTGCCTTGTATTGTTCGGGTCTCATTTCGCTATTGGTATATTTTGCGGTGAGTCAGCTTTTATCATGGCAAGAAGCGCTGATTTTTGTGGTCGTGTCTATTCCCGTTTGGATGATCAGCCTGCATATGAGCTGGAACAATACGCTCAATGCACGACGTCATTTTTTACGCACCCTGCTTGACGATTGGAATATGCATACGCTGAAAAATCTAGCGCATACAGATGAGCTCACCCAGTTATACAACCGTCGTCAGTTTGTTCAGTTGGCTGAGCACCGTATCCATGAATGGCCAACGCCTGCAAGTACTTGCTTATTGATGTTTGATGTCGATCATTTTAAACATATTAATGATAATTACGGGCATGATGTTGGTGATCAGGTACTACAATGTATCGCTGAAACCACCCGCAAAGAAATGCGCCAAAAAGATGTCTTGGCTCGCTTTGGTGGCGAAGAATTTATTGTGCTGCTGTCGGAAACGCAAATACAGGATGCAATGTTAATCGCAGAACGTATTCGTCTAACGCTTCAAAATCAATCATTGCTGAATGTCGCAAATCACCCGATCCAATTTACCGTTTCCATTGGTGTTTCACAGCTTAAATCACATAAGCAAAATTTAACTGAACTGATTAAGCAAGCTGATATTGCGCTGTATCAGGCAAAAGAAAATGGCCGTAACCGTGTCGAACGCTATGACCCAAGCATGAAGCCCGAACGTAAATCGACGAAGTCTTGGCAAAGCTTTACCCATAAAGCGAAGTCCAAAGCTGAACCGAATAATGAGAGCGATCGTAGTTGGTCAATTGTTTATAAATAGAATGTTGAGATATAAAAAAAGGACGCTGAAGCGTCCTTTAAGTTTATTTAAAAACTATCTTCATCAAAACGGTCTTGATCTATTTTATAAATATGGAAACTTCTTTCAATTTGAATACCCAAGCCAAATTCAATCATGAGAGATGTAAGCTTGTCACCATCAATTAAAACAATGCCTGATTTCTTTGCTGACTCAATTGCTTCTTTACTAAAACAAGAAGTAGTAATAAATACGCCCTTTTTCGCCACTTGATCAGCCAAAGCTCCCTTAAACTGTTGAATGTCAGGGCGCCCCACCGTATTTTCCCAACGTTTAGCTTGAATATATATTTTATCTAAACCTAAACGATCTTCACTGATAATACCGTCAATGCCACCATCACTGGTTTTACCTATTGCTTGGGCTGCGTCTTGATGTGAACCGCCATAACCCATTATTACCAACAAATCGACAACTAATTGCTCAAAGAATTTGGGTGAATTACTTTTAATTTTATTTAATAGCTCATCTTTAATTGTTTGATTAAGCTCCTTTGATGATTGTTCGATTATTTCTGCAGGCGTCAAATATTCTGTTTGAATAGATGTAGCATGCTCTTCTATTAGAACTAGATTTTGAATATTTTTATTATGGTTAGAACCAATTTTATAATCAGAAAACCCTTCAAACTGCATCAAATACTGATTAGTTATATTGGATAAGCTGGACAACTCAATAGACCAACCTAACGTACTTAATTCGCAAAGACCACGTGATGGTTGTTGTATCAAACCTGCTTTAACCAAATATGTTTTCGCCCAGCCAACACGATCATAAAATACTGTTTTTGTACCACTAGATAGCCTTAAATTTAAATCAGCTTCAGATAACCCAGATCTTTCAGCTAAAATTTTTGTGGCAGAACTTAATTTTATTGCCTCTTTTTGTTCTGCTAAAAGTTTCATTAATGGAAGCATCAACTGATCGTATGTAGGCAATGACATTTAACTTGCTCTTTTTAAAATAGTATTTTTCATAATTATAAACAAAAAAAAGGACGCTGAAGCGTCCTTTTTTTATTAGAAATATTTAGGTTTCCCTAAATAACCTCAAGCATAGCTCTCGGTGTAATTTAGGCAAGAAGCTTCGCTTCTTGAAATCCCTCACTGCCGCGAGCGTAGCTCTTGGCGTAAAACTGGCACGAAGCAGTGCTTCGTGAAACCCCAGTCTGGCGCAGGCATAGCCTTTGCCGTAATTTAGGCAAGAAACGTTGTTTCTTGAAATCCCTAAATTACTCCCACTCAATCGTAGCAGGTGGTTTAGACGATACGTCATAAACAACACGAGAAACTTCAGCAATCTCGTTCATGATACGTGTAGAAATCTTGTCTACTAAGTCGTATGGAAGATGTGCAAAACGTGCAGTCATAAAGTCCACAGTTTCTACAGCACGAAGCGCGATCACCCATGCATAACGACGGCCATCACCTACGACACCCACAGATTTCACAGGTTGGAATACAGCAAATGCTTGTGCAGTTTTGTCATACCAGCCGCTTGCGCGAAGTTCTTGCATGAAGATGTCATCTGCTAGACGAAGGATATCTGCATATTCTTTTTTCACTTCACCAAGAATACGTACACCTAGACCTGGGCCTGGGAATGGATGACGGTAAAGCATTTCAAATGGAAGACCTAAAGTTGTACCTAAACGGCGTACTTCGTCTTTGAATAAATCACGGATTGGCTCAACCAATTCGAATGCTAAATCTTCAGGTAAACCACCCACGTTGTGGTGTGATTTAATCACGTGTGCTTTACCTTGTTTGCTTGCTGCAGATTCAATTACGTCTGGGTAAATGGTACCTTGAGCAAGGAAGTTCACACCGTCAAGCTTACGTGCTTCTTCAGCAAACACTTCAATGAATTCACGACCGATGATTTTACGTTTTTTCTCTGGATCAACTTCACCAGCAAGCGCTGTTAAGAAGCGATTTTCAGCGTCGGCACGAATCACGCGAATACCCATGTTTTTCGCAAACATGTCCATCACTTGCTCGCCTTCGTTCAAACGAAGTAAACCGTTATCTACGAATACACAAGTCAATTGGTCGCCAATCGCACGGTGTAAAAGTGCAGCTACAACAGATGAATCGACACCGCCTGAAAGACCCAAGAGAACTTTTTGATCACCAATTTGCTCACGAAGTTGTTCTACGCGAAGATCGATGATGTTTTCTGAGTTCCACAAGTTACGGCAACCACATACGCCATGTACGAAGTTAGACAATAACTCAGCACCTTTCGCAGTGTGTGTCACTTCAGGGTGGAATTGGATACCGTAGAAACGACGTTTTTCATCAGAAACCATCGCCACTGGGCAGCTTGGTGTGCTGGCAGTGATTTGGAAACCTTCAGGAATTTGAGTCACTTTATCGCCATGACTCATCCATACTTTTAATTGGTCTTTGGTATCTTCAAGATCACCAATTAAAGCATCACGGACTTTAATATCAACTTCTGCATAACCAAATTCATGCACAGTACCTGGCTCAACTTTACCGCCAAGCTGTTCTGACATGGTTTGTAGACCATAGCAAATACCTAAAACAGGTACACCAAGTTCAAATACAACTTGTGGTGCGCGCGGACTACCTTCTTCATGAACACTTTCTGGACCACCTGAAAGAATGATCCCGTTTGGGTTAAATGCACGAATGTCTTCTTCAGACATATCAAATGCGTACATTTCTGAATAAACACCAGCTTCACGTACACGACGTGCAATAAGCTGACTATATTGAGAACCGAAATCCAAAATCAGGATACGGTCTTCAGTAATTTGGGTATTGGTAGTCATGGCAAACAACTATGCAGGCAACGAATATAAGCGCCGTATTCTAACATTTTTCTTGGACTTTCGCACACTATTCGGACAGGGGCAAAAACCACAAGCCAAACGGTGTTTTTTACAACACATTTCAGGACTTTACCCATCCGCTTTCAATCAGCGGTAGACATGAAAAAAGCGGCAGAACGCCGCTTTGATGGATGCTCGGACTCATGACCGCTTTATTTTGATTTTTCGATCCAATGATCAAAACTAAATTGACCAGCACCATGTAACATGAGAAATAATAAGCCGCCAGACATCGCCAAGTTTTTCATAAAGTTAATGCCATCTTCAGCACCACCATGGAATAAAAACGCAGTGATTAAACTAAATACGGTTAGACCCAATGCCGCAAAACGTGCTTGAAAACCAAACAATAAAGCTAAGCCGCCACCTAGCTCGACTAAGATAGTAATCGGAAGAAGCCCAGCGGGCACACCCATTGACTCCATATAACCTGCTGTTGCAGTGTAAGCCGTAATTTTGCCCCAACCTGCCACAATAAAAATATAAGCCATTAATATACGTGCAACGAGACTGATCACTGCATTGATTTGCGGCTGTTGACTCAGATTTTTCACCATCAAATTTGGGTTAAGCATACTGAAACCTATTCTTAATACTGTTCAAAAGATGTGCTTAGATTAGGTCGTTTCTTATTCTCTTTAAATATGCTTTTATAATACTCATCATTCTATATATAGAACGGTTTTACTGATAATTAATTACGTTTTAATACTGACTTTGCTGCCCCAGACTGATAGCATCAGACCACTATTTTACGCATATAAGCCCCATGGAACTGATTGATTTTATACTACATGTTGATGACCATTTACTCGAGTTCATTACCAATTATGGCGTATGGATTTATGCAATTCTGTTCCTGATTATTTTTGTTGAAACCGGTTTAGTCGTCATGCCCTTTTTACCGGGTGACAGTCTTCTGTTTGCAGCAGGCGCGCTCGCTGCGTCAACAGGTGCCATGGATCCGTGGGTTTTGGTGATTTTGCTGTTTATCGCGGCAGTCTTGGGCGACACGCTGAACTACCATATTGGTAAATATATTGGCCCACGTGTCTTTGAAATTGAATCACGCTTCATTAACCGTCAACATTTGGTGAATACGCAAAAATTCTTTGAAAAACATGGTGGTAAAACCATTATTTTTGCCCGCTTTATTCCTTTTGCACGAACCTTCGCGCCTTTTGTCGCAGGTGCAGGCAGCATGAACTACAAGTACTTCCTGACTTTTAACATGATTGGTGCGATTTGCTGGGTTGGCTCATTTATCACTTTGGGTTATTTATTTGGCAATATGCCAATCGTGAAAGATAACTTCACCCATCTGATCTTTGGCATCATTATTATTAGTGTTTTACCGGGTGTGATTGGTTTTATTCGAGCAAAATTAAAGAAATAAACCGATGTGGTGAACGCCTTTAAGCAAAAAAGCGCAAAACCACGGGAAACATACATAAAATCAGCATCAGGGCCGACCCTTTATACAGAAGATCGGCCTTAATTTTTTGGGTCTTACCGGCCAAAATCGTCCGTCCAAATGACATCCAAAACAACGCAACCGGCAGCAAAACCACACTAAATACAGCGAAAACCAAAATAAAATTTAATGGGCTAGCCCAAGTTTCAATCGGGAAAATACCTGCAGCAAAAAGCAACGCTTTCGGATTTTTTAACGAGGAAATGAATAATTCACGTGGTTGAATTGAAGGATGTTTTTGATTGTACTGATGTAAATGCGTCGATTTCCACAAATGAAAAGCCAACCATAAAACATAGGCAATACTGAGAAAATGTAGCAAGTGAATTAAATTCGGCCACACTGGAGCACTTAAATGAATAATCAACGCCCATAAATTAATGGCATAGAAATAGCCCAATAATTCTGCAGGAATCAGCATGCACGTCTTTGCAATGCCTTGTTGATGTGCAGAGCTTGCCATTAGTGCATTGCTAGGTCCCGGCGTCATCATCACCGCAATCATTGCCAATACAAAAAGCCAACTCTCAATCATAAATATCCAGACAATGTTTCAAAGCGCACACCTTAGCCGAAATGAATTTAAAAAAACAAGTACGCGCTAGGTCAGTTTTATCCTTGTACAAGTCAATGCACTCACGCTGAATGTTCAAGACCAGAAGAAGGTATTAAAATTTACGAATGATATTTAATTTAATTTTTTCATAGATTTAAATATTTTATTGACTCTAAATAGTGCAGTTTATTTGACTCAAAAAAAATGCCAGTAGACGCCTCGCCTACTGACAAATTTTATTACACTTTTCTCATAGCACAGGCCTGAGCCCCTGCTCATGATCCGTTTATGATTTTGCTGCGGTAGCCGAATTTGCGCGAACGATAATCGGACAACCTTTAAATTTTGCTGCCTGTACAATCGCTTCTTGCTCACCTAAAACACGAGAAAGTTCGGTACGTTTGGTATTTGAAGATTGTCCCATATTGACCGAAATACTCGGACCAATTCCCCAACCTCCACGGCTGCCCCAGCCACCACCGAGGCCAACACCGACACCAACGCCTGTGCGCTTCGGTGTTTCTACACCATTTTGAATATAGTCGTGGATTCGGTTGTATTCGCTTTGCAATTGTTGGCAACTCAAAGACTGATACTGTGTAGGTGAAACATAGCTTGGTTTTGGCGTACTTGCACATGCACCCAATACAACAGCAGTGAAAGCAACTAGACCACATTTAAGTGCATTCATACTTTTCTCGATACTACTTTTGCTCAATTTCATTGAACAATGATTGATAGGCTTGCGTCAATTTATGATCTGCAGCCAAATGGATTAAAGGTTGATTTTTATGATGAGATTCTTTCATCAGCACCGAAGGCGGTAACATGCTGTCCAATACAGGAAGTCCTTCATCTTTGAGTTGTTGTACAACTTCGCGCGGCAACTTCGCCTGTGCCTGAAATTGATTGACCACAATGCCTTCAATTTCCAAATGATCATTATGATCATCCTGCGTTTCTAACACATTTTCGATCAGGGTCTGTAAGGCACGTTTTGAAAACACATCGCAGTCAAATGGAATCAGCACGCGATCTGCCGCAATCAACGCAGATAAGGTAAAAAAGTTAAAGGCCGGCGGTGTATCAATAAATACCCGATCATATTGACCGCTCATCTGCTGCAAAGCATCGCGGAGTTTGTAAATTTTATGCTTAGATTCTAAGGCATGTGCCAACGCGCCTAAATTTGGACTGGCAGGAATCACATCTAAGCGTGGATAAGGTGATGCATGCACATAGCTTTCCAAACCTTTGGCACGACCTTTCAAAATCGAACCGATGGCATTTCCCAACAAACCTTTACTTTGTTGTGTCCCCAAGACTTCTTCAAAATAATTTTCAATATTGGGTTCAAGTGCAGGCTTATCTGCCGAATACGTCGCATCATCCCCCAACAAATATTGACTTGAATTGGCTTGAGGGTCGAGGTCAATCACCAAAGTTTTTAAACCTTGGTGCGCGCTTATCGCCGCTAAATTGACCGTAATACTCGATTTCCCCACACCACCTTTTTGGTTAAATACCACACGCGTACGCATTCAAAACCCTCTAATCTTTGTTTTTCTACTCAAGCCTTGAAATCGGCCATGTGGATAAGCCATTTATCCAAAAACTGGTTTGATTATAACCAATGTAATGATGAAAATAAGTGCAACAGCTGCAATAAATAAGCCCGCACGGCGCTGAACCAATAATACACTGTCATCTTTTTTATACGCTTTAGATAAAGAAGACAGCAGCACCAAAAACAGCACAACTTTGGCATAGAACCATGGCTGCACATCAAAGTTCTTCATAAACAATAAGATAATTCCAGTCACGGCAATTAATGTCATTGAGCCATGTTGCAAAGCAACAAAAAACTTACGACCTGATGGATTCGGTAAATTGCCCTGCGTCCCTTTAAACAACGTAAAAGCACGAATGAAAATGGCAGCACAGCCTAAAGCCACACCACACATATGAATGATTTTAATGATTAATTGCGTTTCCATGGCTCACCTTAAGATGACTTAGGTGCATGCGCACATTCAGGGCTAGTGGTGTCTTGACCTTTCCATTCTTCGGGTAAAAACGCATGAATGGCCAAGGCATGAATTTGCCCCGGACTAAGTAAATCACCGGCTGCGGCATAGACTTTTTGATGACGTTGCACCAAACGCAAACCTGCAAATGCCTCACTCACGATCACTGCTTTAAAATGCGACTCTTTACCTGGGAAATAACCTCCATGACCTGCGGACTCATTCACCACTTCAAGATGTGTAGGCGCTAATGTCTGTAGACGCTCAATTAATTGCTGTTCTAAACTCAAAACGGCTCTCCCAAATTCAAAAAAAGGTTCAACTGGTCTTAGTATAGCCTGTATTTGTTGAAGTTCTTGTGTCGCAAACTTGCTGAAACCATCTGAATTGCATGATTTCATCAAAATGGAAGCCTTCGACCTGCAAAAATCTTCCGAATTTCAAACAAATTGTTTTTATTTTATGCAAACGATGCACAGATTTTCATAAAGTTATTGACCTGAAAAATCCTTAATGTATTATACGTGGCTATGCGGGAATAGCTCAGTTGGTAGAGCATAACCTTGCCAAGGTTGGGGTCGGGAGTTCGAGTCTCCTTTCCCGCTCAAAATTTTTTCATTCGGTTTTTTATTTAAAAAATTGGATAGACTCCGCGGGAATAGCTCAGTTGGTAGAGCATAACCTTGCCAAGGTTGGGGTCGGGAGTTCGAGTCTCCTTTCCCGCTCCAAATTTTTTTCGATTCAGTTTTTTAGTAAAAAAACAGGATAGACTCCGCGGGAATAGCTCAGTTGGTAGAGCATAACCTTGCCAAGGTTGGGGTCGGGAGTTCGAGTCTCCTTTCCCGCTCCAAATTCAAAAAGCCCTCATCGAAAGATGGGGGCTTTTTTATCTATCGCTTACACCAATCAAAATCAATCTATATTTATTCAGTATGTGGAACATGGTTTGAGTCAGGTTCCACAAATATGAATAAAAATTAAAATTGCGTTAATAGGTCACACGGACATAATCACGATATTCAGGTTTCCAGAAATTCGCTTCAATCGCATGTTCGAGCACTTCAACGCTGACATTTGGCGCAACACCATCAGCAATCGCAGCCAACGCGACTTTCAATGCAATTTTCTTCGAAATATCCTGTAAATAATCCAAACTTGGCAATAAATCAGCATTTGGATCTGCCAATTTTGGTGAACAGTCCGCCAATGCCGTACTAGATGCCATCAGCATATTTTCCGTCACACGTTTCGCCCCAGATGCAATCACACCCAGTCCAATCCCCGGGAAAATATAGGAGTTATTGCACTGTGAAATCTGATGAATCTTGCCATGATAATTCACTGGTGCAAATGGACTACCTGTCGCAATCAGGGCCTTACCTTTGGTCCACTCGATAATATCTGCAGGCACCGCTTCGACACGTGATGTCGGGTTAGATAGTGGCAACACAATAGGCTGTTCACAATTTGCAGCCATCGTTTCAATAACCTCTTGGCTAAACAGCCCCGGTTGTCCCGAAACCCCAATCAATACAGTCGGTTTGGCATGTGTAACCACATCCAGGAGTGAGATGACCGAATCTGCATTTGCCCAATGTGCGACGTTATCCGGTGCTTGCGCAAGCTTGCGTTGGAAATCTAAAAGATTCGGCTGATTTTCAGTAATTAAACCAAAGCGGTCGACCATAAACACCCGCGCACGTGCTTGAGCATCGGTTAAACCTTCCGCCACCATTTGCTTGATGATCTGTTCTGCAATCCCGCAACCTGCTGAACCTGCACCTAAGAATGTGACGATTTGATCTTTGAGCTGCTTGCCTGCTGCACGTGATACCGCAATTAAACTTCCGACAGACACCGCTGCTGTTCCTTGAATATCATCATTAAAGCAGCAAATTTTATCGCGATATTTTTCCAATAAAGGCATCGCATTTTTTTGTGCAAAGTCTTCAAATTGAATCAGCGCTTTTGGCCAACGTTGTTGAATGGCTTTAATCACGTCATCGACAAATTGATAATATTCTTCACCGCTGATACGAGGCTGACTCCATCCCATATAAATCGGGTCATTCAACAGCTGTTGGTTATTGGTTCCGACATCTAAAGTAATCGGCAATGTATAAGCTGGACTGATCCCACCACATGCGGTGTACAGCGACAACTTACCAATTGGAATCCCCATCCCGCCAATGCCTTGGTCACCAAGTCCAAGAATACGTTCACCGTCCGTAATCACGATCACTTTCACGTTCTTTTTATTCACGTTATGAATAATTTGGTCAATATGATCACGGTCAGGATATGAAATAAAAATCCCACGATGACGACGGTAAATGTCAGAGAAGCGCTGACAAGCTTCACCCACTGTTGGTGTATAGATGATCGGCATCATCTCACTGAGGTGGTTTTCAATTAAGTGATAGAACAATGTTTCATTGGTGTCTTGAATATTGCGCAGGTAGATATGCTTATTGATATCACTATTAAATGCACAATATTGCTGATAAGAACGCTGACTTTGTTCTTCAATGCTTTCTGTGACGTGTGGAATTAAACCGTGCAAATTAAAGCTCTTACGTTCATCTTCATTAAACGCAGAACCTTTATTTAAAAGTGGGAGTTCTAAAAGTGTATTTCCGGCATAAGGAATATATAAAGGACGTTTCGTTTTCAAATTTTCACTGGGCATTATTTAACTCGTTTAATTAATCTTTTGTTTCGCACTGCAAAAAGCGAAATGCACAAAAGTGACTATCTCGTTATTTGTTATAGCCTATCCTGATTCGAGTGCTTTGGGGCATTTAGTAAATTGATAGTAGTTTTAGTTAGATTTTATAATCTGATAACTCGATCATGCATCCAATCATCGCAACGCCTATTTGGGCTTAAACGTATACGACTTTTAGCGAATCTCAGAAAATAGCAAAAATAATTAATGATTAAATTTCAATCAATTAAATAAGTTCAATACAAAGCCCTAAATTTGGTAGGTCTTTGGTAGGTGTGAATTTAAAACATCCCTCGCAATACTCAGTTTAGGTGAGTATCACCCATAACAAATGACAATGAATGGTAGAAGGAATCGCACCATGGCTTTTAAAAATATTGCAGATCAAACAAACGGTTTTTACATCCCTTGTGTTTCACTTTTTGGCCCTGGCTGTGCTAAAGAAATTGGTGCAAAGGCACAAAATCTTGGCGCAAAAAAAGCGCTTATCGTGACCGATGCCGGTCTTTACAAATTTGGTGTGGCAGACACCATTGCCGCATATTTAACTGAAGCTGGCGTAGAAAGTCACATCTTCCCGGGCGCAGAACCCAACCCAACTGACACCAACGTGCATAGCGGTGTAGATGCCTATAATGACAATGGCTGTGATTTTATTGTCTCTCTCGGTGGCGGCTCTTCTCATGACTGTGCCAAAGGCATTGGCTTAGTCACTGCGGGTGGTGGTCATATTCGTGACTATGAAGGCATCGATAAAAGTACAGTCCCAATGACTCCACTCATTGCGATTAATACCACCGCAGGTACGGCATCAGAAATGACCCGTTTCTGTATCATTACCAATACTGACACCCACGTTAAAATGGCGATTGTCGATTGGCGTTGTACCCCTCTTATCGCCATTGATGACCCGAAGCTGATGATTGCGAAACCTGCGGCGCTCACTGCAGCAACCGGTATGGATGCATTAACGCATGCGGTCGAAGCTTATGTGTCTACAGCAGCCAATCCCATTACCGATGCTTGTGCTGAAAAGGCCATTGCAATGATCAGTGAATGGCTCAGCCCTGCCGTAGCCAATGGCGAAAACCTAGAAGCACGTGATGCGATGAGCTATGCACAGTACTTAGCAGGAATGGCATTTAACAATGCATCTTTAGGTTATGTCCACGCGATGGCCCACCAACTCGGCGGCTTCTACAACTTGCCACATGGCGTATGTAATGCCGTGCTGTTACCACACGTTTGCGAATTTAACCTGATCGCCTGCCCTGACCGCTATGCACGTATCGCACAGCTCATGGGTGTGCCAACCGACGGTTTAACGGTGACTGAAGCGGCTTATGCAGCGATTGCAGCAATCCGTGAACTGTCTGCTTCGATTGGCATTCCATCAAGCCTTTCTGAACTCGGTGTGAAAGAACAAGACCTCAGCATCATGTCTGAAAATGCGCAAAAAGATGCCTGCATGCTAACTAATCCACGTAAAGCGAATCATGCTCAAGTGGTTGATATTTTCAAGGCAGCGCTTAAAGCCAATGCTTCTGTCGTCGACTTCAAAGCGGCCGTTTAAGTTAAGCCCTCAAAGGTCTTCATGTTTAAGTGACCTAAGTGCCTACATTATCCTTTGAGTCTGGTGATGTAGGCTCAACTGAATCCATTTCACCTTTTATTTCAGGAAAGCGACTATAGATTGGTCGCTTTCATACTGAGGTCACTCTTTTTTAGTCCGCATAACAGCATCGATTATTCATTTGACAAAAGCTTATGGCTCATCAAGGATAAAGCATAATGTCCAATAATATTGATGAGTATAATAATGAGCCATTCACCAATTCAGTATCAGCCTGACATTTTGGGCGCAGGCTATGAACAAGCCACGCTGACCTTCCCGGATGATTATGAAGGCCCTGTGGTTGCCACACTGGTTCGCAAAAAAGCAGCGGCCCCCACCTCCAAAGCGGTGCTCTATATCCATGGCTTTATCGATTATTTTTTCCAAACCGAAATGGCGGAACGCTTTAATCAGCACGGTTTCGACTTTTATGCCTTGGATTTAAGAAAATATGGACGATCAATTCTACCGCATCAAAAATATTATAATGTGCACAACCTCTGCGAATACGATGCCGAAATTGACCAGGCCCTTGAGATTATCTCCGCTGAAGGTCACGATGCCTTACTGCTCTGCGGTCATTCCACAGGTGGCCTCACCACGACCTTATATGCAGCCCATCATCCCAATCATCCTCTAATTAAAGCCTTGTGGTGTAACAGCCCATTTTATGATTTCAACATGAATCCGGTGAAACGCGCACTGGGTATTCCACAGCTCAGTAGACTGGCAAAGACTTTTCCAAATTTAAAATTCCCAAGTGAGCTGAATAAATGGTATACGGCGAGCCTACATCAAGATTTAAAAGGTGAGTGGGACTTTAATTTAGACTGGAAAAAGACCCGCTATCCAATGGTGTATTTAAGTTTCGTGCGGACAATTTATGAGGCTCAAAAAGAGATTCATCGAGGTGTCAGCCTAGATGTACCGGTCTTGGTCATGCACTCGCATCAAACACAAAATCCAAAACGATGGGGTAAAGCAGCACAGACCAGTGATGTGATTTTAGGTGTAAAAGACATCCAAAAATATGCCAAGAAAATTCAAGGCGATGTCACCATTCAAAGCATACACAATGGCTTGCATGATTTAGTGCTTTCGGAAAAAAACGCGCGCGAACAAGTCTATACCCAGCTCTTTGAATGGCTGGCCAATAAAGGTTTTTAACAGCCCGAATGACATTGCAACTTACTGTTTTAATTTCAACAAGGTCTGATGTACGGGATGCGATCTCGGCATCAGCTCGATCAGACGTTCAACCGCATCAATAGCTTCAGGAAAACGCGCGACATGCTTGAGCAGAACATCTGTTTCTTTAGCATTAAAAATCGCTTGGCTTAATCGTGACTCAAGACAATCACGCCATGCCCCTAAAAATGGGCTTTCGGTTTTGGCCAAGAAAACCCCTGAACACAGTTTTAATGCAGAATCGAGATAACCTGCATCTAAAGCTTGCTCGGCTTGTAAAAAGTCGGCTTCGACTTGCGCCAATAAGCGATAGGGTCTTGAGCCTAACATGCCACCCAAAATATCGCGTAGCTGCGACATTTCCGCTTTTAAAGTCCCAACACTCACCTTACGTTCACCATATAAGGCTTGATGCAAAGTATCTAAGGTCATGCCTTGCGGACATAGCGCCAAGATGGTCAAAATTTCTATTTGCCGCGGGGTCAGCACCATCACTTTGCCATTAAATAACACTTGCGGCACAGCAAAGGCCCGAATATACAAATGCTGTTTTTGAAAATCGAGTAAAGCCGATTGAATAATCGAAGCGCAGCGTTCAGCCGCAAGTAGCCCTAAACTATTGTGGTTTTTCCACACGGTGGATAAATCAACCACGCCCAAAATTTGCTGCGTATGTGGATCGATAATCGGTGCTGCATAGCAGACCCATTCATGTACTGATGGCATGTAATGTTCATTTGAAAACACACAACTCGACTGTTGGGTTTTTAAAGACAACGCTAATGCATTGGTGCCGACCAATTCTTCGCGCCATTGCCCACCTGCAATAAAATGTACACTTTCCGCAGCACTTTGCATTTGCCGACTCGACGCACTCCAAATAATCGTGCTACCTACATCACCCACGGCAAGTACCATCGATGACTGTTCGGCAATGTGTTTTAAATCTTCGGCACAATGTTGCAACGCGTGATGCAATGCCGACTGCTGTTGACTCTGAGGACTTAAATTCACCAAAGGCGCAGCACTCCGGTTTTCCGGAATTTCCGCCTGCGCCGATCGCTGCCAAGAACTCACAATGCTCTCATTCAATTGCGAGCTTTGCTGCTTTGACAGACTCATGCCCTGCCTTAACCGTTCGACATTCTGTCGTTTTTCAGATAAATCCTTCGGTATCATCATTCATTATTCTCACAACAATTCATGACTAAAAATCCGTTTCCCGGCTTTTGTTTTTAAGACTGAAAAAAAATATTGTAAACCTTCTTGTCTCCAACCTTTTTCCAACCTTATACAGGCTATGCTAATCAAATAATGTACAAAAGTACCTTATACCAAAGCTGTAGATTGCCACAGATAGGCAGCCCAACAAGATCATAATAAACAAGCAAAGGAAAATTCATATGCGTTATGTCGATCCTAATCAACCCGGTTCAAAAGTTCAGTTTAAAGCTCAGTATGAAAACCTGATTGGTGGCCAATGGGTCGCGCCAGTGAAAGGTGAATACTTTGAAAATATCTCCCCTGTAGACGGTAAAGTTTTTACCAAAGTGCCACGTTCTTCTGCTGAAGATATTGAATTGGCTTTGGATGCAGCGCATAAAGCCAAAGCCCAATGGAACGCCTCTTCCCCAACCACACGCTCAAATATTTTATTAAAAATTGCCGATCGACTTGAAGAAAACCTAGAGCTCCTTGCAGTTGCAGAAACATGGGACAACGGTAAACCGATTCGTGAAACCTTAGCCGCTGATATTCCACTGTGTATCGATCACTTCCGTTATTTTGCCGGCTGTATCCGTGCGCAAGAAGGTGGCATTTCTGAAATTGATGAAAATACTATTGCTTACCATTTCCATGAGCCACTTGGTGTGGTCGGGCAAATTATTCCGTGGAACTTCCCAATTTTGATGGCGGCGTGGAAACTTGCTCCAGCATTGGCTGCGGGAAACTGCATCGTGTTGAAACCTGCGGAGCAAACGCCTGTCAGCATCTTGGTCTTGGCTGAACTCATTCAAGACCTGCTCCCACCGGGCGTGCTGAATATTGTGAATGGTTATGGTGTTGAAGTCGGTCGTCCATTGGCGACCAATCCACGCATCTCAAAAATTGCCTTCACCGGTTCAACCGCTGTGGGACAAATGATCATGCAATATGCCACTGAAAATATCATTCCTGTGACATTGGAACTCGGTGGTAAATCACCGAACATTTTCTTTGAAGACATCATGGACAAAGACGATGAATTCTTAGATAAAACGCTCGAAGGTTTTGCCATGTTTGCGCTGAACCAAGGTGAAATCTGTACCTGTCCTTCACGTGCATTGGTACAAGAAAGCATTGCTGATCGATTCTTGGAAATGGCAGTAGAACGTGTGAAACGTATTAAGACGGGTCATCCACTCGATACCGATACCATGATTGGTGCACAGGCATCGCAAGAGCAGCAAGACAAAATCTTGGGCTGTATCGCGACAGGTAAAAATGAAGGTGCACAGCTCATTACTGGTGGTGATCCACGCAATGAAGTCGGTACAGGTTTCTATATTGAACCAACCATTTTCAAAGGCACCAATGACATGAAGATTTTCCAAGAAGAAATCTTCGGCCCTGTGCTTTCAGTAGCAACCTTTAAAGACTTTGATGATGCCATTAAAATTGCCAATGACACGATTTATGGTCTAGGTGCAGGGGTTTGGTCGCGTTCAGCACATACTTCATATCGTGCGGGTCGTGCTATTCAGGCAGGTCGTGTATGGACCAACTGTTATCACATCTACCCTGCACACGCTGCATTCGGCGGCTACAAAAAATCAGGGATCGGCCGTGAAAACCACAAAATGATGCTTGATCATTATCAACAAACCAAAAACCTCTTGGTGAGCTATGACACCAAGCCAATGGGCTTCTTCTAAGCAGCATTGAACAATACATAAGATAAAAAAGCGAACTTCGGTTCGCTTTTTTTGTTAGAAGCCTCTTCAAAGAATTCATTAAAATTTCTTTTAAAAAGCTGCAAATTTTCTTATGCTTGCTAAACAAATAACTTTATTAATTAAAAACATTTAAATAGCTATGAAATATTGTGTCTCCTGTGGAGAAAAAGCATTAGTACAACATCACTTTTGTAGTGCCTGTGGTCATTCATTTGGTGATCAAGTG
This sequence comes from Acinetobacter sp. YH16042, assembly GCF_013417245.1. Taxonomy (NCBI): domain Bacteria; kingdom Pseudomonadati; phylum Pseudomonadota; class Gammaproteobacteria; order Moraxellales; family Moraxellaceae; genus Acinetobacter; species Acinetobacter sp. YH16042. The sequence goes on from NZ_VPEJ01000006.1 coordinate 78,489, forward strand.
TCAGAAAAACCTAAGCAAGCACGTTATCCAGCATTTGTGCCCAACCAAGATGATATTTCGACCTATGAACATCATCTCAAATACTTAAACAAATTAAGCTCTTTCCAAAGCAAAGTATTCTATCTTTTCTTCTTTGGTGCTTTCGCGGTCATGTTTTTTACTTTCACAAGTGTATTTTCAGGTTGGACGTCTGTTTCCAAAGCATTTGAATCCATATGGCTATTTCCTTTTTGTATCATGAGTTGTATTGCCATAAAATTTACAAGTTTGGACTATTGGCTTGCTAAACAAATTTATGGTCGAGATTATCGTTATAAAGACAATGGATTAAGACTCGTTTACCAAGAGCTACCAAGCGCTAAAAATCATAAAGATGAATTTATCTGTATCTTTTGCGGCAATAAACGATTCTTTCGTAAAGGTATTTATGCAAGCGATTCATGCACCGTAAATTGCACCAAATGTCAGCATTATTTATATACGGAATAAAGCTTAAGTTTTTTAAGTTAGTACGCCAAAAATAAGACTCAATACAAATGAAAGCTGAGTAAAAGTAGATGTAAGTAAGACAATCAGCCATGATCCATTCTATAATTTTACTTACATCTACAATGACTTCTGCATTCCCGTCCTAAAACTGGTGCTTATATTCAGTAGCATTCACTCAAGTATTCGTCCAATTAGGCTGATCGTGATGAAGCCTGTAAAGCCGCCTCAACAAAATGTAAATGATCAACACCCCAATATAACTCATCATCGACAAACCAACTTGGCGCCCCAAACACACCACGTGCAATGGCTTCTTCGGTCACCACTTTAAGCTCAGACTTTACTTTTTCATCTTCAAGCCATGATTTAACCTGCGCTACCTCCAATCCAAGCTCCTGCATCAATTGAATTAATTCATTGAGATCATTTAAATTGCGTGGCTGACCAAACATTGCGTTAAAAATACCCGTCAGTACATTGAGAAATACTTCAGGCTGAAATAATTGGACTGCGGTTATCAAACGCATCAACTGCAAAGTATTGATCGGAAAATACGGATTCATCTGTACGGGTATCTGCCATAACTTTCCCCAACGTTGAAGATCAATCATGGAATAACGTGCCTTCGCAGGTACCGCCATCGGGCTACTATTGCCTGTAGCTTTAAACACTCCACCAAGAAGCATCGGCTTCCAGATCAGCTCGGCTTGATACTGCTGTGCAATCTGTTGAATGCGATGAAAACCGATATAACTATATGGGCTGCCGACATCAAAATAAAATTCAATGACTTTCATGTTTTTCGTCCTTTTTTTGCTTATTTTCCTAACTGATGTTACGCACGTAAAAGTAACATCGTATTTTTTAAATGATTTTTAAGCCGATTTGACGGAGTCTTACATCCAGGGTTTAAATAAAGGGATTAGCCTTCGGCTGGAGGTACTTTTGTTTCGGCAAAAGTACCCAAAACCATTGTCATCCGCAAAACTCGTTCACTAGCGTCTAATTATTCAAAGTATCGCAAAAACATTTTTGAATAGATGTAGTCCTGTCTCAAACACTTGCGGATGACCTTACCGCGTATCGTTCTTTCATTTGAATCAAATTACGCTTACCAGCGTTCCATCCACGGTCGCAGATCTAATTCATGCGTCCATGCATCTCGTGGTTGCTGTGAGAGATGCCAATAATTTTCTGCAATATGTACGGGATTTAAAATACCATCTTGCGCTTTTTTTGCGTACAAATCGGGAAAAGTCTCTTTAATAAAGTCGGTATCAATCGCCCCATCAACCACCACATGCGCCACATGAATATTTCTTGGCCCTAGTTCCCGTGCCATACTTTGTGCCAAGGCACGAAGCGCATGTTTTGCGCCAGCAAAAGCGGCAAAGCCAGCCGCACCGCGCACACCTGCTGTTGCGCCAGTAAAAATAATCGTGCCTCGTTCACGTGTCACCATGCGTTTTGCCACTTCCCGACCAGTTAAAAAAGCCGAGAAACATGCCATCTCCCATATTTTGAAATATTTACGTGCGGTTTCGTCCAAAATACTACAAGGGACGTTGGCACCGATATTAAAGACCATGACCTCAATCGGGCCAATGTTTGATTCGATATGCTCGATGAGTTCAATCACTTGCTCTTCTTTTCGAGCATCAGAACCAAAGCCAAAAGCAGTCCCTCCCTGTGCTTGAATTTCAGCAATTAAAGGCTTTAATTTGTCTGCATTTCGTCGTGTCATACAAGCAATATAACCCTCCCGGGCAAAACGTTTGGCTATTTCACCACCAGTTGCATCACCTGCACCAATCACTAAAGCGACTTTTGACGAAGTCCGATTGAGTTGTTGCATAGTCTCACTCCATTGCTGTTTTATTTTTATTCCATGCTCATTTTATTTAAGCGTCGGTTTTAAACCACACATTATTAAATAACGATCGCTACTATAACGAATACTATGTTATGGTTAATTTATCGTCAATCTTATTTTCAAGGGTGTTGCAGATGCGCTACAAACCCGAATACAAACAAAAAAAACGCCAAGAACTTTTAACCATCAGCGGACAAATTGCGAAAAAAGACGGCTTTGCCGCAACAGGTGTGGATGGTTTCATGAAAGCCGCCGGCGTCACCAGTGGCGCCTTTTACTCACATTTTTCGTCTAAACAAGAGCTACTTAAAGCCTTAATTGAACATGAGTTACAACACAGTTTTGATATGTGGCAAAACAATCCACATGATAATGCGCAAGATTGGATTGAATTTGAGCTTGACCGCTATTTAACCCCTGCACATGTTCAGCATCCCGAGCAAGGTTGTTCACTCCCCACGCTTGCGAGTGAAATAGCGCGTGCAGATCAGGACACCAAGTTGGTATATGAAACTGAATTACTGCGTGGTCACGCTTTATTTAGTCAGCATCTCGGTAGCGAAGAACTCGCTTGGGCCATGATCTGCCAACTTGCCGGTGCCATTTTAATTGCGCGTGCAGCCGCAGATCCACATTTGCAAAAAACTATTTTAAACGCCAATAAGATGATGATTCGGCAATATTTAGAGAGCCATGTGGCTGCATCAACGTGATTGATTTTTATGTGACAGTTCATGGAGTTAAAGACCGACAGTTTTCCGACAAACTGTTCATCTCTTTCATTTGAATTATTTAAAATCTGTATAAGCTTACCCATTTTTATGCTTTTCAATCGCTTAAAGATTGGGCATAAATGGCACAATTCAAATAAAGTCCTCTTTTCAAGGTTCTGAGGACTGTGTATAACAATGAGCCATTAAAGGAAAATGATAAGCATAGGCAAAGAACGCAAAAAAACGTTAGACTATGCAACAATCAATGCAAGTAAATGTCATTCGAGACAAACAAAAAGGTGAAGATTGATGCCGCTCAATACTGTTGAAGAGCTCGTAGCTGATATTCGTGCAGGAAAAATGGTCATCCTGATGGATGATGAAGATCGTGAAAATGAAGGCGACCTTGTCATCGCTGCGACCCACGTACGCCCTGAAGATATCAACTTCATGATTACGCATGCGCGTGGTCTTGTATGCTTAACGCTCAGCAAAGAGCGTTGCCAACAGTTAAATCTACCACTCATGGTAGATGCCAATGGTGCGCAGCACGGTACCAACTTTACCTTGTCTATTGAAGCAGCAAATGGCATTTCAACAGGCATCTCTCCTGCAGAACGTGCGCACACCATTCAAACAGCGGTAGCTGCACATGCTAAACCAGCTGACATCGTACAGCCAGGCCATATTTTCCCGCTGATGGCGCAGCCTGGTGGCGTCCTTCACCGTGCAGGCCACACTGAAGCCGGTTGTGATTTATCGCGTTTAGCAGGTCTTGAACCCGCATCTGTGATTTGTGAAATCATCAATGAAGATGGCACTATGGCACGTCGCCCTGATCTTGAAGTATTTGCTGAAAAGCATGGCTTAAAAATGGGCACGATTGCGGACTTAATTCACTACCGCATGACCAATGAGCAAACTGTTGAACGCATTGATCAACAAACTTTAGATACAGAATACGGTCAATTTGAATTGTTCCGTTACCGTGAAATTGGTAACCCAGACATTCATTTGGCACTGGTTAAAGGCGAACCGAAACAAGGCATAACCACAGTCCGTGTACATGGTTTCAGCCCGGTTCGTGACTTATTAAAACTCAATAAACAAGATGGCGCTCCGGCGTGGAATCTCGATAAAGCACTCAAAGAAATCGCATCCAGCGATCGTGGTGTTTTAGTATGGATTGGTCAGCGTCATTTACAGGACTTAGGCCCTGCTTTAGAAAATTTAACTGCACCGAAAAATGTTAAATCCAATGCGGCACTGTCTCAGCAGTATCAAACCATTGGTGTCGGCGCACAAATTTTACGTGATTTAGGCGTGGAAAAAATGAAGCTTCTTAGCTCGCCATTACGCTTTAATGCATTATCAGGTTTTAACTTAGAAGTGGTGGAATACATCACCGCAAATCAAACATCAGAGAAATAATCGAGGTTGCTATGGCAGTTCGCCGTATTGAAGGTATGTTACATCTCGCGAACGAAGACCGTTATGCGATTTTAGTTGGTCGTTTTAATAGCTTTGTTGTTGAACATTTGCTAGAAGGTGCCGTTGATACATTGAAACGTCATGGCGTATCAGAGGATAATATCACTATTGTTCATGCACCGGGTGCTTGGGAACTTCCAGTGGTTGCAAAGAAACTTGCAGCTTCAGATCGTTTCGATGCCATCATCGCGCTTGGCGCAGTGATTCGTGGTAGCACGCCTCACTTCGATTTTGTTGCTGGCGAATGTGCCAAAGGTTTAGGCGTTGTTGGTCTAGATACTGGCTTACCAGTAATTAATGGTGTATTGACTACGGATAGTATTGAACAAGCGATTGAACGCTCAGGTACAAAAGCAGGCAATAAAGGTAGTGAAGCTGCCTTAACTGCTATTGAAATGGTTAACTTGTTAAAGGCTATTTAACGCTATGTCGCAAACACTTCAAGCAACTTATGCAGCAAAACGTAAAGCACGTCGCTTTGCTGTACAAGGAATTTATGAATGGCAAATGAGCCGCAATCCTGTGCATGAGATTGAAGCACGTACGCGTGTGGAAAATGCCATGCACAAGGTAGATCTCGGCTATTACCACGAGTTATTGACCGAGGTTGTTGCCAATCATGAAGCATTGGATGCGCTTTTAATCCCTGTACTCGATCGCGAAGTTGAAGCCTTAGATGGCGTTGAACTTGCAACACTTCGTCTTGGTGCATATGAACTCAAAGAACATCTTGAGATTCCATATCGCGTCGTGTTAGATGAAGCGATCGAGTTAGCTAAACATTTTGGCGGTGCAGACAGCCATAAATACATCAATGGTGTATTGGATCGTTTAGCGACTACATTGCGTGCAGCAGAAAAACAACAAGCTAATTAATTTTTTAAGTAGTACGTTGTATGGCTGAGTTCTCGATCATTGATACCTATTTTAATCGTCAGAATATTAATTCTGTCGATTTAGGGGTCGGTGATGACTCAGCCTTGCTCACCCCTCCTCCACAGCAACAATTGGTCATCTGTGCTGATACACTGGTTGCTGGACGTCACTTCCCTCTCGACACAAAACCACATGCCATCGGCTGGAAATCTGTTGCTGTCAACCTCTCTGACATTGCTGCAATGGGTGCCAAACCACACAGTATTTTATTGGCATTGAGCCTACCCCAAATTGATCATGACTGGCTCAAAGGCTTTAGTCAGGGTTTATATGATTGTTGCGATCAATTTGGTGTGAGTTTAATCGGTGGTGATACCACACAAAGTCCACATTTAACGATTTCAGTCACAGCCCTCGGCTGGGTAGAATCAGGACAGGCTGTCCCACGTTCAGGCGCCAAAATTGGTGATTATATCTGCGTCAGCGGACAAGTCGGTGATGCTGCATTTGGCTTAAAACATTTGGGCCACCAATTACAAAAGCGCTTGGACTATCCAATGCCACGTTGCTTACTGGGCCAACAGCTAAAAGGCTTAGCCAACAGTATGATTGATGTCTCTGATGGGCTCGCACAAGATTTAGGACATATCCTCGCTGCTTCACACGTCGGTGCAGAAATTGAATTAGATCAACTTCCTATCGATCACGATGTAAAACAATTACAACAAGAAAAGCAGTGGCAATACGCCCTCGCGGGTGGAGATGACTATGAGTTATGCTTTACAATAAGTCCGCAGAATTATAAAAAGCTTCTGCAACTAGAATTAGATGTAAACATTAGTAAAATCGGTCAAATCACCCCAAATTTGGGAATCCGTTATAACAATCACGGTGTTGACCAAGTCATAAAATTTAAGGGATACCAGCATTTTGCATAAGCCAGCCATTAACTTTAAATCCATGTCTTGGTTTAACCGAGTCATCGCCTTTTGTGGCGTGGGATTTGGCTCGGGTCTTGCACCCAAAGCACCGGGTACCTTTGGCTCTGCTTTTGCTTTGTTGTTTATTCCAGGTTGGCTTGCAATCGGCTTTTTCAACTCCATTATAGTCATGATCCTCATGTCGATTATTGGGATCTATATTTGTGGTCAAACCGCCAAAGTCATGGGTGTCCATGACGATGGCCGCATCGTATGGGATGAATTTGCCGGTCAGTCCATTACCTTCCTCCCGATTTTATATCTTGGGCAAATGAGCTGGACTTGGGCATTGATTGGTTTTGCTTTATTCCGTTTATTTGATGTCTGGAAACCGTGGCCAATTCGTGTCATTGACCGTCAAGTCGGTGGTGGCTTTGGCATCATGTTCGACGACATCATTGCAGGTCTTTGGGCCGCGCTTTGCATCTGTATTTATTTTTATATTTTGTCTATGTAATAGAAACACCTAGGATTAAACATGTCTACTAGCGTTATTATTCTTGCTGCAGGTAAAGGGACACGTATGCGTTCTCGTTTACCCAAAGTATTACAACCACTCGCAGGACAACCCCTACTTGGCCATGTCATCAACACGGCGAAAAAACTAAATGCAGAAGAAATAATTACCATTTATGGGCATGGCGGTGAATTGGTTCAAAACGCGTTTGCACATGAAAATGTCAAATGGGTTGAACAAGCAGAACAATTGGGTACAGGCCATGCAGTCAAAGTGACTCTGCCTGTCCTAGCAAAAACCGGTATTTCTTTGATTCTCTCGGGTGATGTACCTTGCATCACTGAAGCAACATTACAAAAACTACTGGATGTTTCGACTCAGACTGGCATTGGTTTAGTAACCTTAACGGTTAATGATGCGACAGGTTATGGTCGTATTGTACGTGAAAATGGCAAAATTCAAGCCATTGTTGAACACAAAGATGCCTCTGAAGAACAACGTAAAATCAAAGAATTTAATACCGGTATTTATGCCGTAAGTAATGCTAAATTGCACGAATGGTTGCCAAAATTAAGCAATAATAATGCGCAAGGTGAATATTACCTGACCGATATCGTTGCCATGGCGATTGCAGACGGTCTCGAAGTGGCATCTGTTGAACCAGAACGTGCTTTCGAAGTGGAAGGTGTCAATGACCGCGTACAATTGGCAGCCCTTGAACGTGAATTTCAAGTATTCCAAGCTAAACAACTGATGCAACAAGGCGTTCACCTGATTGATCCTGCACGTTTCGACTTACGTGGCACATTGACTGTTGGTCAAGATGTCCGTATCGATATCAACGTGATTATTGAAGGTGATGTTGAACTCGGTGATAACGTTGAAATTGGTGCAGGTTGTGTGATTAAAAACACCAAGATTGCAGCAGGCACTAAAGTTCAACCATATAGCGTTTTTGACAGCGCCATTGTTGGTGAAGACGCTCAAATCGGTCCATTTACACGTTTACGCCCAGGCGCAAAATTGGCCAATGAAGTGCATATTGGTAACTTTGTTGAAGTTAAAAATACCACTGTCGGGTTAGGCTCAAAAGCCAACCACTTTACCTATTTAGGTGATGCAGAAGTCGGTGCAGGTTCAAACATTGGCGCAGGCACCATTACCTGCAACTATGATGGCGCAAACAAATTTAAAACCATTATCGGTGACTCAGCTTTCATCGGCTCAAATAGCTCATTAGTCGCTCCTGTCACCATTGGTCATGGTGCAACAGTGGGTGCTGGCTCAACCATTACACGTGACGTGGCAGACAATAGCCTTGCGGTAGAACGTTCGAAGCAATTTGCCAAAGAAAACTATCAACGTCCACAAAAATTGAAGAAATAAGAGGATTAAATTATGTGCGGTATTGTCGGTGGCGTTGCAGAACGTAGTATTACCAATATTTTAATTGAAGGCTTAAAGCGTCTTGAATATCGTGGCTATGACTCTGCAGGTTTAGCGCTGATTAATAAAGGCCACGTTCTACGTGAACGTCGCGTAGGTAAAGTTGCAAATCTTGAACAAGCCGTTGAAGAAGCAGATATCGCAGGTTCGGTCGGTATTGCACATACGCGCTGGGCAACCCATGGTAAACCAACTGAAAATAATGCCCATCCGCATATTTCAGGCAATGTGGCTGTTGTTCATAACGGTATTATTGAAAACTATCAAAAGCTTAAAGATGATCTAGAAGCGCTTGGTTATGTTTTTACCTCACAAACCGATACAGAAGTTGTTGCGCATTTAGTCAATGACGCTTTAAAAAGCACTCCGAGTCTTTTGGAAGCGGTTAAAAGTGTCGTGCCTCAGCTCAAAGGTGCTTATGCACTGGGTATCGTACATACCGACCATCCTGATGAATTAATCACGGTGCGTGAAGGTTCACCTCTTGTGATTGGTGTCGGTATTGGCGAGAACTTTATTAGCTCAGATCAATTGGCACTTTTACCGATTACCAACCGTTTTATCTACCTTGAAGAAGGTGATATTGCACGTTTGACACGTCATACCATTGAAGTATTCGTCGATGGTAAATTAGTGAATCGACCAATCAAAGAGCTTGATGCGACTGTAAGCAATGCTTCAAAAGGTGAATATAAACACTATATGCTCAAAGAAATTTATGAGCAGCCTGAAGCGATTAAGCAAACGATTTCACAAGCCTTAAATGGTAATGCGCTTCGTGATGATTTCCTTGCCAATGCAGCTCAAGATTTCAGCCAAATTCAACAAGTGCAAATCATCGCTTGTGGTACTAGCTACCATGCCGGCATGATTGCTAAATATTGGTTTGAACAACTGATTGATGTGCCTTGCCAAGTCGAAATTGCCAGTGAGTTCCGTTATCGCTCGCCTGTGATCGTGAATAACACACTGTATGTTTGTATTTCTCAATCAGGTGAAACAGCCGATACTTTAGCTGCACTGCGTGATACGCAAAAGCGTGCAGCAGCGAAAAGTTTGAATATCACTACCATGACCATTTGCAACGTGGCAACCTCGTCGATGGTACGTGAAACCAACTACAGTTTGTTGACACTCGCAGGCCCTGAAATTGGTGTTGCTTCGACCAAAGCCTTTACCACACAGCTTGCGGCACTGATGCTATTGGTATTGAAAATTGGTCAAATTAAGCAAAGCATTTCAACTGACCGTGTCTCTGAAATTATTGCCGCGCTTTGGCATACACCGAAAGTGATTTTAGATACTTTACAAAATAATGCTGAGATTCTACGTCTATCAGAATTATTTGTTGAAAAAAATCACTGCCTATTCTTGGGTCGTGGAACTGAGTTCCCTATCGCTCTTGAAGGTGCTTTGAAACTTAAAGAGATTTCATATATCCACGCAGAAGGTTATGCGGCTGGTGAATTAAAACATGGTCCATTGGCACTGGTAGATAATGATATGCCTGTGGTGATTCTTGCTCCACAAGATGACATGTTAGATAAACTCAAATCGAATATGGAAGAAGTTCAAGCACGTGGTGGTGAGTTGTTTGTTTTTGCAGATGAAAATAGCGGCATCAAAGCGAAAGATCGTCAACACGTGGTTTATGTACCAAGTGTGAATGAAATCTTGGCGCCGATTGTGTATAGCATTCCAGTACAACTGCTCTCATACCATGTTGCAGTGCTGCGTGGAACAGATGTCGATCAGCCACGTAACTTGGCGAAGTCTGTGACGGTGGAATAAAATTTAAAGTCTAAAAAAGGGAGCTTATGCTCCCTTTTTTAGACGCGCTTTTCAAGTATATCCATTGAGATTGTAGATTTTACTCCCAACTATCACGTCAGATTTATTCTAATCCCTATTGAAGGAAGCCACCACAACTCAATAAATGTATTTTGGTTATCCGAAAAACCGCACCGAAACTCTGATCCCAAACACAAAATCAAAGTGCTTACTCACTACATAGCATTAAATAAATTTAATAAGTAAGGGAAAATATGTTGAAAATACTCAAGTTGATTTTCTAGAATTCGCACATGTTTTAACACGTTTAGAGTAGTATTTAATAAATTTTCTAAACACGAAAACATCAAATTACTGGTAAATATGCTTTAAACTTGAATAAAAGTCAAACCTTTAACCTGTCACAATTTAATAAACTGAGCAACCATCAAATCTCAGTAATCATTTTCAAATATATAATTGCACAGACTATTTAGCTTTTTTATTGATACTACCTACAAACCTTTCCGCACCAACCTCTTGATCAGGCGCATTAATTCCCTCTTTGTTTAACATAACCTTAATTGTTTTAAACATAATTTTAAAATCTCCCAAAATAGATCGATTTTCTACATAGTGCACATCAAGCTCAAACTTCTCTTCCCACGAAAGGTTATTACGACCACTAACCTGAGCTAAGCCAGTCATACCTGGTTTTACTTCATGGCGACGCATTTGATGCGGTGTATAGTGCTCTAAAAAGTCTTTCATTTGAGGACGAGGACCTACGATGCTCATGTCCCCTTTTAAGACATTAATCAGCTGAGGCATTTCATCCAAGCTTGTTGATCGCAACTTATGTCCAAATGGCGTAATCCGCTGATCGTCTGGCAGCGGATTACCATACTTATCAACAGCATCAAGCATTGACCTAAATTTAATCATTTTAAAAATTTTTGCATCTTGCCCTGGTCTTTCCTGATAAAAAAATACGGGCGAACCTAAATTTTTACGGACTTTAAAGGCCACCCATATAAAAATAGGCGATAAGCAAATAATAGCTAAACCTGCTATTAATATATCTACTATTCTTTTCAAAATCTCCACCTCATAATCTTATAAACTGATCTTAACGTTATAATTAAAAAAAATAAAAAAGAAATTATGAGTTTAATTTAGATTCGAAAAAATCAATAAAATTATCAATTATATTTTCTCTAACAAATTCCTTTTGAATCATCAACTTATTTCTATCAGAGTGAGCAAAAAAGGCTTTTGACTTTTTTAGTTTAATCAGTTCATTAACAAGTACATTTGAATTTAGCGGTTCTATAATACTAACATTCTCAAATTTTTTTAAATTATTACAAGCCTCACCTACCCCACCATATATAACATAACGGCCAGTGACTATATATTCATATAGTTTAGAAGGCATAGCACCACTAAACTCTGGTGTAAGCTGAGCATATAAAACATCCGAGGCAATATAAAGATCTTTGATTTTAACAAAATCAACCTGACCCCAAAATTTTATATTTTCTTGGTTTTGATCTACAAGACATTGGATGCGATTAAAATCAGTACCATGACCTACTATGTTAAAATTCCAATCTTTTAAAACTTTACTCGCTTCTACAAAAGTAGAAAGATCTTGTGCCAGACCAACATTTCCAATATAGGTTATCGTGGGTTTAGTTATCTCATCCTTATCAACAAGTTGAGATAATTCAGAATAAACCTCCTCAGAAACACCATTCTGAACTTGAATAATTGAATTTTTAGAAAATCCAAGATCAAGAATATAATTCAATTCATGTGTACTATTTACATTTATTGTAAAAAAATTTTTTAAATTTAAAGAAGCTAATAACTTAAAAAAATTCTTCGCCAATCTTTTAACAATACTTTTCTCTGACAAGTACTCCCAACTTAAATCCCTAATATCCAATATATTATTTTTCCCTTTTAAAAGAAAAGAAAAATGCAATAAAAACATCGACGGAATCATAACTAAATTATAATCACAATTTAACACATTAGCTTTATTAATTGCATTAAGAGATATTTTTGCCTCTAATGCACCACGTTTCACAAAAGAAGATATTTTTGTATTTAAAAATTGGATTTTGTGATGTTTAAAATTAACATTCTCTAGTAAAATATAGTCCGACTCATCCATAGATATTAAATTAACAAAATATCCTTTTTTTAATAACCCATTAATCATACTTAACAAGTGGTTTCTGAATGCAATTTCATCTTTCAACCAGTTAGTACTAATTACACATATAGTCTTCATATAAAATCTCAAATTTTAATATCAACTTGAAACTATCAATCTTTTTTTATATAGAGTACCCATAAATACCCCCCAAGACAGATAGGTTACAGTCCAAAAAACAGGCTTTGTAGTACTCACCAGAAAAGCAACAACAAAAGTTATTAAAAATGCAAAAACCCAATCTTGGTCGTTTAGGTTTTTATACACCCTATTTAATGAATAAAAAAAGGAAAGGTAACACATTATAGAGAATAATATCAGAAAAAAAAGCCCATAATTAATATATCCAGAGAGTATATTGTGAACATAAGAACCTGTGTAATTAGCTCCTTTATAGAACTCTAAATGCCCTCCAAAATGACCAAATAATGGACTATTATGCAGCTGCGTTAAAGCCAATTCTTTCATTTGTTCACGCAGAACCCATGAATCATCACTCTTCAAATCAAAAATATTAAATTGTCTACTTTGACTAATAAATTCGTAATTTGTAAAAAATAAAAATGCAAATAATGTAAAAATCAAACACAATGCAACAAATGTTGATTTCTTTTTAATTGATAAAACTAGATGGTAAACCATAATAGCCAATATGTAGGCATAAAATTCAGAGCGAGAACCAATTATAAATAACAAAAAAGTAAGCACACAAATATTAATATATAAAAAACAATCTCTCTTTGAAAATGAAATAATCAGTAGACCAACAATAAAGATACTTCTTGAAATTCCCTGATAACCAGAAACATTTTCATTATCAATATCCCCAGTACCGAAAGGCAACATAAATTTATTTTCAGAATATATGTAATACACTGAATAAATCAAGAACAAATAAACCAAAAAAATAGATACTTTTGTTAATTTCCTTTTATCAACAAATGGAAAGTAAAAACCTAAAATAAAAAAAGAAAACCAATAAACAAGCATTTCAAATGATTGAATTGACGCGTTATACAAATCTGAATATAACAAAGAAGCCAAACTTGCTACCAAAGCAAATAAAAAACAGAATACAGAACAAAAAGCAAAAAATTTAGATGAATTTAAAACATCAGTTAAGACAAATTTAAAAGATAGAAAATAAAAGATAAAAATCAGGCTTGAAACAAAACCAAAATACCCACCAAGAAAAGCAGGAACTTTAAAGAACAATAATATAAAATTATATATGACATACCCCCAGAATATAATAAAAAATGATATCGCTGATATTGTTTTATTATATTCAAGTACATTAATACTAGACATATTCATATCTTCACTTCTTAATTATTTGCCAATTTCTAAAAAAACACTATCAAATTGTTTCCATGACATTGGAATCCTTTGATTTTCATATTTTTCTTTTGTAAAAACACCGATGGATTGCTCTAATTCATCTTGATTAGAACCATCATCACTTAAGATAAGTTTATTCTTATAATGACTTAAAATTTCCACCATTGAAGGATTATTGCCAACAATTACAGGAATTCCTAAGTTCATTGCTTGATAAAGTCTATTGGGATCACAATAAATTTGATTTGTAGCATTCATTTTATACAATACTATTGTGAATAGACTTTTATTAAGTATTCTGTTTATTTGTTTATATGATAAATAACCACCAAGATAAACATCATTTAACTCAATCTTATTTTCAGTTAAATACGATTCTGAAATATTTCCAGCATGAAATACTTTATAGCCTTGCCCCAAAATTGCTTTAATTGCTACAGAACCATTTCGGTCTTCTTGTAGGCAATTTTGTAAATATACAATTTTTCCTAAATTTTCTTTTATCCAGTGTTCAGCATCTAAACTTAAGTTCTCTTCTTCTATTTCAACACTTTCAGGGACATTGTTAATGATAAAACATTTTGAATGTTTAAATAAAATCCTACTCTCTAAAAAATCCTTTCTAGAGTTATTACAATGAATGATTACATCACTTTTTTTGTATGCAATTTTAAATAAATATATTAAAAATTTATTACCACTAAACCAATCAGGTGGCAATTCATGATGATCCCATATTACAAAAACTTTAGGTGAAATGAATTTTATTAGAACCACTAAACCAAACATTATAGGATCACATATCCAAATTTTACTATACTTATCCTTAGTAATTAAAAAGTAAAAAATAAATTTCACATAAAAATGCAACACGCCTAGTATTCGTACAAAAATATTACTTGGGGCAGCTCCACCGAAAATTTTAATCTCAGTTACTGGGAAATTAATGTTTTTTTGGTCAATTTCATAATCTGTTGCAGCATAAACATCAACTATAACATCTTGTTTCTTTAACGATTTAATTTCCTTCAAAACTCTTTGATCTTGCATTAAGTTTCTAGTTTTTAAAACAAATAAAAGATTACTCATGACAATAAACCTTAATCTTTTTAATCAAAAAGATATAATGTATTAGATATAATAAAAAATTAGCTATTGAATATATCAACAAACAACATATAAAAGAATTTTCAATTTCCAAAAGCAATGGGTAAGCTACAGAAAAAATAACTAAAATTAATCTAAACATATCCCAAACCACCTGAAATTTTTCCCCTCCCACAAGAACGAGCATCTGTGAAAATGGAGAAAATGCAATTTGCCCAACTAAAAATGGTAATAGAATAAATACATAAATATATATACCAATCCAACTTTGCCCAAATATAAAACTTTCACTATATTTCAATAAAAATCCAATTGTTATAAATAAAAATATGCTTGCTATAAAAAAGAGAAAGGTAATTTTATTAAGTTTTTTGATTAATTCTTTCTTATCTGTTTGAATGATTTTTCTGAAATCACCTAACATCACTACAGAAATTGATTGAGCTATTATAGTAACAGGAGCACTCAAAATTTTTTGCACAAAGAAAAACTTACCAACTAAAATTGGATCATAAAACTTCATAATTACAATTGGGTACAAATTCAATCCTAACGTATTTAAAAAGCTTGCTGTCATCACATATTTAATATAATTTATTTGATTTTTTATAAGATCCATCGATTCATGTAGTTTTAAATAATAATATTTTTTTCTAGATAAAAATACTAATCCTAAAAACCTACCTAAAGTTTCACCTATGAATAATCCACCTTTTAAAAATATAAAAATTATTTGAAATACAATTGAAAAAACACTTCTTAACACCCTAGCTTTATTTGACAAAGAAATTTTATTTTCTCTTATATTTAAAATATTTAAAATATTAAAAATATTAAATGTATAAGCCGCAAATACGATTAAAATTGACCAATATATATCACCACTATCAAATTCATCATTAATAATATAAAGAATAAATCCACAAAATAGACATAATGGTACAAATGTTAAATATCCAACATTCAATATTATAGGAATTTTATCTTCAATGTTTTTTTCTTTTGGTAAAGTATTTTCCAGCTTCAAAGTTACAAAAACCATTAAAATTGCTGCAATTGAAAAATACATGCCAAATAAGGAAAATTCTTCTGGCTTATATAATCTAGATAATAAGGGAATACTAGCAGCAGTTATTAGCTGAGCTAGTATTACACCACTTCCGAATTTTATAGTTTTTTTTAAAAAACTCATAAATTTAATCTATAATACCTTTAGTATCAATAACATTATCTAAACAATTTAAAAATTTACTCTTAAACTGTTTATGATCTACTAAAATTAAATGAATATCTGCAGTATCTCTTTCTTCCACATCAATTAACTTAACATTTGCTGGTAATGATTTTGGCAACTCACAAATATTAGGCTCAATAGCTAAGATATTTAGCCCCTGCTCCGCAAGTTTCTTTGTAATTTCCAAAGCTGGGCTTTCACGTAAGTCATCAATATCTGGTTTAAATGCCAAACCGTAGCAAGCAACAGTTACATCTTTAATAGTTTTAGCTGGATTTACTTGCAAAAATTCAGCAATTTTAATTTTAACCTGATCAATTACCCATTCAGGCTTCGCATCGTTTACTTCACGTGCAGTGCGGATTAAACGCGCTTGCTCAGGTGTTTTAGCCACAATAAACCATGGATCAACTGCAATACAGTGACCGCCTACGCCTGGCCCAGGTTGTAAGATATTGACACGCGGATGACGGTTTGCAAGCGCAATCAATTCCCATACATTAATATCTAACTTATCGCAAATTACAGACAATTCATTTGCAAATGCAATATTCACGTCACGGAAAGAGTTTTCTGTTAGCTTACACATTTCGGCTGTACGTGCATTGGTTTCAATGCATTCACCTTTTACAAAAGTTTTGTATAACTGGCTTGATGCAGCTGAAGATGATTCAGTCATACCACCAATGATACGGTCATTGCTAATAAGCTCTAACAATACTTTACCTGGAAGAACACGTTCAGGACAGTGAGCAACACGGATATCAGATGCTTCGCCTTCTTGCTGTGGAAAGCTTAAATCTGCACGTGCTTCGCTCAACCATGCAGACATTTGCTCAGTTGCGCCGACAGGTGAAGTAGACTCTAAAATGACCAAATTGCCTTTAGCCAAATAAGGTGCAAGTGCTTTTGATGCCGCTTCAATATATTTTAAATCAGGCTCATGATCATCTTTAAATGGCGTAGGCACTGCAACAATATAAGCATCTGCTTTTACAGGTGTGGTTTGCGCAGACAACATGCCTTTTTCTACTACGTCTTTAACTAACGCATCTAGATCAGGTTCTACAATATGTACTTTACCTTGGTTAATCATGTCTACTGCGTGCTGATTCACATCAACACCTGTAACTTTAATCCCATGCGCCGCAAATGTCGCAGCAGTCGGCAAGCCGATATAACCCAAACCAATGACACAAATATGTTCAAATTTATTATTCATAATATAGTTTACACTTACTCAGTTATTCTTTAAAAATTCAATAATTTGTTGACAAGATGTGCCATCACCATATGGGTTATGGGCTTCTGCCATTTGGTTGTATAACGCGGTATCTTCAAGTAATTCAGAGACAGATTTTTCAATGATCACAGCATCTGTACCTACCAGTTTTACAGTTCCTGCATCTACTGCTTCTGGACGTTCAGTCGTATCACGCATCACCAATACAGGCTTACCTAAAGAAGGTGCTTCTTCTTGAATACCACCAGAATCGGTCAAAATTAAATAGCTATGATTCATTAAATAAACAAAAGGCAGATAATCCTGCGGTGCAATTAAATGAATGTTTGAAATACCAGATAACAGCTCATTTACAGGTTTTTGCACATTCGGATTTAAATGTACTGGATATACAATTTGTACATCTGAATATTTTTTCGCAATATTTGCCAAAGCTTGGCAGATATTTAAAAAGCCTTGACCAAAGTTTTCACGGCGGTGGCCTGTCACTAGAATCATTTTTTTGCTTTGATCTAAAAAGCTAAATTGCGATTTAAAATCAGCAATAACTTTGTGATCAGTTTCTACTTTTTCTTTAACATTCAGCAATGCATCAATTACAGTATTACCCGTAATAGTAATATTATTTGGATTAATATTTTCTTTAATTAAATTATTATAAGAAGATTGTGTAGGTGCAAAATGATAATTAGCAAGTGAGCCAGTTAGCTTACGGTTTGCTTCTTCTGGCCATGGTGAGTAAATATCACCTGTACGTAACCCAGCTTCCACATGACCAATCTTCACTTTGTGATAATACGCCGCTAAAGATGCTGCAAATGTTGTTGCTGTATCGCCATGAACGAGCACTACATCTGGCAACCATTCAGCAAAAACGCCTTCAAGCCCTTTAAGTACGCCAGAAGTCACGTCAGATAAAGTTTGACCTGGTTTCATCAAATTTAGATCAAAATCAGGTTTTAAATTAAATAATTCTAACACTTGGTCTAACATTTGACGGTGTTGACCGGTAACACAAACCTTTGTTTCAAAAAAATTATTATTTTCTTTCAACTTTATAGCTAAAGGTGCCATTTTTATGGCTTCTGGTCTCGTACCAAATACCATGAGAACTTTTTTCACGAAAAACCCTTTAATTCATTTATCTATGTTAGTGTAAAACTGCAACTTGCTGTATTATTCTACCAATTTTTAAATTCTATTAACATGCTAGATATGTTTAATTATTTTAATACATTCAAATTTGGGATATTTTAAATCCAACAACATAATGAGAAAGAAACTCATACAACTTTTTTGTTTCAATCCCTTCATTATTTAAACTCATTAAATCTTTAAATATGTTTGAAATGTCAACATAAGCAATAAATTCTTCAAACGATTTCAAAATCCTTTCATGATCCGTTTTTTCAACATTTTCAGCATCAATTAACAACTCTTCATATAACTTTTCACCCGGACGTAGACCTGTAAATTGTATCTCAATATCACCTAGCCCATTTTCATCGACAGCTCGAAAACCACTCAAACGAATCATTTGTTTAGCTAAGTCTACTATTTTAACTGGCTCACCCATATCAAGCAGAAATACATCACCACCTGTCCCCATCGCACCTGCTTGAATCACGAGCTGAGCTGCTTCAGGAATCGTCATAAAATAACGCGTGACTTCTGGGTGCGTTACTGTAACAGGCCCGCCTTGAGCAATCTGCTTTTTAAACAAAGGAACAACAGATCCCGAAGAACCTAATACATTCCCAAAACGGACAATACTGATTTGGGTGTTTGGATGTGTCGATGCCAAGCCCTGACAATACAGCTCTGCCATGCGTTTAGAAGCACCCATGACATTGGTTGGACGCACAGCTTTATCAGTTGAAATTAAAACAAAAGTTTCAACATTTTGATTCACTGCGGCATCGACACTACGCTGTGTGCCAATGGACGTATTATAAATACCTTCAAAAGGATTAGCCTCCACTAGAGGCACATGTTTATAAGCCGCCGCGTGATAAACCGTTTGTACCGCATACTGTTGCAATATACGCTCTAACTTCGGCTGATTGGTGACAGAACCCAGAATTGGAATAACCTGTACACCTGCGTTTTGTAACTCTCGATCAATCGAGTACAAGGCAAATTCAGACATTTCAAACAGCACCAGCATTTTCGGCTGATGCTTCAGGATCTGACGGCATAACTCAGAACCAATCGACCCTCCTGCCCCTGTCACCATGACCACTTTATTTTTAATATTCTTTTCTAACAATTCAGGTTTCGGCGGTACAGGATCGCGCCCAAGCAAATCAATGATATCTACTTCACGAATATCAGAGACTTGTACTTGACCATCGACCAACTGGGTTACCCCTGGCAACTCCATAATTTTGACATCTGCTGAATCAAAAGATTCAATGATCTCTTTTTTACGGGTTCGACCGACAGAAGGCATTGCCAATAAAACTTCCTCAATACCAAATTTCCCAAGTTTCGCTTGCGCTTTTTTCGGTGAATAAATCTTTAAACCGCTTAATGACTGCCCTTGTAAAGAGCGTTTATCATCGATAAAACACACCGGTAAATAATCATCTGAACGGTTTAGCGCTGCGGCAATTTGCTGACCTGCTAAACCTGCGCCATAAATTGCAACGCGTTTACGGCTCTGTTTTTTTGCGAAGGTTTTGAGGGTTGCGTAGCGAATGACGGCACGGCTCCACCACATGTATGAAAACAGCATAAAGCCATACATGAGCGGAATACTCATCGGAATAAAGGCAACATCTAATTTTTTAATGGCGTACAAAGCGACAATTTGAACGAATGTGCCAATCGAAATACGTAGTAAATAATCTTCGTTAAATGAGCGCACAATGGCACGGTAAATCCCCAGCAAAGCAAAAACCGATACGCCAAAGATCGCCACATAGATATACCAAACTTCAAGTCCTTGCATCACCGTGACATTTGGACGGGCCAAACGGATGGCATAGGCAAGCCACATCATCAACGGTAAAACACAGATATCCATCAGCACCAAAACGATTTGTTTTTGGCGACGCGGTAATGATGCTATAGAACGGATAAAGTCTTTCACAACGTGCTCGAATCAGGTCAAGGGAATATTCGCGCCTAATATTATACGCGCTTTTCAGGTTTAGATTTTTGCGATGACTTGCGTAATAGCATCCACTGTTTTTTGCATGCTGGCATCCGACAATGTTGGATGTACAAGGAACATCAAACTGCTTTCACCGAGTTGTTTTGCTTGTGGCAATGATTGTTTTGGACGCCACGCTGTGCCATCAAAGGCTTTTTCTAAATACACTTCTGAGCATGAACCGCTAAAGCATGGAACAGCTTGAGATGAAATTTCCGCCATGATGCGGTCACGTGACCAGCCGTCGGGTAAAGCATCAACATTGACTTGCACATAGCATTTATAAGCGGCATGTACATAATCGTTTGACGGTTTCGCTACGGTAAAATAAGGGCTACTTTCAAATACGGCTTGGATACGCGCCATATTAGTATTACGTTTTGCCGTCCATTCAGACATTTGTTTGAGTTGCAGACGACCAATCACAGCTTGCATTTCCATCATACGCCAATTGGTGCCAAATGAGTCATGCAACCAACGGAAGCCCGGTGGATGTTGCTTGTTATACACGCTATCAAAGTTTTTACCGTGATCTTTATACGACCACATTGTTTTCCACAGACTCTCGTCATTGGTAGTGACCATACCGCCTTCACCACCCGTGGTCATAATCTTGTCTTGGCAGAATGACCACGCCCCAATATGACCAATTGAACCTGCCGATTTTCCTTTATACATCGCGCCATGTGCTTGGGCACAGTCTTCAATCACGAAGATGCCTTTTTCCTCAGCCAATTGCATGATCGGGTCCATATCACACATCCAACCTGCCAAATGCACACAAATAATGGCTTTGGTATTTGGAGTGATGACTGCTTCAATTGTACGGCGTGAGATATTCTGTGAATCCAGTTCAACATCAGCAAAAATAGGATTGGCACCTGCGGTGACAATTGAACTTGCTGAAGCCAAGAAAGTCCGTGAAGTGACAATCACATCATCACCTGCACCAATACCCAAAGCTTTGAGGGCTAAATCGAGTGCCACTGTACCATTGGCAACGGCAACTGCATGTTTGGTTCCTGCAAACTGTGCAAATTCCTTTTCGAATTCACGGCATTCCTGACCCGTCCAATAATTTACTTTATTGGATAATAGGACTTTTGACACCGCATCGGCTTCTACTTGGGTAAAGCTTGGCCAAGGCTCAAATGCACTGTTTAACATGGAGTTTTCCCAGTCTAAAAATCTATTTTGAAGTCAGAATTCGGGCGGGATTACCCACCACGGTGACGCCTGCGGGTACACTTTTGGTCACGACAGCACCCATACCCACAATCGCACCTGCACCAATCACTAAAGGCTGATCAGGTGTGCCCTGCTTAATCATCGCACCCGCACCAATATAGGCATGTGCATGTATATGAATATTGCCGTTACATTTTACGCCTGGTGCGAAAGTAACGAAATCCCCAATCACACAATCATGCTCGACATAACTGTATAAATTGGCATGAAAACACTTGCCGATTTTGACATTTGAGCCAATGCTGACAAAGGGACTCAAAGCAGAGCCTTCAGCGAGTTCTATCTGATCCATTAAAACCACATTGTCCGCAGTGATCGACCAAAGCTGAATGCCATTTGCTTCTAAACGCTGAGCGATTTTTTCACGCACACGACTATTGGCAATCGCAATTTGCACGTATTTTGTCGATGCAAATTCATTTAGAAACGCTTGGTAATTCATGGCACGATGACCATTGACTGAAGCAATGTCTGTTAAAGCATCATCGATAAAGATAATTTCAGACGCATCACCTTGACGTGCCAATTGCTGACGCGCGACAGGCATCAGGCTACGCCCACAACCTGAAGCCCCATAAATCGCAGAGAGTGTTGTCATTATTTTTGTTCCGGTGTGCCGGTAAATTTTGTCATGGTTGCCTCGCCTTCAGCACTAATATCATCCTTGGCAATCACTTTTTTCACGGTTTTTAGCATGATTTTAAAATCCAGCCATAAAGACTGATTTTCCACATACCATGTGTCTAGCTCAAACTTTTTTTCCCATGAAATGGCATTACGACCATTCACTTGAGCATGCCCTGTGATGCCCGGACGCACGTGATGACGTTTCGCTTGTTGCGTATTATAAAGGGGCAAATATTCCATCAATAATGGACGTGGCCCGACAATACTCATATCACCCTTAATCACATTCCACAGTTCTGGCATTTCATCCAAACTGGTTGCACGGAGCATTTTCCCGAATGGCGTCAAACGCTCACTGTCAGGTAATGGATTGCCTTCTAAATCAATAGCATCTTTCATGGTGCGAAACTTCACCATTTCAAACGGCTTGCCATGCAGACCCGGACGTACTTGACGAAATAAAACTGGTGATCCTAAATTTTTACGGACTTTATAAGCAACCAATGCATAGACAGGAGATAAAAGAACTAATGCAGTTGAGGCCATTGCTATATCTAATACACGCTTTAACATTGTTCACTCATTAGATTTCATTGAAATAGAAAGAATCGTATTCTGCATATTATAACGCGTTCAATATCAAGCAATCGAGCACCATGAGAAATTTCAAGAGGCATAAAATAAAGCCTCATATTATTCCTGTACTTATACGCTTTTAAAAATCTGTCCAACGACGATTGACTGCATGACCTGGGTTATTCATGCTGATGACCTTCGCGTAGTTTCCTACTGCAGTTGCATTTTCAGGAATATCTTTAGTCACAACGCTGCCTGCGCCAATAGTAGAGTTGCTACCTATTTTGACATGCTCAATGATGCAAACATTTGGCCCAATATAAACATTGTCACCAATTTCTGCAGCTTTACGCCCACCATTGGCACCAATCGTTGTAAATTGCGATAAGTTAACATTGTTACCAAGCACAGCAGTAGGGTTAACGACTAGAGGGCCGCCATGCCCAATAAACAAGCCATAGCCAATTTGAGTTGTGGTATGAATATCTATGCCATACTGCTTTTTTTTATAATAATAAATGGGATAAGCCAACTTTGCCCAAAATGATTTTGCACTGGCCAAACGCAGCCAAAATGAAAAATTAAAACCGCGATTGAAAAAATAAGTTTTCAAAAATGATTTAAAACCAAGATTACCGGTATAGCGGTATAAATCACTTTTTATATATTTGAAGGTCATTTGGATCGTCTCTAAAATTGGATGAATCGCCTTTAATGGATATCCATTTCAGCCATCATGTGCTTATTCACTTGATGCACATCATATTTATTCAGCGCAATTTCCCGCGAACGCTGTCCCATATACTCAATCAGTTTTGGATCTTCAATAAAGTATTGCATGCATTGCACCAAATCATCTACAGACTTCACTCCAACCAAATAACCATTCACACCGTGCGATACCGTTTCACGACAACCTGGTGCATCGGTGGTAATAATCGCCCGTCCCATAGCCATCGCCTCTAATACCGTACGTGGCGTGCCTTCACGGTAGGAGGGCAACACGTAGACCGAGCTTTCCGCAATTGCAGGACGGACATCACTGAGTTTGCCCCAATATTTGAGGCGATCATCGGCAATCCATGTATCGAGTTCAGATTGCGAGATAGCAGATGGATTATCATCAATCCAACCGACCAAATGAAATTCCGATTCAGGATATTGTGCTTTGATGATGCGCGCCGATTCAGCATATTCACGTACGCCTTTATCACCTAAAAGGCGTGCAATGAGTAAGAATGAGACTTTGACCTGCCCTTGTTCATTTTTGGGTAAAGGCATAACATCAAAGTCTTGCACATTCACCCCTGAGCCATTCACCACTACAGTCGGTTTACTAACATCCAGTAAGTGCATCTCTTGGAACAGCTTTAAATCATCTGGGTTTTGAAAAAAGACTTTATCGCTACGTTTGAGCGCTTGTGCATATAAGCCATGCACCAGCTTTTGAAACAGACTACGCTTGCCAGATTCCACATTTTGAAAGGCATAGCCCAGACCTGTAATTAAAGCAAAACGATGCGGTACTTTCGCAAGCCATCCAGCCAGCGTGCCATAAATCACAGGTTTAATAGTATAAGACAGCACATACTCAGGCTGAATTTGACGGATCTTCTGATAGAGATGTTTTAACAGTTTTAAATCCGACAGCGGATTGGTGCCTGTGCGCTGCATGGGAATTTCATGCAGATGATAGCCAAGGGCTTGCAGTTTTTGCTGTTCTTCAGGGAATGATGCGAATTCAGGCGCCATAATATGAATTTCGTGGCCTTGTGCATGAATAGCTTCCAACAGTTTCCCGCGGAAATTTAAAACAGAAGGCAAAAAACTGCTGATCATCAGAAATTTCAACGGCTTTGCTCCCAAACTTGCATATATTGCTGACTCACTTTCTCAATACTGAAATGTGCTTCTACGCGCTCACGCACGGCTTGTTTCAACTGCAATTTTTCATCATTGCTTTGCTGCACATAATTTAAAATTGCTTGCGTCAATGCAGCCGAATTACGCGGCGGTACAATTTCGCCAAGCTCTTGCACAATATATTGCGCATCACCTACATCGGTGCTGATACAAGGCAAACCTGATGCCATGGCTTCGACCAACACATTCGGAAAACCTTCGGTAATTGAAGTCATGAGGAATGCATCAATCGATTGATAAAAAGCAGGCATATCTGAGATTTGATCCAATAAATGGACTTTTTGACTATCCAATTGATATTGATCGAATAAAGCCTTTACTTCAGGATTCTCTAAACTCGCGCCGCTACCTGCAATTTTAAAGATGATGTGTTGATCCTTGAGTAAGCCCATCGTTTCAAACAAATAGGGGTAGCCTTTGGCCGTGTGATAACGCCCTGCAAAACCAATCACGGTTGGTTCATGCAATTGGGGATTAGGCTGAAATTTATCAAGAAACACGCCATTGGCAATCACTTGGCTATTGCCATTTTTAAAGCCGAAGGCCTGATGCTGCTGCATAGACGAATGCGCACAATAAATAATAGCACTAGGTTGCTGTGACAGTATTTTGCTTATGCCCAAGGCAATCTTGGTGCTGATTGATTCATCTTTAGGAGAAGCAAGAGAATGATGAATACCCCATACGACCTTTGGTTTTTTCGCTAAACCAATAACACTGAGACTGGTCAATGCATTGGCATGGTACATCCAGCATTGCACCGTTGCGGGCTGTAGCTTTTTGAGTAATGCGCGCAGCTGACTCACCGTACTCAGCGTATTTAAACCATTCCAACCGAGCGCATAATGCGACTGACAACGTTCTAAAGTACTTTGATACACCTTGGAAGTTTTCATCAGTGCAATGATCACGTGCTGATAGTCATGCTCAGTTTGCTGAATTAAGCGTGCCAACATCATTTCGGCACCCCCCACGCCTGCAAAGTTGGTGATCACATGTACCATCAACGGTTTGCTCATGTTGCAGACTCCATCATGTTTAAGTACTGCTTCAATACCGTTGCCTTGTGGAATTTCTGAATATGCGCTTCAAAATCAGCTTCTTGATATCGCACATAATCTGCAAATATCGCTTGCTGCATCGCATGGGTTAAACCTGCTTGATCATTACATTCAACCAATAAACCAAACTTAGAGTTTTCTAGAATTTCCATTGGTCCACTTGGACAGTTGGTACTCACCACTTTCACTTTAGAGGCTAAGGCTTGAATAAGTACACCCGGCAAGCCTTCCCAATTCGAGCTTAAAACAAATAGCGAAGCATATTTAAAATAGGCATACGGGTTTGAATTAAAGCCAGGTAAATCCACCACATCGTTTAAGCCTAAGTCCGATACTAAAGCTTCAAATTCAGTACGCAGTTCACCCTCACCTAAAATGATCAGACGAGTTTCAGAATGCTGATCATGTAAAGCGTTAAAGGAACTGATCAGAAAACCAAAATTTTTCGCTTCAGTCAGACGCCCTACTGCCAAAATCACTTTATTGCTTTCATTGAAAAATTTGTGTGTGACGGGCACTTTCAGTTTTTCAAAATAGGCATCATCCAGTACAGGGTTATAAATGGTGCTCAGGTTATTTTTCTTATAAACATAATATTCACGAAAATCGGCTTCTACACCTTTAGAGACACAAACCACTTGCTGTGCCATGGGATACGTCCAATTCACCAAAGTTTTTAAAACAAATTTAGCGAGACCCTGTAATTTCAAATTCTTAGACGGCGTCGATACTTCACGGAAGATTAAAGCGGTTTGCACGCCTGCCAGCTTTTTGGCAATACCTGCCACAATATTGGTATGGGTTTGCGTTGCCACCAAGCAGTCATATTGCTCAGCTTTCAGCTTCATCTTTAAGGGTGTGATGCTATTCATCACCCGACCGCAATTAAAATTCACCAATTGAATTTTCCGGCTGACTTCAGGCAACAACTTGGCTTTATCACCTGTGACATCACACACGCCCAAATGAATATTCAGACCTTGTTCTGCAAAGCTGTTCGCCAGTTGAATGACTGTACGTTCTGCACCGCCACCGCCCAAGCTTGGCAAAAAGAACATGACTTTATTCAACATAATCAGACCTAAATTTTAAAATGGGAGAATATTAATGCGGTGTTTTTGAGGCTTGAATGGCCATAGCGCGCTCAACCCGCTCACGATAATCCGTGATACCTGCAAGCTCACTGTCACTGGCACAAGTACTTTGAATTTTGGCTTGATAATCTGCAAAACTGGATACCACTTTTGCAGGTACGCCAATTGCCACGCTATGATCAGGAATGTCTTTGGTCACCACTGAACCTGCGCCAATCACCACATTTGAGCCAATGCTCACGCCTGGCATTACAATGGTATTGACCCCAATAAATACATGCGAACCGACTTGAATTGGTGCAAAGCGTTGGTAGCGTTTACCTTGCTCATCTTTGATTAAACAAGTACTGCCATCATGGGTAATAAATTTCACCCCTGAGGTCACGGTCACATGATCACCAATACTGACCAAAAATGGTTCTGAGCCCCAGCTTTTAATATAAATTCGGCAATTTTCACCGACGGTCACACCTTTTTTACGTGCATAAGCCACACTGCCTTTTGCCATAAAATAAGCCAAATCAAACAGCTGTAGAAAAGCAGAAACCATAAATGACATACACAATACCTAAATGAGGCGAGGCAACTTAAAAGGAGGAAAATAAGTCAGCTATTTTACGCTGAAAATCTACTTTACGATATGGAAACTGCAGTCACGATGCAGGATGAAAAAATAAGATCAGAGCGATTTGATTTTTTTAACAGGACTACCGACATAGACACCTGATTCATCCAAAGGTTTCGACACGAGGCTACACGCGCCAATCACCGAATCGCTTGGAATTTTCACACCATCAAGTACCGTCACCCGTGCACCAAGCCAAATATTTTCGCCTAAACTGACCCCTTGTTTGGTAATCGCGTCTTTCACCAACAGATCAGGTTCACCAAATTTATGATTACTGGCAATGATGATACTTTGTGTGCCAATTCGGGTGTTGTCACCAATGGTCACACCACCACAGCCATTGATATAGGACTTAGAATTAATGCTGACATCTTTACCAATCACCACCTTGCCACCAAAGCATTTGATATAGCAGTTTTCGCCAATAAAGCTGTTGTCGGCAATCTCAAGCACTGCACCATTTTCCACGATGAGACTGACATGATCGCCAATATAGACATTGTTGCCGATCTTCACTTGTCCACTAATATCCACGGTACAGCCTTTGCCGAAATAGCGAAACTTAGTGCCAAAAGTCACATTATAAAATTGCTGACGACATTGTGCAGTGAACCAATTCATCAGTTTTAAGAATTTAAAAAACATCAGTTTTTGTTTCTCCACACCACATATAAAATGGCAAAGTTATAGATGATCAGCGCCACGGGCACCGCCAAGAGCATATAAATTTTATCGTCAAATAAAATATATAAGCCTGCAAATAATGCAAACTTAATGATCAGTTCCACGATTTGCAGTTTAAATAACACTTGGCTGTTGCGTTTGGCAATCAAAAAAGCTGAGCTCGGTGGATTACAGAAAATCGCCCAATAGCCCAAAGCTAAAATTTGAAAATAGCTTGAGATGCCGACCCATTCACTGCCAAAAATCCATAAATATAATGATTCAGGCAAGATAAAGAAAATAGCAAATAAAGGTAGTGAAACCAGACTGAGTAGTAAACTCGCCTTTAAAGCACTTTGATTGGAATCCGTGGTTTTAAATTTGCGAATAAAGAACTGACGCAAAGTTTGCGAAATCAGATTGATCGGCACACGCAAAGTACGCTCAACAATGGCATAAAAACCCATCGCCTGCACACCAACAAAATGCGACACCACATAGTACGGCAAATTATGCGAAAAACTATTCAGCAAGGCATGTGGGGTATT
This sequence comes from Acinetobacter sp. YH16042, assembly GCF_013417245.1. Taxonomy (NCBI): domain Bacteria; kingdom Pseudomonadati; phylum Pseudomonadota; class Gammaproteobacteria; order Moraxellales; family Moraxellaceae; genus Acinetobacter; species Acinetobacter sp. YH16042. The sequence goes on from NZ_VPEJ01000006.1 coordinate 107,258, forward strand.
GGCAAAGATAAAATCTTGATAATTTTTAAATGCATGCCAACTGACTTGATAGAGCTGATACTTCAATATATAGAGCAACATCGCCACAATCATCAGGATCGAGCTGACATTGTAGCTATTGACCAGACTGATTTGCATAACAAATGGTAATGACAGCTGAACCGCCACGACAATGGCACTTCTAAAAATATTTAAGCCTGCACAAAAATATTCTTTATGCGCAGCAAATTGATAGCTATAAACGCTTTGAAGCAAGGTATTGGCAAGCACACCTGTAGCGACCGCACCTGCCATTTCAACATTTAAAATAACACTGATGACGATACCACTAAGAATTGCAATGCCTGTTGAGAACACCGCCCCTTCAAAAATCAGACTTTTTTTATCTTGCTCTTCGGCAACCAAAAGCGCTTGATCTAAACGCAAATTGGCTACTGTTGAAAGTACACTGACAATCGCCAAAGCAATGCCATACGCGCCAAAATCAGCAACAGAATAGAGGCGTGTTAAAACAGGAAGTGCGATAAATGTCATTATCGCACCTGCCAGTAAACTGAGTGTAATCAATCCAATAGACTGATACTTTGCGAAGAGTTTCGCAATCATCGGTTCAAAATCATTTTAAGTTATTGACATACCAACGCATGGCCAATTGAATGCCTTCGGCAATTTTAAACTGCGGTGCATAACCCAAACCTTGCTCAATTTTAGCAATGCTGGCTTGTGAATGACGTACATCTCCTGCACGGAATTCACGGTACACAGGATCACGCTCAAAGTTCACCGCATTTTCAGCAAGTGCCACTTGAATGGCGCGATATAACTCATTCAGCGTAGTACGGTCACCCACAGCCACGTTATACACTTGGTTTTTAGCGTCATCAGATGCTGTTGCCGCCAAAATATTGGCTTGAACCGTGTTATCGATGAAACAGAAATCACGGCTGGTTTCACCATCACCATTGATGAAGACATCTTCACCAGCGATCATCGATGCCGTCCATTTCGGAATCACGGCGGCATAAGCACCATTTGGATCTTGACGCTGACCAAAGACATTAAAATAGCGTAAACCAATCGCTTTAAAACCGTAGCTACGTGCAAAAACATCTGCATATAGCTCATTGACGTACTTGGTCACGGCATACGGCGACAATGGATTACCAATGTTTTCTTCAACTTTTGGCAATGCAGGATGATCACCATAAGTCGAACTGCTGGCTGCGTATGTGAAGCTGGCAACCCCCGCATCACGCGCAGCAGTGAGCATATTTAAGAAACCACTGATATTGGTGTCATTGGTGGTGATCGGATCGGCAATCGAACGCGGTACAGAACCTAAAGCAGCTTCATGCAAGACATAATCCACGCCAACACAGGCTTTTTGGCAGTCGGCAAACTGGCGAATATCGCCTTCAATAAAACTGAATTTCGCCCATTGTTCAGCTGTGACTAAGCTTTGCACTTCATCAAGATTATACTGATGACCTGTAGCAAAGTTATCTAAACCCACTACGATTTGATTCAGCTTGAGTAAGGTTTCTAAAAGGTTTGAGCCAATAAAGCCCGCAACACCTGTCACTAGCCATGTTTTAGGCGCTGTTTTAAGGTTTTCACATACCTGTTGATATTGATTCATTTTGGTATGGCCCTCTTACAAACGAAGATCAGATTCAGCTTGAGATAACACGTATTTCAAGTCATACAGCACATGATCAGCTTTACCCAAAGCACGGATCGCCTCTACACCCATGTCTTTAAACTGGTGATGCGCAACCGCTAAAATTACTGCATCATATTTGCCATTTTCAAGCGCCTGTACTGGGCTAATGCCGTACTCATGTTCAGCCTCAGCTGCATCCACCCAAGGATCATATACATCGGCATCAATATGGTATTCTTTCAGCTCATTCACAATATCAATGATGCGTGTGTTACGAATATCAGGACAATTTTCTTTAAAACTTAAGCCTAAAATTAAAACTTTGGCATCTTCTACTTGAATGCGTTTTTTCAGCATAGCTTTCACCAGCTGAGTCACCACATAAGCCCCCATACCATCATTTAAACGGCGGCCCGCTAAAATAATTTCAGGGTTGTAGCCAATCGCTTGTGCCTTATGCGTTAAATAGTACGGATCAACACCAATACAGTGACCACCAACCAAACCCGGACGGAATGGAAGGAAATTCCATTTGGTACCAGCCGCTTGTAATACAGCTTCCGTATCAATGCCCATTTTATTGAAAATCAACGCCAATTCATTAATTAAAGCAATATTCACATCCCGTTGGGTGTTTTCAATCACCTTAGCGGCTTCTGCAACCTTAATACTGGCTGCTTTATGAGTGCCTGCTTCAATAATCAGGTTATAGACTTCATCAACATAATCAGCAACTTCTGGGGTTGAACCCGAAGTGATTTTTAAAATATTGGTCACACGGTGCAATTTATCGCCCGGATTAATTCGTTCAGGGCTATAGCCTGCATAAAAATCCTGATTGAATTTTAAGCCTGAATTTTTCTCTAAAACAGGAATACAAACTTCTTCTGTTGCACCCGGATAAACTGTTGACTCGTAGACAACCACATCGCCTTTTTTCAACACTTTTGCAATGCTTTCTGAGGCTTTCACTAACGGTGTTAGATCTGGCTGTTTATATTCATCAATTGGCGTTGGAACAGTAACAATAAAAAAATTACAGTCATTTAAGTCTTCTAAATTTGCGCTGTAACTTAACTGAGCCGACTGTGCTAATTCTTCAGGAGAGACTTCTAAGGTATGATCACGTCCGCTACGTAATTCATCAATACGCTTCTGATGAATATCAAAGCCCACCACGGGAACTTTTTTTCCAAACTCAACAGCTAGCGGTAAACCGACATAACCTAATCCGATTATGGCAATTTTTAATTCGGAGAGTTGTAACATACTGAAGCCTATGTCATCGATGAATCATCAATCATCGTTATGTTGTAAATAGCGCTAAATTATATCAGAAAATCAAATTTCGATTGTGTAATGATGTTCTATGACGACTGTAATTTTAATCAAAAAAATTTATTGGATTAAACAATTCACCCTATAAAACCAACATTGCATATTTAAAAAAATTCAAATAACAACTAGATCTTTAAAAAGATATTCATCCATACAAGTGTTGATTAAACTTACGATTTAAAACAAATGTAAAACTATATTCTACAAGGTGAATAGTATAAACTTAACATTCTAAAATGAGTAATTTGGGTACTTAAACCCGCATTTCAATGATTCAAATATTTTATAAATAGGATTTGTATTCGAGTGAGTTACTATCGTTATAGCTGTATGTTAGCTTTGAGTCTAAGTATGACGGGTTGTGCCATTACTTCAGGCTTACAAACCTATGACCTTCCTAAAGAAGGCACATTTCAGACTAATTTAGGCTCGACAGTCAATGTTATTAAGCTAACTCAAGAAAATTTAGTTGCTGTTCAACCCGCCCAAGTAAATCAGCAAAATTTTGCCCATCTGTTCAATCAACAACAAAAAAGTTATCGTCTAAACTCAGGTGATATTTTATCTATTTATTTATGGGCATATCCCGAAATAACCCCCCCAACAAATACAATTAACAATCAAGATGCCATTATTTCTAATGGCTACCAAATTGATCAAAGTGGCTATATCCAATTTCCAATTATTGGCCGATATAAAGCTGCAGGAAAATCGCTGACACAAGTCAATCAGGAATTACGCAGCCAACTTGCTCGTTACTTAAAAACCCCAGATGTGATTGTTCGCGTACTTTCCTACCAAGGACAACGTTACTCTGTCCAAGGTAATGTAATGAAAGGCGGTCAATTTAATTTAACGGATCAACCTACTAGCGTGTATACCGCACTTGGTCTTGCTGGCGGTGTGAATACGCAATTTGGCGATAATACGTCTATTACCTTGGTACGCCAAGGACAAACTTACAACTTAAATAGCATTCAGTTAGAAAAGGCTGGCTATTCACTACATAATCTACTCATACAGCCTAACGATACAATTTATGTCAATTCACGCGAAAATCAGAAAATTTATGTAATGGGTGAATCTGGTAAAAATCAATCCCTACCAATGCGTGATCAAGGAATGAGTTTAAGTGACGTCTTGGGGGAAAGTCTAGGGATTAACTCACTTTCAGCGAGTCGAGGTAAAATATACGTTGTGCGTAGCGATATGAATAGCCCAATGACTGAAATTTACCATTTAGATTTGACCAGTATCGGTGATTTTGGTCTCGCAAACCAGTTCAAAATGCGTAGCAATGATATTGTCTATGTTGATGCATCCGGTTTAGCTCGTTGGCAGCGTGTGATCAATCAAGTGATTCCTTTCTCAAATATGATCTATAACATGGACAGATTGGGCCAATAATGTTATTTAAAAATATTTTGGTGGTCTGTGTAGGTAATATTTGCCGAAGCCCTATGGCAGAATATCTCCTAAAAAAAGCTCATCCCGATCTGAATATTTATTCAGCGGGAATCTCAGGTATGATTGGACATGCAGCAGATGAAAAAGCTCAATACTGTATGCAAAAAATTGGCATCGATATGAGTGGACATATTGCCCAAAAATTAAATGCTGAACTGATCAAAAAATCAGATTTAATTTTGGTCATGAGTTCAAATCAACAAAAGCATATTGAACAGACATGGCCATTTGCAAAGGGAAAGACTTTTCGTTTAGGTCATTGGCAAGGTAAAAATGTGCCTGACCCATATCAGCACGATCAAGCTTTTTTTGACCAGACCTCAGAACTGATCCAATCTTGCGTTGCAGATTGGACTAAACAAATTTAACTTTTGATGTACGATTATGAGCCAAAATACCAATACAGAAGATACAATTGATTTAAAAGAATTATTTTTCTCTCTGATTGCACAGTGGAAGTTAATTGCTTTATGTGTAATTTTAAGTCTCGTTTGTGCCCTGCTTTATTTAAGAACCACGCCTGATACCTACGCAGTAAATGCACTGGTACAGGTTGAGGAAAGTAAAGGAACTTCAGCAGCACTCTTGGGTGATCTATCAAGCTTGATTGATCAAAAACAACCTGCCCAAGCAGAAATTGAGATTCTTAAATCACGTTTAGTTCTTGGTAATGTCATTCAGAGTTTACATCTCGACCTAAAAATTTCCGGTACAGAAAATTCTTTCACTGATCGCTTATTTTCCCCGCATGAATATGTCACAGAATATAAAAATAAATCAGTAACTTTTAAAGACGATGAAAAAAGTTTTGAAGTCCGTCAATTTAATGTGCCTAACGTATATCGTGATAAAGACCTCAGTTTAAGCTTCGAAGATAATCTCATTACACTGATAGATACCGAAACTGAAGAAAAAATTCTGACTGCGAAGCTCAATCAAGCGAATTCATTACGTACCACTGATGGATCGTGGGATATTTCGATTTTTACCCGCGACAAGTTAAAAGATCACTACCTAATTCAAAAGCAATCTTTACCTGCTGCACTTGATAATATTTTAGAGAATTTTTCGGTTGCTGAAAAAGGGAAAATGACCGGTGTCCTCGGATTAAATTATCAGGGTCAAGATAAAGAACATATTACCCAAGTACTCAATTCAATTTTAGCAGCCTATAGCCAGCAAAATATTGAACGCCGTTCAGCTGAAAGCGCGCAGACCTTAAAGTTTTTGGATGAGCAACTACCTGAACTAAAACAACAACTGGATGTTGCGGAACGCGAATTTAACAAATTCCGTCAAGAGTTTAATACCGTCGATGTGACTAAAGAATCTGAGCTATATTTAACTCAAAGCGTCACTCTTGAAACTCAAAAAGCTGAATTAGAGCAAAAAGTTGCCGAAGCTTCTGCGAAGTACACCAGTGAACATCCCGTGATGCAACAAATGAATGCTCAATTGGGTGCAATCAATAGCAAAATTGGTGAACTGAATACTACCTTAAAAAAATTACCAGACTTACAGCGTCGTTATTTACAGCTATACCGTGAAGTTGAAGTAAAACAACAACTTTATACAGCGTTGTTGAATTCTTACCAACAGCTTCGTATTGCCAAAGCTGGTGAAATTGGTAATGTCCGTATTGTGGATACTGCTGTAGAGCCGATTGAACCGATTGCGCCGAAAAAACTACAAATCTTGATACTTTCAATTTTCCTCGGTGGTTTCCTCGGTACATTACTTGCGTTGTTTCGTAACATGTTGCGCTCAGGGATCAAAGATTCATCAGAAATTGAAAACAATCTGGATCTTCCTGTTTATGCCACTGTGCCCCGCTCACCTGTTCAAGAAAGTCGCATCAAGTTACTGAAGAAGAAAAAGACCATTCCTGTACTTGCAGTTAAAAATAGCGATGATATTGCAATTGAAAGCTTGCGCAGTATGCGTACTGCCATTCACTTTGCACTGACATCTGCAAAAAATAACCTGATCATGATTTCGGGGCCTGCACCAGAAGTCGGTAAATCGTTTATTTCAACCAATTTAGCTACGATTCTTGCGCAAAGTGATAAACGCGTTTTAATTGTTGATGCCGATTTACGTCGTGGTTATTTAAACAAATACTTCAATCATGACAACCAACCAGGTCTTTCTGAGTATTTAAATGGTCAGCGTGATCTAGACAGCATCATTAAAACCACTGAAATTCCAAATTTAAGTGTGATTACTCGCGGTAAGAGCCCTTCTAACCCATCTGAGCTTTTAAGTTCTGGTAAATTCAAAGAATTCTTAGAGTTGATTTCACCGATGTTTGATCATGTGATCATTGATACGCCTCCTGTACTTGCTGTGACAGACGGTATCATTATTTCGCAATATGCTGGTGTGAATTTGGTGATTGCTCGTTATGCGAAAACTCAGTTGAAAGAACTAGAGTTAACCGTGAACCGCTTTGAACAAGTGGGTGTGAAGGTCAATGGTATTATTCTAAACGACATTCAACGTAGCTCAGCTGGTTATGGTTATGGTTATGGCTATAACTATTCTTATGGTTATAAAGCTTCAAAAGACCAAGACTAATTCAAGCCTATTCAAAAAAGCCACCGAATACGGTGGCTTTTTTTATGTGCAAAATTTATGTTGCATGCCACTTTCTGTATAAAAAATGTTTTATATATTCATACCGTTATAGTATAAAAATAAGAACATGACTATGATGATCTTTCCTGCACCTTACCTAATCGTAGAGATAGGTAAGCGCTGAACAGGAAAAGTCTGCTAGAATTTCAGCAACTTTTTACATATAAAATAATTGTGGGAAAATATATGAGTAAGGCCCTACCTATCGCTGTCGCTGTATTACTCGGCGGTGCCGCACTTGTTCCTGTTTACTATGCAACTAAAACACCTGCTACGCAATCAGCAACATCAACTCAACCAGCTGCCAATGCTTCTGCTGTCGCTAAAATAAGTTATGCCCTTGGTTATGAAGTTGCCCATCAAACGCCTCCAGAATTAGATATTGATAGCTTTGTCACTGGCGTTCGTGCAGGCCATGCTCGTGCAAAACCTGCATATACTGAAGAAGAATTACAAAAAGCATATGCTGAGTTCCAACAAGAAATGCAAAATAAGCAGCTCGAAAGCAATAAGCAAGCACAAAGTAGCAGCGATAATTTCTTAACAGAAAATAAAAGCAAAGCTGGGGTTAAAACCACTGCTTCTGGTTTACAGTACCTAACAACGAAAGAAGGTACAGGTAAACAACCGCAAGCCACATCAGTTGTTAAAGTTCACTACACAGGTAAGTTAGTGGATGGCACAGTATTTGATAGTTCAGTACAGCGCGGCGAGCCAATTGAATTTCCGTTGAACCAAGTAATTCCGGGTTGGACTGAAGGTCTGCAGTTAATGAAGGAAGGTGGCAAAGCTACTTTATATATTCCCTCAAACCTAGGTTATGGTGCTCAAGGTGTTCCGGGAACGATTCCACCGAACAGTACTTTAATTTTTGATGTAGAACTCATTGAAGTTAAATAATAAAACCGGTACAGGAGAGCTTTTCGCTCTCCTGCTTTATTTTGAGACTCGGTCATGAAATTACAGATCAGTATGTTGTGTTTGGCACTCTGCTCAAGCACTGTATTTGCCAAAGATGTCAGTAATAAAAGTAGTGCTGCAGAACAAGTGGGTTATAGTTTTGGTTATTTAATGGGACGCAGTAATGCTGAATCCATTAAGGATTTGGATATTGATGCATTTGTTGCAGGTTTAAAGGCAGCTTCTAAAGGTCAAGCTTCGTCATTAACAGATGAAGAAATGACCCGTGCCTTAACCCAATATAAAAAGCAAACCGAAGCGAAACAACTGATTGAACTGAAGCAAAAAGCGGATGCGAATGCCACCATTGGTGCCGCTTTCCTTGCTGAAAATGCCAAAAAACCGGGCATTCAGGTCACGAAATCTGGCCTGCAGTATCAAGTCATTCAAGCTGGCAAAGGTAAGTCACCCAAAGCAAATTCAACAGTGAAAGTTCACTATGAAGGTCGCTTAATTGATGGTACTGTTTTTGATAGTTCAATTGCACGCAACCAACCTGCGATGTTCCAAGTGAGTCAAGTCATTCAGGGTTGGACAGAAGGTCTACAGTTGATGAAAGAAGGTGCAAAATATCGCTTCTTCATTCCTGCCAATTTGGGCTATGGTCAAATTGGTTCAGCAGACGTCATTGAGCCAAATAGCACGCTGATTTTTGATGTAGAGCTCATTGAAGTTCTCCCGAAATAACAATACTCTCTTTAGGAGCATCGACAAATCTCGGTGCTCCTCAATATTTCTTCTTTCCATTATTTTCTTTTACAATTTTTTTGATTGATTTGACTTAAAATTCACATTGATATCTTATATTTATTTCACAAAAACCAATTTCCATTTATTTTAAATCTTCATCAACTGCGTAGCCGCACATAAGGATTTGACCATGACCGTTAAAATTAAGACTCGCGAAATTCAATATACAGCAGCGGATGGAACTCAACTTTTTGGCTATTTTGCCGTACCAGAGTCAGACACTGCGATCGCAGGTGTGTTAGTTGCCCCGGAATGGTGGGGACGCAATGAATATACCGAACAACGTGCGCGCGAATTGGCAGAACAAGGCTATGCTGCTTTCGCTTTGGATATGTATGGTGACAAAAAAGTCACCACTGATGCCAAACAAGCTTATGAATGGATGATGCAGACTTTTGATCATGCTGACACCATCGTGACCCGTGCGTCTGCTGCATTAAACACTTTGGCACAGCAAAAGGAAGTAAATGCAGATAAACTCGCAGCTATAGGCTTTTGCTATGGCGGAAAAGTCGTGCTGGATTTAGCTCGTTCAGGTGCTGAATTAAAAGCAGTGGTGACCTTCCATGCAACACTTGCTACAGCGACTCCTGCACAAACAGGACAAGTCCAAGCAGAGATTTTAGTGCAACATGGTGAGCTCGACTCGATGGTGAGCTTAGAAGATGTTGCGACCTTTAGAAATGAAATGGATGCTGCCCAAGTGCAGTATCAAATCAATATTTTTGAAGGCGCAAAACACGGCTTTAGCAACCCGATGGCGGATGAACGTGCCAAAGCCAACGGCGTAGATTTAGCTTATAACGCTGCTGCAGAACAGCAAAGCTTAGCGGCCATGTATGCCTTGTTAGCACGCCAGCTTGGTTCTTAAAGCCATAAGAACCACTACCAATATTTAATTTATAAAAATGAGGAGAGCACAATGACAGAACTCAATTGTCCATATTGCAATTTTGACGAATATGACGTGATTGCAAAAAATGATTTTGGTGTTGTACTTCCTGAACCACATACACTGTCTAAAGGGCATGCTGTCATTGTCCCGCTACGTCATGTTGGTTCATTTTTTGAAATTACTGATAAAGAACGTAAAAGTTTAATGTCCTTACTTGAACAAGCGCGTAATGAATTAAATTTACGCTATCAACCCACTGGCTTTCATATTGGGTTTAATGATGGACAAGTTTTTGGCGAAGCCACTGAACATGTGCATATTCACATTATTCCACGTTATGAAAACCAAACATTGGCGCTTGATACCCGCTGGGGCTTTAAAAGCTAAACTTTAAATTTACACTCACTAAGGAGCTTCGGCTCCTTTTTTGATAGCCGCTATTTTTGCATTTCCCCTGATATACAGATTTCGTTTTGAACAAAAAGAATACCTATTGAAAGATGTATACTAGGCAGGTTTTTTCAATTTTGACTGTATTGCATGTTTAACTTTTCTGATGCCCTTCTCGACTGGTTTGATGTCCATGGTCGTCATGACTTACCGTGGCAAGTGAAGGATGACCCTTACAAAGTGTGGGTTTCAGAAATTATGCTGCAACAAACCCAAGTCAAAACTGTCCTACAATATTTTGATCGATTTATTCAACGATTTCCGACTGTTGAAGATTTAGGCCATGCTTCTTGGGATGATGTGGCGCCCTATTGGGCTGGCTTAGGCTACTATGCACGGGCTCGGAACTTACACAAAGCCGCAGGAATTGTTGCACGTCAGGGACATTTTCCAATCAATCTTGAGCAGTGGATGGAACTACCGGGCATCGGCCCGTCTACCGCGGGTGCGCTGATGTCTTTAGGTTTAAGACAATATGGCGTGATTATGGACGGCAACGTCAAGCGTGTATTGTCTCGTTTCTTTGCTATTGAAGATGATTTATCGAAACCTGTAAATGAACGGGCCATGTGGCAACTGGCGACAGAGCTCTGCCCCACTGAACGCAACCACGATTATACCCAAGCGATTATGGATCTGGGTGCAACCGTTTGCACGCCGAAAAAACCGCTCTGTTTATATTGTCCCATGCAACAGCACTGCAAAGCACATGCACAAGGTTTCGAGACTGAATTACCTTATAAAAAGCCTAAAAAGCCTGTTCCAGTGAGAGAGGCTCAAGTCATGCTGATTCAATCTGCAGGAGAATGGCTGTGGATACAACGTCCGAATAGCGGTCTATGGGGCGGTCTGTGGTGTTTACCTATTTTTGATCAACCCCATGAGTTTCAATCCCACACTCAGCAGCTTGGTCTGAAACCTACCACCACTCAAGTGCAAATATCACATAGCTTTACCCACTTCACTTGGCTTTTAGAGGCTACAGTGTTTAGCGTTGCCGCCGATCAAAAAGAGCATTTAGCCATTGAATGCAACGCACAGTGGTATACCCCGATACAAGCCACTGCACTCGGTATTCCAACCGCCATGAAAAAACTCATTTCTACGCTAGAACTCGAAAGCCATTCTATGCCATAGTTTTGAACTGCTCATCAATTGTATAGGGACAAATGTGACTCAAGGATTTTTTCAGCTTCGCAAAGGGTTGTTCGGCGGTATTGGTTTTATTTTGCTTTTACTCAGCGCCTGTACGTCGACTCCACCCAAACCATCTAGCAGTACATTGCCTGCTCATGAAGTGAAAAAATTACAAAACATGCGTTTATCCAATCAATTGGCTGTTCCAGTTCATCAAATCAAACGGAGTGCGCTCAAAGATACTTGGGGGGCAGCGCGTAGCCAAGGACGAAGCCACGAAGGTATTGATATTATTGTTCCACGTGGAACAAAAGTCCTCAGTGCTACAGAAGGTTTAGTTGCTGACTTACGTAATAACAATTTGGGTGGTAAAGTGATATGGATTATGGGGCCCGCAGGTTCTTGGCATTATTATGCGCATCTTGATGGTCATAAACGTGGCTTAAACGTCGGCGACTATGTCAAAAAAGGTGATGTCATTGGCTATGTAGGTAATACTGGCAATGCTCGACATACTGCACCACATTTGCATTATGGCATTTACTTGGGTGGTAAAGGTCGCAATGCCGTTAACCCCTATCCGTATTTACGTTAATTTTAGGAAACATACATGTCAGAAGCGTTGATCAATCGTCTGGTGGAATTTGCAGAATCTGGTAATCAACAAAAAATCAGCCTCAATGGACAGTCTTATCAGGGCTGGATCATGGAGATTACTGAAGAAGCATTACTCATCAGCACCGGCTACGCAGACAAATCAGGTAAAGATGTATGGATTCAATTTGCCGATCTCGATCAAGCGGAACTGTTGTATTGGGACAATAAAAACGATCAATGGACTGTCTTTAAAATTTAAGTCAAAAAGGAGCATTCAACATGACGATACAACGCTGTGCTTGGTGCTCCGAAGATCCTTTATATATTGCCTACCACGACACTGAGTGGGCTAAACCCAGTTTTGATGAGCAGCATCTCTTTGAAATGCTGTGTCTTGAAGGACAACAAGCGGGGCTGTCTTGGATTACTGTGCTGAAAAAGCGGGCCTGTTATCAGCAGCATTTTTTTCAATATCCCATTGCCGAAATTGCAGCGTTGAGTGACCTACAATTACAAGAAAAATTGCAAGATTCAGGTTTGATTCGCCATATCGGCAAACTCACTGCCATTCGTGATAATGCCAAAGCATGGCAACAGTTAAAAGCCCAAGGGATTCATCCTGTGGAATTTCTTTGGAGTTTTGTCGAAGGACAAATTGCCAATAATGATGTAGTTGAATATCGCACAGCTCCTGCACAAACCGCTCAAAGTCAGGCCATGTCCAAAGCATTAAAAAAGCATGGTTTTAAATTTGTCGGCCCGACGACTTGCTATGCTCTGATGCAAGCCATCGGCATGGTCAATGATCATGAAAATCACTGTGACTTTAAATACACGCACGAAGAATGACCTCAAAAACAGAAAGGATAGAATAATGAGTAACAACACGATCCACGCCTATGCAGCAATGAACAGTGGTGAAGCCCTTGTTCCCTACCAATTTGATGCAGGTGAATTACAAGCCCATCAGGTTGAAGTCAAAGTCGAGTATTGCGGTCTTTGTCACTCAGATATTTCTATTATCCAAAATGATTGGAAATCTTCGGTATATCCTGTGGTCCCAGGGCATGAAGTGATTGGAACCATTACCCAACTCGGCAGCGAAGCAAAAGGACTCAAAGTCGGACAACGTGTAGGCATTGGCTGGACAGCAGAAAGTTGTCAACACTGTGACTCGTGTATCGATGGTCGCCAAGTGCAATGTACTGGAACCAAGACGGCGACAATCGTCGGTCATGCGGGTGGCTTTGCCAACAAAGTCCGTGCGGGCTGGCAATGGGTTATTCCCCTTCCAGATGATCTCGATCCAACCAGTGCTGGTCCTCTACTCTGCGGCGGGATTACGGTATTTGATCCCATATTACAGCACCAAATTCAGGCCATTCACCATATTGCCGTGATCGGCATTGGTGGTTTAGGTCATATGGCGATTAAATTGCTCAAAGCTTGGGGCTGTGAAATTACTGCGTTCAGCTCAAACTTAGATAAAACCGATGAACTTAAAGCGATGGGTGCTGACCATGTGGTGAATAGTCGTGATCTTGCCGCGATTAAAGCGCAGCGTGGGAAATTCAATTTGATTTTAAGCACGGTCAATGTAACATTGGATTGGCAAGCCTATCTTTCGACTTTGGCACCGAATGGAAGCGTTCACATGCTTGGCCTAGCACTTGAGCCGATGCAAATCCCCGCAGGTATGCTGATCAGCGGTGCTAAATCGGTCACTGGATCATCAACAGGCTCTCCTGCAGCACTGCGTGAATTACTTCGATTCGCTGCACGTCAAAATATTGCACCACAAATTGAAATGTATCCCATGTCTCAGGTGAATGAAGCGATTGAACGTTTGCATTCAGGAAATGTTCGTTATCGAATTGTGCTGAAAGCTGATTTTTAACGGTAAAAATATAAGCCCAAAAAGCCTGCTGCATGCAGGCTTTCTTGTGTCCTTTATACACTCATCAAAATTAGACGGTATTTGAGTTTCTGCATTCCTTACGCACCCAATCTGCAAGCAATAAAATGGCCTGCTGAATATCTACAGACAACTCATGCCCGGCATTTAGACGAATACAGTTGTTATAACGATTGTCCTCACCAAAAATTAAACCTGGCACAATATTGATGCCATGTTTTTGCGCATGGTAATACAGCGCCAAACTGTCTATTTGTTCAGGCATCTGCAACCACAGTGCATAACTGCCTTGAGGCCGATTTAGACGGATATCAACCCCTTGAAAAGCATCGTAAATATACTGACGATACTGCTCGACTTGCACCATTAATTTAGGACGCAATTCAGCAAGATGTTGGCGATAAGCACGACTAAAAATCAAATCTGCAAGTCCTAACTGCAAAGGCGTATTCACCGAATCATTTTGCAAAAGTAATTTGGGACGCAAATGTTGCAAATGTGGTGGAAGACAAAACCACCCCACCCGATAAGAAGGCGATAAAGATTTTGAAATCGACGCACAATAGATCACATAGCCCGCCCGATCCCAATATTTGATAGGCAATGGTCGCTTTGCATTGAAACTACACTCAGCATAAATATCATCTTCAATCACATAACATTGATATTTTTCAGCCAGTTGTGCAATTCGTTCCTTATCTTCATTACTTAAACAAAAACCCAAAGGATTTTGAAAATTTGCAGTCAATAAGCATACTTTCGCGCCTGAATCCCGCATTGCCTGCTCTAAACGCTCTAAATCAAAACCTTCCGTATTGGCAGGAATTTCAACAATTTTCCGCTTCAATAAAGCCAATAATTGCAATTGCCCGTTATAGTTCGGCGTCGGAACAATGACACTCTCCCCTTCCGCACTCAGATTTTGCAACATCACTGACAAAGCAGGCATACAACCATTGCTGATGTAAATATCATCCTTAGGCATGTAAAAACCATCTTCAGCCCAATGTGCCGACAACGCTTCACGCAATTGTGGATGACCTTGCCGATTGTTATATAAAAAATCTTCTGGTTTACAATGCTTTAATGCCCTTTGGATTGAACGTCTGATTGCTTCAACAGGAACAAAATTGGGGGACAACTGAATTGAACCCAAATGAATCAGGCGACTATTTGCAGATGCTTCATGGATCTGAATTTGCAATTCTAAATTCGAAATTTCACGAGGTCGGGAATCAAAATCAGGATGATTCGGCACGGCAATTTGCTGGGCTTTCTGTGAGGATTGCACAAAATAACCAGACTTTTCTTTGACATAAATCAGGCCTTTGGCTTCAAGTAATTCATAGCAGCGTTTCGCGGTATTTAAACTGATCTGATGCTGCTGTGAAAATTGACGTAGCGCATACAGTCGCTGCCCTGCGGCCAATTCACCACTATAAATTTTCTGTGCCAACTGCTGCGCAAGCTGCTGATATTGAAAAGCCATCTGTACCCATTTTTTAATCATTCTTGTATCTGTACCCATTAAGTTAACAGATTTAAGCTGATGGCATCAGGTTGATATCTCAAAAATAACGATAGGGGGAAAATTAAATGAATGACTTCACGCAGCTTCGAGCGGGTCTAATCATCATCAGTACACTCACGCTTATGGCGTGCCAACCCGAACAGCACACTCAAGCTCAAAGCCAGCAAAATTTTATCTGTAAATCTTTAATTCAAGGTTTTTTGAGTGCCCAAAAACTGACGCAATATGAACTTGAGCAGATCCAACCGATTACTAATGGTGGGTTACATCAGCAGCTATATATCTATAAAGCCAAGTCTGAAAACGGCATGAATATCATGCCGCAGCAAGCCAAACTTCGCTTTGCCTGTGAACAAATGACCGCGCGGCAATTTCAAATCAAGTTACATCCACATCCATTTCCAGAACAGACCTTACTCAGTATCGAACTTCCAGAAGCACAGCACATGCAGCAGTTGACTGCTTTTCGCCTGCCTGAGATGCAAAGTCATTGATCGTTCATATTGAACTGAATCATTACTGGTGCTTATTTTAAAATTTCGGGAAAGGTCGCAATAGTTTTGCTTTTACCCAACTGCACTTTCATTTTTTGTAGCATTTGATAAGGCTGCTGCTGCACGAACATATTCACAAAACTGAGCGGAATGGAACCTTCCGGATTGGCATAGCCATAGGTCGACACTTTGACTTTTTGATTGCCTAAACGCTGGAAGGTCCAATCGCCCTCATAGTCGGTGAGGCGTACATAATTGGGATTGATCGGATAACCTTTTTTCACCGCTTTATTTTGGATGCTAATGATGCCTTGTGCATCTTTACGCATTTTGCCTTGTACCACCAAATCACGGTCTTTTAAGGGAAAAGGAAAATCCAGCACCATATATAAACTGAATTCACCTTTTTGGTCATCACGGGATAAGACTTTGACACTGCCCATATAAGGGACCCAATTCACTGCATTTTCCACATCTAAAATCAGGGAAACCGCTTTTTCAATGGGCACATCAAAACTGGTTTCAGCTTTGTATTGAAAGACAGGATTTTGAGCATTTTGGTAGGTCCAAACTTTAATATTATTTTTATTAATCGTGAGTTTGGCATTATCCATAGTTTTCGCTTGTACTGCCGCAGTGAATGCGACAGCACAGGCCATAAAGATGACTTTTTTCATTCCATTGATCGTCTTATTTTAATTTTATGCTGTTGTTATAACGGATTTTAACGCGCTTTTATACGTCAATATCGTTAAAACCCAGTACATCTTTCATATCGTACTTACGTGCTTCACGACCAACTACCCATGCAGCTGCACGTACTGCACCAGAGGCAAAGTTCATACGGTTAGTCGCTTTATGGGTAATTTCAACACGTTCGCCATCCGCAATAAACATCGCAGTATGTTCACCGACAATGTCACCACCACGAATCGTTTGGAAGCCAATGATTTGACGTTCACGTGGACCCGTATGACCTTCACGGCAATACACAGCATCTTGTTTTAAGTCACGTCCTAAAGCACCGGCAATGGCTTCGCCCCACATTAGCGCTGTACCTGATGGTGCATCAACTTTATGACGATGATGAGCTTCAATCACTTCAATATCCACTGTATCGCCAAACACTTTTGACGCCAATTCAAGAAGTTTGATTGAAACGTTTACACCGACAGAATAGTTCGCTGCATAGACCACTGGAGTTTCTGTAGCTGTTTCATCGAGATAAGCTTTTTGCTCATCATTCATACCTGTGGTACCAATGACAATCGCAACGCCTGCTTCACGGCAAAGTTTAAGATGCTGTGCCGTTGCTGCAGGAGCAGTAAAGTCGATCACGACATCACAATCTTTTAAAACCTCAGCAAGGTTACCGACAACCTTTACGCCAACCGCGCCAATCCCTGCAAGTTCACCGGCATCCGCACCGACTAAGCTACTTTCAGGACGTTCTACCGCAGCAGCCAATTGATAACCAGCTTGCTGAACCGCCTGAATTAAGATGCGTCCCATACGACCGCCTGCGCCCAAGATACCAATACGTGGAGCTGCTGACATAACATTTTCCTAATGTTGATTCGAAATTGGTCTTACTATATCAAAACTCCATGCGCAGGCTAAGTTACAAACAAAAAAATCCTGTATTTTCCGAAGGACTTTTGCAAATCAAGCTCTACGACAGACGCTGACTATTCCCTCACCAAGTTTGAGCATTTTCACGGTATGATAGGCGCGTTCTATTGATCTTGAATATTCATGAAAACCCTATTGTATCTTTGTGCGGCAGTCTGTATTGCACTGGCATGGCTGATTCCGATTCATTACCGACCTTGGGCCACATATACCGGTGAGCTTTATACCTTCTTTGCCCTGTTTGCTTTAGCGGCAACGTTCTTTAAAGAAAAGCTCATGGTGGCAAAAATTTCCTTGCCCCTGTTGCTCTTAGCGCTGATTCCCTTCGTCCAATTGGCTTTTGGGCAGGTGTATTATTTTAGTATTGCCTTACTCTGTATGCTGTTTGTGTTCAGCTTCTGGCTATGTATCAATCTTGGTTTTAGCCTATCTCAAGGTACGGAAAAACGCGAAAGAACCTTCCTATTCCTGAGCTATACCTTTGTTGCTTCTGGGGTCATGACAGGGCTCATCGCAATATGTCAGTGGTTAGATTTCGACTCGTTTCTTCCTTTTGTGATGAAAATTAGTGGAACTACACGCCCATTTGCAAACTTTGCTCAGCCGAATAACATGGCCACGTTTCTGCTCATGTCCTTGTTAGCCTGCTTATATGTTTATGAACAGCAAAAAGTTAAAACCCGCTATTTGGTCGCTTGTGCAATTCCTATTTTAATTGGGGTCGCGCTCAGCCAATCTCGCACCTCTTGGGTAGCAAGTATTTGTGTCCTAATCTATTTGGCTTATGCACAGTACAAAGATTATATCCGTCTTCGCTGGTTTTACAGCTTGGCATGGTTTATCGGCTTTGTGGCACTGATTGTATTGATGCCAAAATTAAGTCAAATCATGAGCCAAATGTCCGACATGAATATTCAAGAAAGTCGTGACGTGGTCAAACGTGCTGGTGGCGATATGTCGCGTTTAGCCATTTGGCAACAAATGGCGCATGCCGTGGCTGCACAGCCTTGGTTTGGCTATGGTTGGCATCAAACCAGTAGCGCTTTTGTCTCGATCTCTGACACGGTGCAAGGGCCTGTATGGATTCGTAGCTCACACAATTTTATTTTGGATTTCTTATTGTGGAATGGCGCCATTATTGGTGTGCCGTTCTTGGCCTATTTCGCTTATTGGGGCATCCAATTACAGAAGTTAGCCAAGTCTGCATTATCTGTGATTGGCCTATTGATGGTCGGTGTCTTCGTTATTCATGCCATGTTGGAGTTTCCGCAAAACTACGCATATTTCTTACTGCCTGCGGGTTTTATTATCGGCATTCTTCAAGCAGCGAAGCCAGAGACGGCTACATTGAGTCTGTCTCCGTGGTTTATCCGCATTGTTTTCGTGATTGGCGCCGTGCTGATTACGGTGATTTATCGCGATTATGCCAATGCAGCGATTCAGCTGGGTCAGGCATCAAAATATGAAAAAACACCGGAGAAAATCACCAACCATGCGCCGATCTATTTACTCACGGAATTTAGACATCGGGTAGCGATTATTCGTTTAAATCCATATTCCATCGTTTCTGAACAAACCATTCAGGATACTGAAAAATTGGTTCGCAGCTATCCAGCGAAATACCACATCATTAAATATGCACGTTTATTGGCATTTAATGGTCGTGAGGCTGAAGCACGTCATCAGCTACAGCGTCTTAAAAATATCTATAGGCTCGACATGAGCTATGAGAGTTTATTACCGCCTACAGCACAGCCGAAACCTTAAAACGCTCAATAAAAAAGCCTGCAATTATGCAGGCTTTTTTATACCTGAGTTCACATTACAGCGAACTCAAGCAAATCATTTCAATTAATCAAACAAACGGTCGAAGAATGATTTTTTCTTCGGAGATGATTTATTGTCATCGCCATCCATCGTGTCTTGTAACTCTTTTAACAATTCACGTTGACGAGCCGTTAAATTCACTGGCGTTTCCACCACGATACGGCAGAGTAAGTCACCAGTCATGCTGGTACGTACAGGTTTCACACCTTTACCACGTAAGCGGAACAATTTACCAGTTTGAGTCCCTTCAGGCACTTTCAAGCTCACACGACCATCGAGTGTCGGAATTTGAATTTCTTTACCCAATGCAGCATCTGCAATGCTTACAGGCACATCCATATATAAGTCAGCGCCATCACGTTGGAAGATTTCGTGTTCACGTACCACCACTTCTACATATAAGTCGCCTGCTTGGCCATCACGGATCGCCTCGCCTTTGCCACTTAAACGTACGCGGTCGCCATTGTCCACACCTGCAGGAATGGTCACCTCTAAAGTTTGCTGACGGTCAGAAACCCCTGAACCATGACATTTATTACATGGGTTCTTAATGATTTTACCTTGACCACGACAGGTGCTACAGGTTTGCTGCACAGAGAAGAAGCCCTGTTGCATACGCACTTGACCGGCACCATGACAGGTTTTACAGGTTTCAACGTCATTCGGATTTTTAGATCCTTTACCATCACAGGCATCACATGGCGCTGGCGCAGTAAAGGTAATGGTTTTTTTCACGCCCTTCACAGCTTCCTCAAGGGTAAGCTCCATAACATAGCGTAAGTCTGAACCACGGCGTGCACGTTGCTGACCACCACGGCCACCACCACCAAATGCGCCACCGAATATGTCACCAAACTGACTAAAGATATCTTCTGCGCTAAAACCGCCACCGAAGCCACCGCCGCCGCCCATGCCGCCTTCAAACGCTTGATGTCCCATACGGTCATACATACTACGTTTTTCGCTGTCCGATAAAACTTCATATGCTTCTGCAGCTTCTTTGAATTTTTCTTCAGCTTCTGGGTTATCTGGATTACGGTCAGGGTGATACTTCATCGCCAACTTACGGTAGGCTTTTTTAATTTCATCATCACTTGCGGTTTTAGATACACCTAAAACCTCATAATAATCACGTTTAGCCATGTCTGGCGATGCTCCTCACGGAATTTAATTTAATACTTAACTGTGGTCTGAAATTGGGGAATCAAACCATTTTTTCAAGGGGTAGGCAGGAAAAAAATAAATCGACTTAGAAGACAGCCTTATTTTTAACGAATTTGGATAGACCTTGGATCCATGCATTTAATAGATACAAAAAGGCAATCGCAGAAAAGACCACGCCAATTACCGTGCATGCAGTCACCCAAAGATAGGTGTCCCAATAATAGAAAAATAAAGGAATAAACCACAGTGCGGCAAAAATGGCCATCATGGAATAAATCACGACGGTGCGCATGACCCAAAGCGCTTGGGCTTGGAGCCAAACTTCTGCAGAATCGATTTGAGTCACTTTGCGTGCAAAGCAGTAGGCAAATACACCACTAATCAGGGTAAATAAAGCGAAAAACATGAAGACATAAGAAATCGCAACATAACGGCGATACTTAGCTAAACTCTCTGCTGTCATCTGTGATTCAACCCCGTACACCACAATATGCCGCGCTGCACTTGTGGTAGTTTTACTTTTTAAAAATGTCTTTGTAGATCAGGTGCTACTATAGAGAAAAATTCAATATTTCGCACCCAATATTATGACACTTTTAAGGATTCTGCTGAGTTTTTTTCACTTTAAACCACTGTGCATACAACGCAGGTAAAAAGAACAAGGTCAGCAGGGTCGCCACGATCAATCCGCCCATAATCGCCACGGCCATTGGACCGAAGAAAATACTGCGAGAAAGTGGAATCATCGCCAATACAGCGGCCAATGCAGTCAGCACAATTGGACGGCAACGACGTACAGTCGCATTGATAATCGCATCCCAAGCCGACTCCCCAGACTGAATATCTTGTTCAATCTGATCAATCAATATTAAGGAGTTGCGCATGATCATGCCTGACAGTGCAATCGTGCCGAGCATTGCCACAAAACCAAAGGGTTTATTGAACAATAACAGGAATAACACCACGCCAATAATGCCCAAAGGTGCAGTTAAAAATACGATCATCGCCCGTGACATGCTGCGTAGTTGAATCATCAACAAAGTCATGACAACTGCGAGAAATAATGGCATGCCCGCATTTACAGAAGTTTGACCTCGTGCTGACTCTTCCACAGTGCCGCCTACTTCGAGTAGATAACCATTCGGCATCTCTGCACGTAACTGATCAAATGAATCTTTTAACTCACCCACCACCGTTGCAGGTTGCAATTTACTGCGAATATCCGCGCGCACAGTAATGGTCGGTAAACGGTTACGATGCCAAATCAAACCTTCTTCAAAGCTATACTCAATTTTCGCAATCTGCGCCAATGGTACTGAACCACCATTGCTGGTCGGTACAGCCAAACTGCTGAGCGAACCGACATCCAATCGCTCCGCTTGATCACCACGCATCCGAATTTCAATCAGCTCTCGTTTCTCACGATACTGATTAATCACTGCACCACTGATTGAACTATTCAGGAAGTTCGACAGATCTAGACTGGAAACCCCCATTTGACGTGCGCGATCTTGGTCGATGTCCAGTTTAATGACTTTGCTTGGCTCACCCCAATCCAAATGCACATTGGTGGTGTTCGGATTTTCACTGACTTTTGCAGACACCCGTTGTGCCCACTCACGCACTAAGCTTAGATCTTCACCCGACACGCGGAACTGCAATGGATAACCCACAGGTGGCCCATTTTCTAAAAGTGAAACCCGAGTACGTACTTCAGGTAAGAGCTTACGAATTTCTTCTGCTAATGACTGGCGGATCTCATTGCGATCATCTAAAGATGAAGCCAATACCACAAACTGAGCAAAACTGGCTTGGGGTAACTGCTGATCTAGAGGTAAATAAAACCGCGGCGAACCTGTCCCCACATAAGCCACAAAATTATCAATGCCTTGTTTTTTCGACAAGAACGCTTCGACTTTTTTTACGGCCGCTTCTGTGGCCTTCAGTGAGGCGCCTTCCTCAAGCTTTAAATCCACTAAAATTTCAGCACGGTTTGACGGTGGGAAGAACTGCTGTGGTACGGTTTTAAACATTAAAATCGATAACACAAAAATGCCCACCGTCGCTGCAATCACCGTCTTGCGATAAGTCACACAAGTGTCAACCCAACCACGGAAACGTTGATAAAACGGAGACTGATAAGGATCATGATGTTCGCCGGCATGATGCACCATCGGCTGAGGTTCAGGTTGTTTGCGCAAACGTGCCCACAGGCGCTGATACCACGGGGCTTTTTGTACCAAATCTTTGTTGAAGTCGGGTAGTAATTTATCCCCCAGATAGGGAACAAACAGCACCGCTGCAAACCATGACACCACCAATGCAATAGTGACCACTTGGAAAATCGAGCGGGTATATTCCCCTGTGCTCGATGCGGCTGTGGCAATCGGCAAAAATCCTGCAGCAGTAATCAGTGTGCCTGTCAGCATTGGAAATGCAGTGGTCCGCCATGCATGTCCGGCGGCTTGTAACCGGCTATAGCCCTGCTCCATTTTGATCGCCATCATTTCGACGGCAATAATCGCATCATCCACCAATAAACCGAGTGCGAGAATCAATGCCCCCAAAGAAATCTTGTGCAACCCGACATCAAACATCTGCATGCCTGCAAAGGTCATGGCCAAGACCAATGGAATGGAAAATGCTACGACTAATCCCGTACGGAAACCCAAGGAGAAGAAGCTCACCAATAGGACGATAATCACGGCCTCAGCGAGGACTTTCATAAACTCATTGACGCTGCGCTTCACGGCTACAGGCTGATCAGAAACTTTTTTCAGTTCCATGCCCAAAGGCAAGGTTTTTTGCAGGCGGGCAAATTCTGTTTCTAGGTTTTTACCCAAAGCCAGAATGTCGCCACCTTTACGCATCGACACGGCAATGCCTAAACCATTTTCGCCCATAAAACGCATACGCGGCTGTGGTGGATCACTAAAGCCACGATGTACATCTGCCACATCACCCAATTGAATCGTTCGACCATTCACCAATAAGGGCATCTGACGCAGTTCATCAATGTTTTGTAAATTACCACTGACACGCACTTGAATTCGGTCTGAATTAGTTTCAAAAAAGCCGGCACTGGCAACTGTGTTTTGCTGCTGCAAGGCTTGTTGAATCGCCGTCACGGGTATGCCCATTTGCGTAGCTTTGGTGTTGGAAATTTCAATCCAAACTTTTTGATCTTGTAGACCAATCAAATCCACTTTCGCAACGTCTTTGACCCGTTGTAACTGGAGCTGTAAACGGTCGGCATATTCCTTCATGGTGGCATAGTCAAAGTCTTTGCCGGTCAGCACATAGATATTACCAAAGGTGTCACCAAACTCATCATTAAAGAAAGGACCTTGCACCCCAGATGGTAATTGATGGCGAATATCATTGACCTTTTTACGCACGGTGTACCAAACATCGGGGACTTGCTGCGAACGTAGACTGTCCTTGGCCACAAAGGTCACCATGGATTCACCCGGACGTGAATACGCCATGATGCGTTCATACTGCCCCGTAGTCATCAGTTCTTTTTCAATCCGATCGGTGACCTGTAGCGAAACTTCTTTGGCTGTTGCACCAGGCCAATAGGTTTGAATCACCATGACTTTAAAGGTAAATGGCGGGTCTTCACTCTGCGACAATTTGGAATAGGAAAATATCCCAACGATGCCCAGCAGAATCATAAAATAAAGGATTAAGCCTTTATTTTTCAGTGCCCACTCAGACAAGTTAAAATTCATTATTTAACTCCTGTCTGAATGTGTACCGCACGATTTTCACGATCAACAGGTTGTATTTTTTGTTTTTCGCGGAGCAAATGCACGCCGCCAACCACCACAAAATCCCCTGCTTGCAAACCACTGAGTACGGGCACGCTGTCACGTCCGTATTCACCTAAACTCACTGGAACTTTACGTACCGTATTATCTGCATTGACCACCATCACATATGCCTGCTGACCACTCGCAGACACACTCGATAACGGCACATGCAAAACATTCTGCTGTGCTTTGGTTAAAAATACCCGTGCACTTTGCCCCAGTTGAATGGCGCTATTGCCTTCACGTAATGCCACTTTGACACTATAAGTACGAGACTGATCGGCAGCAGGACTAATTTCACGTACATAGCCTGCAAATTTTTCCTGTGGTTTAGACCACAAGGTGACCCATGCATCCTGCCCCGTTTTAATTTCAGCAACCGCTTGTTCAGGCACACCAATGACCACTTCACGTTCACCTGCTATCGCCAATTGAAATGCCGGTTGTCCTGCTGCAATCACTTGACCAATCTCAATATTACGCTCAGTAATGACCCCATTTTTATTGGCAATTAATTGGTTATAACCGGTCTGATTACGACTCACATCATAATTTGATTGAGCTTGCTTTAAGTTCGACTGTGCTGCTTTATATTGGTTTTCCACTGCATCATACTGCGAACGACTCACAGCATTGACTGGCAATAATTGCTTAAAGCGTTTTAGTTCGTCTTCAGCAATTTGTGCAGCGGAACGCGCACTTTCAAGCTGCGCTTGTGCTGCATTCAGTTGCAACTGTGCATCTTTGACGTCTAATTTTGCCAAGACTTGCCCGACTCGGACTTGGTCTCCAACATCGACATAGCGCTCAGTGATTTGACCGCCAACCCGAAACGCCAAAGCTGTTTGCTGGCGGGCTTGTACATCACCCGCATAACTTTTCTGTTCAAAATGTGTGGCACCCGGCTGAGTCACCATCACAAATGGCACTTCCTGTTCCGTTTGGGCTTTATCCTTGCTGCATCCCCATAAGGTCACACTGCAAACGATAATCATGCTGACAACTGTGGTCTTAATCGTACTCATGAAGTTCGCTCTTAATAAAAAGTCTTTTTTAGGGCAGAATATTATTCAATTAATTTGGTTATTTTTTAATTAATAAACCATGCGGTACATTAATTAGATTAATTATCCTAAATCAATGACCTTTTCGCCTTTTTTGGAATTTTTTCAGCAAATGAATGTCGGCCGCCCGAAAGACTTAGAAAAACGACAACGGATTTTAGAGTCTGCAAAACAATTATTTTTAGAAATGGGCTATCACGGTTGCAGCATGAATCAGATTGCGCAACATGCAGGGGTCACCAAACTGACGGTCTATAACCATTTTCAGGACAAAGCCACCTTATTTACCAGTGCGATTGAAGATACCTGTGAATATATTTTGAATACTCGCCCGCGACACCTGCACAGCGAAAGTCATTTTATGCAGGCTTTCGTTGAAATTTGTGAGTTGGGGCTGAACATCATGAATTTGCCAGAAGCCATTAAACTGGATTTATTACTTTTGGAGTTGGCTGCCGAACACAGTCCGTTGGTCGACCAGTTTTTCCGTGCCTCACATTTGAAAATGCGCCAAGTCTGGGAAAAATTTTTTCAAGACGCAGCAGCTTTAAATTTCATTCAGCAGGATAACCCTGCCCGACAAACTGAACTGATTGTGTCGCTACTGATGGGACTACGCCATCAAGAAGTCTTATTGGGCATGCGCCCAGTACCTGAAGCAGCAGAGCGACAGGCCATTATTCACTCTGCCATCGACATCTTTATGCTGAAATATCAACTCGGCACACAGAGCTAAGCATTTTCTGAAATATTTCAACGCTAAACTGAAACAAATGGCATGGCTATTGCTCATTTACCTAGAAAAGTCATCCGACTTTTGTCTGTACCCCCTTTTGCCACAGCACTTTCGGGGTATAGTCGAGACAGGAATACGCGGAGAAATAACAAATGATTCAACAAATTGATGCTCCATTACGTGAAGACGTGCGCTTACTGGGCAATTTATTAGGTGAAACCCTAAAGCAGCATGCAGGACAAGATTTGTTTAATCAGGTAGAGCAAATTCGTGCTTTATCTAAAGGCGCACGCGATGGACAAGTTGAAGCTGAAAAACAGTTAGAACAATTATTTTTAAATTTAAAAGATGAAGAAATTTTGCCACTGACCCGTGCATTTACGCACTTTCTCAACTTTGCCAATATTGCCGAACAATACAATGTGGTGCGCAGCCGTCGCCAAAGTGAGTTTGATGAGCAAGCACCATCACCGAATCCACTTGATCATTTATTTGAAAAATTTAAAAGCAATAACATCAGTGCGGAACAACTGTTCCAACAAATTTGTGAATTAAAAATTGAATTGGTACTGACTGCACATCCAACTGAAGTTAGCCGCCGTACCTTGATCCAAAAATATGATGGGATTAATGATTGCCTGTTTAAAATGGATCAACAAAAACTTACGCCACGCGAACGCAAAGCCGTACTGGATGATTTAAAACAACTGATTTGCTCGGCATGGCAAACGGATGAAATTCGTCAACATCGCCCGACGCCTGTCGACGAAGCAAAATGGGGCTTCACGACCATTGAACAGACCTTGTGGAATGCTGTACCCAAATTCATGCGTGAATTGGATGGCATGGTTCAAGATCATTGTGGCAAGACCTTGCCTTTAAATGTTGCCCCTGTGCGCTTTGCATCATGGATGGGCGGTGACCGTGATGGCAACCCAAACGTCACCCATAATATTACTCAAGAAGTGCTGTGGCTTTCACGTTGGAAAGCTGCCGACTTGTATTTACGCGATATCGAAGACCTGCGCTGGGAACTTTCGATTCAAGAATGCAGTAAAGAACTTAGTGATGCCTTAGGCCATTTCCACCCTGAACCCTATCGTGAATATCTACGTGATGCGCGTGAACGCCTCAAAGCCACTCGTCACTGGTTGGCACTGAAACTCCGTGGTGAAGATGCTGACGATAGCCAAGTCATTAAAAGTCGCCATGAGCTGCTCGATCCACTATTGGTTTGCTACCGTTCACTGATTGACAGCGGTTTACCTGAAATTGCCAATGGTCAGTTACTCGACTTTATTCATCGAGTGAATTGTTTCGGTATCGAATTACTCAAACTCGATATTCGTCAGGAGTCGACTCGTCATCGCCAAGCGATTTCTGCCATTACGGAATATTTAGGTTTAGGCAATTTTGAAACATGGACGGAGCAAGCCCGTCAAAACTTCTTGATTCAGGAACTCCAAAGCAAACGTCCACTGCTACCAAAGTTTTTAAATGAGCCGAAACAAAGCCTGATTGAACATCCGGATGTACAAGAAGTCTTTGAGACCATGCGCACTTTGGCAGAACAGCCACCTGAAAGTTTAGGGGCTTATATTATTTCCATGGCCGAACATCCGAGCGATGTCTTGGCCGTATTGTTACTGCAAAAAGAAGCCGGCATCAAACAAGCGCTACGCGTCGTTCCACTGTTTGAAACCTTAAAAGATTTGGATGGTGCCGCCCGTACTATGAATACCCTATTCAATATGCATTGGTATAAGCAGCATATTCAGGGTAAACATGAGGTGATGATTGGCTATTCAGACTCTGCCAAAGATGCGGGCTTTATGTCGGCAAACTGGGCACAGTATCGTGCGCAGGAAGAATTAACCGCGGTTGCGAAAAAACATGATGTACAACTGACATTATTCCATGGCCGTGGCGGTTCAATCAGCCGTGGTGGAGCGCCGACACAGCAAGCGCTGTTTTCACAGCCACCGGGTTCAATTTCAGGAGCGATTCGTGTCACAGAACAAGGGGAAATGATTCGCTTCAAGTTTGGATTAGAAGGCATTGCCTTACAAAACTTGGAAATTTACACCGCAGCGACCTTAGAAGCCACCTTATTACCACCGCCTGAACCGAAACAGGAATGGCGTCAGCTCATGCACAGCATGACGGATCTGTCGGTACAGGTATATCGTCAAACCGTGCGTGAAAATCCGCATTTTGTAAAATACCTACGGACTGTAACGCCAGAACTGGAACTACAAATGTTACCGCTCGGCTCACGCCCAGCCAAACGTAAAGTTAGCGGTGGGATTGAGTCTTTACGTGCGATTCCTTGGGTGTTCGCATGGACGCAAATCCGTTTGATGTTACCTGCTTGGCTCGGTACAGGTGCTGCGATTAATCAAGTGATTGATCAAGGTCAAAAGCAGACACTCGAAGAAATGTTAGAGCAATGGCCTTATTTCCAAACCCTGATTGATATGTTGGAAATGGTCTTGTCCAAAGCCGATGGTCATGTGGCGCTGTATTATGAGTCTCATCTGACGGATGACGCAGACCTCAAACAATTGGGCGAAGAGTTACGTCAGCGTTTACGTGATGCGGTACAAACGCTATTAGCACTCAAAGGTGAATCGAAATTACTCAGCAGTAACGATGTGCTCGACCAATCCATGAAGGTGCGTAAACCTTATTTATTGCCACTACATTTACTGCAAGCCGAGCTAATGAAACGCCGCCGCGCTTACCTTGCCGAGCGTCAGGCTGAAAATACCCCAGTCGACCATGCGTTGATGGTCAGCATCGCGGGTATTGCGGCAGGTTTGCGTAACACTGGCTAAATCTTCCAAGTTTTCAAAAAGCACACAGAACTGTGTGCTTTTTTTTTGACCAGTCATATTGGTTTTAATTTATTTTGGAATATATAAAATAAGAAAAATTTATGAAGAATTGGCTCCAAGCCTATTTGATTAATTGCATGATTTAATGCCTTTTTTATACCCTTAAAACTTTTACCATTTGGTAAATTTATATGTAAAGTCATGTAATTAGTTTGAACAAAATATTTTTAAAAGAGATTAAATCTTCTAAAAAACAAGAGTATGATGTGCACAATTTATCTATTGAGTGCTCATTTTATGTCCAATTGGTTTCCCAAATGGCGCCCGTACGAAGGCAATATTGATGCACGTCCTGTAGGTACAAATGAGTACCTACCTCCTGTGCAAAGTGTTGTATTGGGGATACAACATGCCTTTGCAATGTTTGGTGCAACGGTCCTTGCGCCATTTTTGATGGGCTTTGATGCCAACCTTGCGATTTTAATGTCGGGGATCTGTACCATCCTGTTCTTCTTTATGACAGGTGGTCGTGTACCAAGTTATTTAGGCTCTAGTTTTGCCTTTATTGGTGTGGTCATTGCCGCAACAGGTTATGCAGCGTCAGGTACTGGCGCAGCAAATGCCAATATCGCATTGGCTGCTGGCGGGATTATGGCCTGCGGTATTTTATATGCCATTTTTGGTTTTATCGTGATGGCAACGGGTACCCGTTGGATTGAAAAACTCATGCCGCCTGTCGTTACAGGTGCAGTGGTGATGATCATTGGTCTCAACCTTGCCCCAGTGACCATTAAAGGGGTTGCCGGTAATAACTTTAATATGTGGATGGCTTTAGTAACCGTAGTATGTATGGGTTCAATTGCTGTGTTCACCAAAGGTTTATTACAACGTCTATTACTCTTAGTTGGCCTTCTACTCGCTTACTTGGTGTATTACATCATTTCCAATGTCATGGGTCATGGCACACCAATCAACTTCGTTCCAGTACAAGATGCAGCTTGGTTTGGTGTTCCTCAATTCCATTCGCCTGTTTTTGATTTCAATGCCATGCTGATCATTGCACCGATTGCGTTGATTTTGGTTGCTGAAAACCTTGGCCACATCAAAGCTGTAGGTGCGATGACAGGTGAAAACCTCGATCCGCACATTGGTAAAGCCTTCGTTGCAGATGGTGTTGCAACCACACTTTCAGGCGGTGTCGGCGGTCCGGGTATGACCACTTATGGCGAAAATATTGGTGTGATGGCAGTAACGCGTGTTTACTCGACCATTGTGTTTGTATTTGCAGGTGTATTCGCCATCTTCCTTGGTCTTTCTCCAAAGTTTGGTGCGATTATTCATACCATTCCGCAAGCCATTTTGACAGGTGCATCGATTGTTGTATTTGGTCTAATTACCATTGCAGGTGCGAAAATTTGGATTGAAAACAAAGTCGATTTCTCAAAAAATAAAAACCTGATGGTGGCAGCAGTCACGATTATTTTAGGTACAGGTGACTTTGCACTTCAATTCGGTAACTTCAACTTAGGCGGTATTGGTACTGCTACATTTGCAGCGCTGATTTTGAACTGGTTCTTTAGTTTGGGCGATAAATCAGAATAAGCCTCCAAAGCATTTAAAAAAGAATACAACATTCATTTGAAAAGCGGCCGAAAGGTCGCTTTTTTTTATAGCTGCTCTTTCGGTAAGATAAGGCATTAGCCAAGGAATACACCATATGCGACTGGATTTGTTCGACCTCCAATTGGTGCTGCACATTGTAGACGGCGGTAGTCTGACCAAAGGCGCTGCTCGTTCTGCCATCTCGCTACAAGCAGCCAGTGAACGGATTAAAAAACTCGAACAGCATTACCGCACCGCCCTGTTCATTCGCCAAGCCAAAGGGGTCAAACTGACTCTTGCCGGTCAAACCTTGGTTGATCATGCACAGCAAATCTTGCGCCAAGGACAACAGCTCGAACAAGCCATGCTGCCTTTTGCCGAAGGTCTAAGCTCGAGCATGACCTTATGGTGTAATTCATCTGCACAAAGTGAATATTTGCCGGTCTTGCTGCCACGTTATTTGCTAGAAAATCCCAACACACAAATTGAGCTGCATGAAGCCGAGTCTAAAGACATCATTGCAGCGATAGAGCAAGGTAATGCACAACTGGGCTTAATTTCAGGTTTCTTTAAATCCGAAAAGTTACAAACACTTGAGTTTGCAAATGATCCTTTGGTACTGATTTGTCCTATAACTCATGAATTGGCCTCGAAATCTAGCCTAAAACCCGCAGAGATTTTGAATTATCCCTTTGTCGGTTTGATGCAATATCATTCCTTGCAACAATCGATCGAGGCACAAGCCAAATTATTCGGCTGTGAAATTCAGTATCGGCTGCGTTTGCCGAACTTTGCCGCGATCGCCCAAGTGGTGGCGAATGGTGTGGGCATTGCCATCATGCCAAAACGTGCGGCCGGACGATTAATCAGTTTGTATGCCTTTGCCCAAGTTGAGCTCAGCGGTGAATGGGCCAATCGAAAACTGCTCCTAACCGCACGTAATTTTGATGATTTACCCTTAAATTATCAGCATTTTAGTCAGTTTCTACTGTCAGAAAAATCTACTTTAGATGGCCAAGTCTAGGCTTTAAATCACGCCAAACTGGTGCAGCATCATATAGCCACCGAGGGCAATCAACCCGATAAAAAACACCTTACGGAATTTTTGTTCTGGAATGCGGTAACGGATTTTTTTCCCTGCCCACATGCCAATGAGCGCTGGAATCAGTGCTATGGCTGACATGGCATAATCAATCGGGAGATCTTCCACTGGATTTTGCTGTAAGAACACTGCCAAACAAATAGTCGACGTGGTAAAGGCCAAACCGAGTGACTGTACGAGATCATCGCGTTTCAGTTGCAAACCTTGCAAATATGGCACCACAGGGATCACCACCACACCGGTCGCAACAGTCAGCGCTCCACCGAGATAACCGATCATTGGAGATAGCCATTTTTCATGTGGTGCAAAGTTCGGCAAGCTTTTGGCACAAAGCCCATACAGTCCGTATAGTGCCAACATGCCCCCCAGTAATGCTTCACTTTTAAATTCACCATGTCCTAAAGTTGGAAAAATACTCCAAATTGAACCGACGATAATCCCAAGTAACAAGGGCCAAAAGCGTTGAATTAGTCGCAACACCTGCCCTTCGGCAAATAGTTGCCAAAAGTTGGTCACCATAGATGGAATGATCAATAACGTAGCTGCCTGAAATGGACTGATCACCATGGTGAGTAAGCCCATCGATACCGCAGGCAGGCCTAACCCAATCGTGCCTTTAATTAGACCTGCGATTGCAAAAACTGTGATGACGAACCAAATCATGGCGAAACTCGCTGAAGAATTGGTTCTATGCTATGCAATTCAGGCGCTTTGAAAAATCAGTGTTTTTGGAATAGAGCCTCAATAAAAAGTTGAGGCTAGGTTATAGCGTCTAAAGCAGATAGCGTAGATGGGCTAAACAAACTCTTTTGATTTCGAATAAGTTATAAGCGTATTGGTGGAATAGTGATATAAAAACCGTTCCAATATGCTGTTTACTAGAACGGTTTTTAATAAAATATTGATACTTATAGGAAAATTTCAAGAATTTCGTATAACGTGTATTATGTTAATTTTAGGAAAGCTTAATAAATCCGTGTTTAAAAATTAAACTAGAAAGATTTTGTATTACTATCAATTTAGAATTCCTCTCTTATAAATCTTATTTAATGACGCTATCTTTTTGTATTGATGAAGCTATTTTATCAATGGTAGTACGAACACGTATTGGTAAGAAATTTGATCTTTTCCATACAATTTGAATAGGATAGTTAGTACTTGAATAGTTAGTAAGTAGGTGTATTAATTGACCACTTTGTATATATTCTTGAATCAACCAGGAAGGTAACCAACCAATTCCTCCATGCATTAGTACATAATCTAATATGCTTTTTATGTCATCCATTTGAACTTTATTTTTTGGCAAATATTTCATAGTTTTATGATGAGAACTTTGAAATATCCACTTTTCAAGCTGCCCATTTTTCAAATATCCAATAGTCTGATGGTTATCTAAATCTTTGATGCTCTCAGGAACCTGGTATCTTTTTAAATATTCAGGTGTGGCACAGAGCCACATTGCATGCTCAGAAATCTTTTTAACCATTAATTGACTATTATCTTCTAAATTACCAATTCTTATCACTAGGTCATAATTATCTTCAATTAAATCAATATAACGATCATTAAAAGAAAGAACCATATTCAAATTTTGATGTTCATCTGCTAAGTCTCTTAATATCGGAACTATGAACTTTTGTCCAAATAATACAGGCATAGAGATACGTATCATTCCCTGAATATTTTGATTATTACTTTCAAATAATGTCTCAGCTATTAATAATTCTTGTACAGCCCGCTGGCTATGTTCATAGAAAATACTACCTTCTTCTGTGAGAGCTAAATGACGTGTATCCCTGTTAAAAAGTACTACTCCGAGCTGTACCTCAAGCTTTGAAATCATCTTACTGACAGCGGAACGAGTCAGATGTAATTTTTCTGATGCTTTAGTAAAACTTCCTTGTTCAACAACACTAATAAATGCCATCAAACTTTTCAGATCATTAACACGCATATTAGTTCCAATTGGGAATCAATGAGTTGATTTATTATCACTTTTGTATCCAATTTATCAATGATAATCTAATTAAAATTCATATTAGGAACCTTACTATGAACAGAATTTTAGTTATCAAATCTAGTTTTATGCAGGAAAAATCTCTAAGTAATCAGCTCATTAATAAATATTTATATAGACGTAAGCAAAGTGGTTATGTTGACCAAATAATTGAACATGATCTAGGAGCTATGAACTTACCAGTATTAAACTTAGAGATATTTAATGCCTTACGTGGAGAGGCGAATGAAAAACCTGAGGTAAAAGCAGCAGTAGCTCTCTCTGATCAATTTATTCAAGAGCTGAAAGATTGTGATCTATTATTGATTGCAGCACCAATGTATAACTTAAATGTACCAACCCAATTAAAAAACTGGTTCGACTTAATTGCACGAGCACGAGTAACTTTTCAATATACAGAAACCGCACCCGTAGGATTAATTAAAGGTGTTAAATCAATTATCTTTAGTTCACGTGGTGGTTTTCATCAAGATCTTCCAACAGATGCTGTTACAGCATATTTAATAGCAGTATTAGGATTAATTGGTATTGATAAGGTAGATTTTATATATGCTGAAGGCACTGATATTAAACCATTAGGGAAATCTAAAGCACTTGAATTAGCTTCACAGCAAATTGCTTTACAAACGAACGTAGGATTGTAAGTGTATTCTTCCTTATGGCAATGAAATTATAATTTTCTATTGTTCTAAGGTTCCTATTTAACATAATGGCGGTTATACGAAACGAGAGCAGCAGCTCTCGTTTTTTGATGTGGAAACTGCTAGAATACTTGTACGCCATTGACGTACACAGAATCTATGTTATTCATTGAAACCAGTATCTTTACCAAGCAAATCAAAGACCTTGTATCTGATGAGGAATATCGTCAACTTCAACAAGATCTATTGGTTCAGCCAGATAAAGGTGACTTAATCAAGAATGGCGGTGGCATTCGAAAAGTACGTTGTGCTCAAGGTAATAAAGGCAAAAGTGGCGGTATCAGAGTAATTTACTATTGGGTAAATGAGGATGATCAAATCTTTTTCTTGGTGGCTTATCCAAAATCTGTAAAAGATAATCTAACGGATAAAGAAACCGCCATTCTGCGCCAACTCGTGAAGGAGCAATTTCATGGATAACAACTTATTTGATGACTTAGTTGCTTCGATTAAAGAAGCAGGAGCAATCAAGCGCAAAGAGATCCAAGCTAGTCGAACGACCGAACTTGAATTACCAGATATTAAGGAAGTGCGAGAAAAAACTGGTTTAAGTCAAAGCGAATTTGCAGCACGTCTCCACATTAGCCATCGTACTCTGCAAAACTGGGAACAAGGCCGACGCTATCCAACAGGACCAGCAGCAACATTGATTCGAATTTTAGATGCACATCCTAGTCTTATTTAAAAAAATGCATTAAAAATGGGAGCTTAGCTCCCATTTTTTGAATTCGTATAACGTGTATTATGTTAATTTAGGGTAAGTTAACATTCAAATTAATAGACCCCTTGCGAAAGTATGGCTTTTATCTAATTTTTTATTAGCTAAATCATTATAAAATATAATTGAATAATATTTAAATTTTAACCAATTTAAGAGGTCTATTCTAAATCATAAATAAAACTCCGTTCAAAAAATAGAATTTTAACCTTTACATAGGAAACCCTATAACAAGCTTTTTCATTACTAATTTCTTTTTGAAAATTATAATATTTTTTTTTAAATGGAAAACCTTTAACAACAACATCGCTCAGCAAATATTTATTACCATCAATATTTACCTCAAACTTATCAATACCATGTTTAGTTTGATATTTTTTCTCCAAAAACAAACATCCCACATTTACTTTATTTTTTATTTTATATTTTCTTGCTTTTTCCATAAGAAAATACTCCTTGGCAAAATAACCAAAATACACAACAGGAATTAGAGTTAAACAAGCAAAAATATAAAAACGAGGATAACCTTTATTAGATTCCATAAAACACCATTAAAGCTTTTTCATAAGCCATTTTTACTCAGTTCCAAATTATAGATTCCTGCAATTAAATTGAATCTTAATCCCAGTCTTTTACCACGGTTGCGATATCGTTAAGCAAGAATTTTGAAGGTTTTCAAAATCCCAAATACATGCTCAATTCCAATTCTTCTTTTATTGATTTCTTAGTTATAAAGTTTTAGCTCAGGCTCTAGTCTACAGTGCTTTTTTGCTTTTAATGGCAATAGACTATTTGGATACACGGTATAGATCACTTGGTAGCCCTTATAAGGAGAAAACACCCTGCAGGAATCTGATTTAAATGGCGTTTGAATAGTTCAAAATCATGTACGGCACCACGACTCGTGCATAAACTCAGAATTTATTGAGTTTTATAATGGAGGCTGAGATTACGATGTATAGAGATAAACACCTAATCGAATCTATTTAACATAAAATCTCTTATACGAAATTCAAATCGGTCCCAACTATGGACGAATCTCTTTCAACTCACGTTGAATAAAATGCTGAATCATATCGCGGTATAAACGTTCCACAATATCTGCATTTACACCGTGCTCTGTGGCTTGTAGACGAATTTTACTTATCACCGCTTCGACACGTTCTGGTGATTGAACATCCTGTACTGAACGCTTAAAACGCACCGCTTGATCGACATAAAACTGACGTGCTGCAATGAGCTCAATAATCCCCTGATCAATCACATCAATCTGTGCGCGGGCTTGCTCTAATGACTCAACTTTTTCTTTCTTCATCTTCTCTGGCTTCACTTTCAGCGGTGTTTTCACTTTTATACTTCTCTTCTAACACATTACTGAAAATACTTTCAATCATCCATACGCGGTATAAGCTATTAAATACATAGCTTTGACCTGCAATACGTAATTCCAAGACGGGAAAATCCGGCTGTGACTTCATCTCACAGTGCATATCATTTTCTTTTAATTTTTCAGCAATATCGTCAGTAGTCAGTTCAGAAATCTCTAACTCATACTGTAAAGCCTGAAAATGTGCTTTAAAGGATAAATCACGCCCTTTGGTCCATACGGCTTCCAATATGCGATACATCACCTCAATACGCTGCTCTTCGGGCGCACTGTAGTAAAGCTGTGACATAGCTAATGTCGCAGCTTCTGTAGGCCGGCAAAATGGCGTGAACTTAACTTCGGTCCGTTTAGACAGACGTGTTGCCAAACTCCAGTCAAACAAATCACGACCGTGATACGACAATGGATACACATTCAACTGAATATTGTAATAGTCCGCCAATTCTTCACGAATATAGGCTAGCAATAACCATGAAATCGGATCTTCCATCGCGATATAGAGATCAAGCTCAGGATCGAGTCCCTGAATTTCATTCAACTCTTCTGCATCACTGATCAGGTGCTCACGCCATTCAATATGATTGATCATAAAGATCGGGTTATCTGTCAGGAGTTTTTGTTGTTTTAAACGGCGCGTTAAACGTAGTAAATCATCTACGGCATGGTACTTACGTTCACCAAACTCAAAATACCCCGTCAAAATTGCTAAGTCAGAAAAGATCCGTTCTGGAAAATCTTGCGCTTTATGATGACGGCTGGCCATCGCGTACAGTGTTCTCAGCTTGCCATACTGCTTTTGCCACAGCATGTGGAACACATCTTCAAGTAAATAAAGAAAATCTTGGCCGCGTAATGGGGTATTTTTTAGAATAATTTCGGCTTGTTCTAAAGCTTCAGCGGTCGGTTGTTCAGGTGTTTCATGAAAGCTAAAACGATGCTGCCGCGCTAAAATTTGAGCATCATTCAGACAATATTGTTGCCATTCTATCGATGACATTTGATTTGGAGGTTCAGCACTCTGACGACAAATAATCACTTTCAGTGGTTTGATTTCATCACTGAGAATTTCTTCTAATTGAGGCAGTTGCTGCGCAGCCAAATAGCTATAAACATCATCCAGTCGAAGATAAACACTCAGACCTTGTTCCGTGGGTAACACCGCTTGTCGGGTCGGTTTCTGATAAAACCAACTCGATCGGATTGGATCGAACCAACGGCGTAACAGTGACATGCGTTTTTTGCCTCAAAATGATGAATTGTGCCGAACCTTCCAGCACATACTTAAAATTCAACTTCTATTATGAAGCTGTTTTAAATGAGATATAAGCCTTGTGCAAAACTTATATCAAGTCAGGGCTGAATGTTCAATGTTTAACAATGGATTAGACGTCTAGATTTAGGTCAGTCACCGCACCTTTTTCCGCACCAGAGGTCAACTTGGCAAATTTAGCCAAAGCGCCATGGGTATAATTCGGTTTCGGTTTGACCCAGGCCGCACGACGTGCAGCAAGTTCATCCTCAGCCACATGCCAAGTCATTTCACGGGTTTCAGCGTTAATTGATATTTTATCGCCGTTTTTAACCAAGCCAATTGGGCCTCCTTCATAGGCTTCTGGTGTCACATGCCCAATCACAAAACCATGGCTGCCGCCCGAGAAACGCCCATCAGTCAACAGTGCGACGGATTTGCCTAGACCTTTACCAATAATCGCTGAAGTCGGTTTTAACATTTCCGGCATACCCGGCCCGCCTTTCGGCCCAACACCGCGAATCACCACCACTTCACCTTCTTGTACTTCGCCATCTAAAATACCGCGCATGGCACCCTGCTCACCCTCAAATACCCGCGCAGGCCCTTCAAAATATAGTCCTTCTTTACCGGTAATTTTAGCCACGGCACCTGTCGGTGACAGATTGCCTTTTAGCACCACTAAGTGCGAATCCTTTTTGATCGGCGCATCAAATGGCAGAATAATTTGCTGACCTTCAGGATAATCCTCTACCTCGGCTAAGTTTTCCGCCAAAGTTTTACCCGTAACGGTCAGGCAAGAGCCATCGAGCATGCCTGCATCCAGCATGCGCTTCATCAGCGGTTGAATGCCGCCAATGGCAATCAGTTCCGACATTAAATATTTACCCGATGGGCGCACATCGGCCACCACAGGAATATCTTTACCAATGCGCACAAAATCATCCAAAGAGAGTTCCACACCTGCGGTATGCGCCATAGCAATCAAATGCAGTACGCCATTGGTCGAACCGCCTAAGGCAATCAGCACTTTAATCGAGTTTTCAAAAGCGGCTTTGGTCATAATGTCGCGCGGCTTAATATCGAGACGCAGCAGGTTCATCACGGCTTCACCTGCACGCTGACAATCGGCAATTTTATCTGCTGAAACTGCTTCCTGCGCCGATGAACCTGGCAAGCTCATGCCTAAGGCTTCAATCGCTGAAGCCATCGAATTGGCCGTATACATACCGCCGCACGAACCCGGCCCCGGCAGCGCGACTTCTTCAATCTGCTTCACTTGAATTTCATTAATCTCGCCTTTGGCATGCTGACCGACTGCCTCAAACACCGAGATCATGTCGGTATGACCTGCTCCGGGTTTAATGGTGCCGCCATAAATAAATAGGCCCGGACGATTTAAACGTGCCAAGCCCATAATGCAGCCCGGCATGTTCTTGTCGCAGCCGCCTATAGCAATCACCCCATCATAGGCCTGACAGCCCACCACAGCTTCTATAGAGTCGGCAATGATTTCCCGCGACAGCAGAGAATATTTCATGCCTTCTGTACCGTTGGAAATGCCGTCAGAAATAGTAATGGTATTGAAAATAATACCTTTTCCACCTGCAGCATTGACCCCGTTTTCAGCTTCACGCGCCAATCCATCAATATGCATATTACACGGCGTGACATTGGCCCAAGTCGAGGCAATACCTATAAATGGGCGCTTAAAGTCGGCATCTTGGAAGCCTGTTGCACGCATCATGGAACGTGCAGGCGCATTTTCGATACCTTCATAAACAGGAGCGGAATGTTCGCGAATATTATTTTTACTCATTGTTCTTCCTTGGCGATGGCTGATTTTGGCTTCAGCCTTGGCGGATTCTTTTAAATTTATTGTATAGAAAGCGCTCAGCATGTAAAAGAAATTAGATCTCAAAAAAAGTTTTTAGTGTATTCAACACTTTTCAATCACATGGCAAAGCTATATAAGGCGTATGAGAAGATTTGAATAAAGGGAGGATTTTCACTTGAATCCTCTCCCTAGCCCTCTCCTTTAAAAAGTAAGGGAATGCCTACAAAAAGCCATATATTTTACAGCTACTATCCAAGGCTGTGATCTTTGGTTCTATTTTCAATCAGATCAAGAGTTTTAAAATAAATAATAATTGCTCATTATTTCATTAAAAAGCTGGTTATAACGGAGTCTTATCTCTATCAAAGCAAATTTTCGGAGCTCGTATGTTACTTTTGTTTTGGCAAAAGTAACCAAAACCATTTGTCATCCGCAAAACTCGGCAACTGATTGCAACTAAAAAAATGATCGCAGAAACATTCACTTTTAAATTACCGTTTGCCTCAAACAGTTGCGGATGACGTTTCCTCGTATCCATTGCAAGTTATGTAGATGCAAATTTAAAAAGCACCCCATTTGGAGTGCTTTTTATTTAAAAATCTAAAGCTTAGATTTCACGTACTGCGCCTTTCGCTGCACTTGTGGTATGCATTGCATACGCTTTCAATGCTTTCGAAATTTTACGCGGACGCTCTTCAACTGGATGCCAGCCTTTTGCTTCTTGCGCTGCACGGCGAGCGGCCATGGTTGCTTCATCAACAGCTAAGTTGATGGTACGGTTTGGAATATCAATTTCGATTAAATCGCCATCTTCCACCAAACCAATTGCACCACCTTCTGCTGCTTCAGGTGAAACGTGACCAATAGACAGGCCTGACGAACCGCCAGAGAAACGACCGTCAGTCAATAACGCACATTCTTTGCCTAGACCTTTCGATTTCAGGTAGCTGGTTGGGTACAACATTTCTTGCATACCCGGACCACCACGTGGGCCTTCATAGCGAATCACAACCACATCACCGGCTTTGATTTCATTACCCAAGATCGCCTCTACTGCTGAATCTTGGCTTTCAAACACACGTGCAGTACCGTTGAATTTCAAGATTGAATCATCTACACCCGCAGTTTTTACGATACAACCATCGAGCGCAATGTTGCCGTAAAGCACAGCTAAGCCACCATCTTTCGAGAACGCATGTTCAGCATTACGGATCACGCCATTTTCACGGTCACCATCTAGTCGTTGGTAATATCGATCTTGTGAGAATGCAGTTTGCGTTGGTACACCGCCCGGCGCTGAACGGAAGAATTGGTAAACGTCTTCATTTTCAGTACGGATAATGTCCCATTTATCTAAAGCATCTTTTAAGCTTGCTTCGTGAACAGTACCCACAGATGTGTCCAATAAGCCTGCACGGTCTAATTCACCGAGAATGGACATGATACCGCCAGCACGGTGTACATCTTCCATATGTACGTCGTTTTTCGCAGGTGCAACTTTACAGAGTACAGGCACTTTGCGAGACAAACGGTCAATGTCGTCCATCGTGAAATCAACGCCAGCTTCATTGGCTGCAGCCAACAAGTGTAAAACGGTATTGGTTGAACCACCCATCGCGATGTCTAAAGTCATGGCATTTTCATACGATGCTTTGGTTACCATTTCACGTGGCAATACGCTGTAATCATCTTGTTCATAATGACGTTTAGCCAATTCAACAATTAAAGAGCCTGCGCGTTCGAATAATTTTTTACGGTTTGCATGTGTTGCCAGTGTAGAACCGTTACCCGGTAAAGACAGACCCAATGCTTCTGTTAAGCAGTTCATTGAGTTTGCTGTGAACATACCTGAGCATGAACCACAAGTTGGGCATGCAGAGCGTTCGTATTCAGCAACTTCTTCATCAGTATAGTTGTCATCTGCAGCCACAATCATGGCATCAATCAAGTCGATCGCTTTGTCATTGCCGCGGATTTTGACTTTACCCGCTTCCATTGGGCCGCCAGAAACAAATACCACTGGAATGTTCAAGCGCATTGCCGCCATCAACATCCCTGGGGTGATTTTGTCACAGTTTGAAATACAGACCATTGCGTCAGCACAGTGCGCGCTCACCATGTATTCTACTGAGTCTGCAATCAAGTCACGTGAAGGCAATGAATACAGCATGCCGTCATGGCCCATCGCAATACCGTCATCGACTGCGATGGTGTTAAATTCTTTAGCAACACCGCCTGCTTGCTCAATTTGACGCGCCACAAGTTGACCAAGGTCTTTAAGATGAACGTGACCCGGTACAAATTGGGTAAATGAGTTCACGACAGCAATAATTGGTTTACCGAAGTCTTCATCTTTCATACCAGTTGCACGCCATAAGCCGCGCGCACCCGCCATATTTCTTCCGTGTGTCGATGTTTTTGAACGATAGTCAGGCATTTTATATTTCCAACAAAGTTTGAGCTTGAAATGAACCCTGCAGATTCACTCTGGCTAAATCATACTGACAATGATGTAAAATCAGTCGAATTTTAAACCTATCATACACCAAGCCATTGTTTTTAAAGATGGCTTTTTAAGCTGAGATTTGGGCAGATGGGTCTATAAATAAAACCGAGTGATTTGACGACAAAAATCTTTTAACTGAAATCTACTATACCGCCATCAAAGGCTGCACAATACAAAACTTTCATGAATAATTTTTAAATTTTATATAAATATAATTTATTTAAAAATTGCAAAAGTTCTATTTTGGGTTATGAAATCATTGAGCTTGGACAGCTTCAAAGTTGCAAAAATCAATTTCTAATGTTCTAAATTACGCTTTAATCCTTTGCTATAATCCACATATTCAACACAGATTCGGTTCATTCATTTTGAAAATCATCTTTGCCGGTACACCAGAATTTGCCGCAACAGCATTAGCTGCATTGCTCAAAACACAACATGAAATTGTTGCGGTATACACTCAACCTGACCGCAAAGCAGGTCGTGGACAAAAATTAACAGCATCCGCTGTTAAAGTCTTAGCACTTGAACATGATATTCCCGTTTACCAACCCCTTCATTTCAAATCATCGACTGAAGAAGGTTTAGCCGCACAGGCGGAATTAAAAGCCTTAAATGCCGATGTTATGGTGGTTGCAGCCTATGGTTTGATCTTGCCGCAAGTGGTGCTAGACACCCCGAAATATGGCTGCCTGAATATTCATGGTTCATTGCTGCCACGTTGGCGTGGTGCAGCACCGATTCAACGTGCCATCGCTACAGGTGATACAGAAACGGGCGTCACCATTATGAAAATGGCAGCTGGACTTGATACTGGCGACATGATGTATAAAACCATCTGCCCGATTGAAGCAACGGATACCTCTGCAACTTTGCATGACAAACTTGCAGAGCAAGGTGCAACTGCTATTGCTGCCGTTTTAGATACTGAACAAACATTGCAGCAATATCTGGACAGCCGTGAAGTCCAAGACGAAGCGTTAACGGTTTATGCACATAAGCTTTCAAAAGCAGAAGCAAAAATTGATTGGTCCATCGATGCCGTACAAATCGATCGCAACATCCGTGCCTTTAATCCGTGGCCGGTAGCATTTATTCAGTTAGATGAACAAAACAATTTACGCGTTTGGCATTCTGAACTTTCTGCTGCATCTGCACCGAATGCTCAAGCAGGTGAAATCATCGCCATCGATAAAAAAGGCATACACGTTGCCTGTGCCAATGACAGCGTGATTATATTGACCTCTTTACAATGGCCGGGTGCTAAACCACTCAACCCTGTACAAATTTTACAAACCCAAAAATTGACTATTGGACAAATTTTATAATGAAGCAATCTCCCAACGCCTCGACCCGAGACCTTAATTTACGTGCTCAGGTAGTGAAGACGTTATTGGCTGTCCAAAATGGTCAATCGCTGCAATCGGTACTCGCGCAGCAAATGAATATTGTATCGGACAAAGACCGTGCTTTATTCCATGAATTGGTGCTCGGTTGTTTACGTCAATGGTATGCATTGAAACAACTGACTTTACCGCTACTGTCTAAACCGGTAGATAACCAAGTGGTTGAAACCTGTTTATACCTTGGTTTGTACCAATTATTGTGTACCCGTGTCGCGGCTCATGCTGCAATTTCCGAAACGGTAGACGCTGCAAAACAATTGGGTATGGGCAGTCTAAGTGGCTTAATCAACGCGATTTTGCGCCGCGCAACACGTGAAACAGAACAGTTCTACGATGTACTTGAACAAGCGACCAATTTACCA
Source organism: Acinetobacter sp. YH16042 (assembly GCF_013417245.1). Taxonomy (NCBI): domain Bacteria; kingdom Pseudomonadati; phylum Pseudomonadota; class Gammaproteobacteria; order Moraxellales; family Moraxellaceae; genus Acinetobacter; species Acinetobacter sp. YH16042. The sequence continues at coordinate 151,054 of NZ_VPEJ01000006.1, forward strand.
AGTTGGTTAACCAAACGTCTGAAAAAAGACTGGGGTGAACAATTTGATGAACTCAGTTATGAGCTTAAACAAATTGCGCCACTGACTTTGCGTGTCAATACACGTCAGGTCAGCCGTGACGAATACCTCGATATTTTGGAAGATGAAGGTATCGATGCGCATCGCTGTGAACTGTCTGATGTCGGCATTGTGATGGACGAAAGCCTACACATTCCAAGCCTGCCGGGCTTTGAAGCAGGTGGTTTTTCGGTACAAGATGAACATGCTCAGCTTTGCGCAACACTATTGCCAAATCTTGACGGTAAATTTGTGATTGATGCTTGTGCTGCGCCGGGTGGTAAAACAGCACACATTTTAGAGACCTTCCAACCAAAGAAACTCATCGCACTCGACCAAGATGAGAAACGTCTGAAACGTGTGGTTGAAAACCTTGATCGTTTGGATCTCGATGGTAAACATGTCGAAATCCAAACTGCCGATGCCGTCACCTATACTGCTCCTGAACTTGCTGATTGCATCGTGCTCGATGCGCCATGTACCGCTGTGGGTGTAATGCGTCGTCATCCTGACATTCGTTTACTACGTCAATCGGGCGACATTGCGAAAACGGTAGTGTTACAAAAGCAAATTTTGGAAAACATGTGGAAGCAGCTTAAAGTCGGCGGCACCTTGCTTTACATCACTTGCTCGATTTTAAAAGCTGAAAATGAACAGCAAATAGTTGAGTTTTTTGCTAATCATGCAGATGCTCAAGAAGTCAAAATTGAGGCAGACTGGGGTATGGAACAGATCCATGGCCGTCAACTTTTCCCAAAAGTCGGTTATGGTGATGGTTTCTATTATTGCCGTATAGTAAAAACGGCCTAAATCAATAAACACCTTTTTAGATGTAAACAATCATAAAAAATGCCCGATGATTTCATCGGGCATTTTTTTCGTCATTCTAAATTTAATCTTCAGCTTCGTCAGGATTTTTCACCAAATGAATCGTCGCTAAAAGTAAACCACCCCATAGCAAAACAATTGATAAAATCATCATGATCATTGCAGATGTATTCATATTAATTCTCCTCTGGACCTTTGTCTTTACACAAGCTTAATAGAACAGAACCCAATACAAAGAAGGCCAATACCGAACCACCCACCAACCAAAGTGTCGTTGCAGGATAACCGCCATAACCTTCAGTTGCGATAGCCTTAATCGTCAATACAAGTGCAACCAATAATGAAATTGGGGTGATCACGGTCAATAAGAAATTCCAACCTTGACCCAACTTGATACTTGAGTATTGATTTGCATGCTCTTGTAATTGTTTCATCAATGGACGATGGAACCACGACACCAAAATAATAGAGAGTAAACCACCACCCACGATCCCAATGTTATTGGCAAAGTAGTCAATGATATCAACAAAAGTAATGGCACTTTGTGTAGAGAATAAAAGTGTAGATACGATTGCTGAACCGCCACCAATAATGCTCACAGCTTTATTTTTTGACCAACCCAATTTGTCTTGAAACGCTGCAATTGGCACTTGCAAGATACTCACCATAGAGGTAATCCCTGCAACCACCAACGAAGCAAAGAACAAGAAGCCAAACAAATCACCGCCTGCCCCCATACTCGAAATGATTTTCGGGAAGGCAATAAAGGCTAAACCAATACCACCAGATACTACTTCTTTTACAGGTACACCTGAACTTTGTGCCATGAAACCAAGTGCTGCAAAGACGCCAATACCCGCTAAGATTTCAAATGATGAGTTGGCTAATGCAACGACTACACCTGAACCGGTTAAGTTGGTTTTTGCTTTTAAGTAAGACGCATAGGTCAACATGATCCCGAAACCAATCGATAACGAGAAGAAGATATGACCAAAGGCTGCTAACCATACTTTATAGTCGGTCATCGCTTCCCAGTTTGGCGTAAAGAATGCATTTAAGCCTTCTGCCGCACCCGGTAGACGCAATGCTTGAATGACTAAAATGCTAAATAACACGATCAATAACGGCATAAAAATTTTATTGGCAAGTTCTACACCACGACGTACACCGCCATAGAGAATGAACATCACCACAGCCCAAACAATGACTAAACCAACAAATAAAGTCGGAACAAAACCAAATGTTAAGCCATCACCATTTTGTAGATAGGTTTTAAAGAAAAAGCTTTCCGTATCTGAGCCCCATTGTTGTCCAATGGCGTAATACATGTAACTACCGGCCCATGACAACACGCTGGCATAGTAGATCCCGATGATCAGGGTCACCATCACTTGCCACCAACCCAATGATTCAGCATTCATTAACTTTTTATAGGCTGTAGGTGGTGCTTTACGGAACTTATGTCCAACAACATAGTCCAAAAAGAGTAAGGGTAAACCTGCTGCAAAAATTGCAATCAAATACGGTACTAAAAATGCACCACCACCATTTTCATAAGCAACATAAGGGAAACGCCAAATATTCCCCAAACCCACGGCTGATCCAATCGCCGCTAAAATAAAGCCTGATCGCGCAGACCAGCTTTCACGATTATCTGACATAGAACACCTAAACCTCAGGCATCTTTAACTGCTGCTTGTTATGATTATATCGCGAGCAAAAAAAGAACCATAAAAATAAAAATTCTGGGTGTTTGATCTGGTGAGATACCTTATGAGCGTCTATACCAAATTGCAAACAGAAAAATCACATGCGCATTTTGGTTAAAAACACCACAAATAACTTTCCCTTTGTATGAATTAACAATACTCACTTTTTTTAAGTTTTTCTGTAATTTCTACGGCAAATATTCCATTTTTATAATATGTTTAAGTTTAAATGTTCATTTAATCAGCTTATTTTTCATACAATTTAAGTTATCAATAATATAACTTTTAGGAATGTTTTATTTCCTATTAAATTTTTAAAGTTATTTCACTCGATAATGTCCGGTAATTTTATAGGCATGCAAAAGATCTTCTTCCTGTGTGCCCTCTCCAATATTATGGATGATGAGCGGAACATCGCTAGCTTTCACTTTACGATCTGAAACCACGCCAATATGCACTAAACCACGCCCTAAGTCCCAAGTGACAATATCTCCTGCCAAATACTGCTTATCTTTGACAACATAGCCCTGACGTTGCATCCAAGTTTGAATATTGGGAACACGTCGATGATCAATATTTTTATCGGTTCCTTTTAAGCCCCATTTTTGTGGATACTGCTTAAAATTGGCTTTCATATCTTCATGAATGGCTTGTTGTAAATCAATCCCTTGCTGTCGTAATGCACGAATTACCACGTCGGTACAAACACCCTTGATTAAAGGGACATCTCCCATCGGATAACGCAGTGCAGTATACGCAGGATCATAATATAAGGTTTTCCCGATCTGGCTGCGTGCATCCGTCACCATTTGAGTGGCATTAAAAGCAAAGACAGCCATATTCACAGTCATTAAACTGACCAATAATAAAATTCGTTTCATTTTTTCTTATTCACTTTAGATTTTTGAAATGATTCAAAAACTGGGCTTCGAACAGAATCATGCTGAACCAAGCCCATGTTTAAATGGCTACAATTTTATCGCCAATACGCGTTCTTCTTGCATATCTCGAATGGCAGACTGAATCCCTTCACGGCCTAAGCCAGAATCTTTTACGCCACCATATGGCATGTTATCGACACGGAAAGATGGAATGTCATTAATAATCACTCCACCGACCTCTAAGTGATTCCACGCATACAGCATTTTATTCAAATTTTGCGTATAGACGCCCGCCTGTAAGCCAAAACGGCTGCTATTAATTTTGGCGATGCCTTTTTCAAAATTTTTGTATTTCTCTAAAATCGCTACAGGACCAAAGATTTCATCTTTATACACTTCCAGTGATTCATCGACACTTTCCAATAAAATTGGATCGAGCAAAGCACCCTGATGTTCACCACGAACCAAAGCTTTAGCTCCTTTTTTGACTGCTTTATCGACCCATTTATGCACGCGTGTTGCTTCCGCTTCCTTAATCATGGGACCGACCATGGTGCTTTCCAACTGTGGATCAGCCGCTTTAAGCTGCTTCATTCTGGCCACGAGTTTTTTCTTTACATCGGCATAGATATCAGCATGCACCAAGATGCGTTGAACGCTAATACACACCTGCCCTGCATGGTTATACGCCCCACCGACTAAGCGTTCAATAAATGCCGCTGAAATTTCAGTATCAGGCTCAACCAATACAGCAGCGTTGCCACCGAGTTCCAAAGTCACTTTTTTACGCCCCGCACGCGCTTTCATATCCCAGCCGACAACATCGGAACCGGTAAAGCTGAGCAGTTTAAATCGGTCGTCAGTGACCAAGACATCTGCATGTTCACGTGGACAAGGTAAAACCGAAAAGGCACCTTTAGGTAAATCTGTTTCTGCTAAAACTTCCGCAATTTTTAAAGCTGAAATAGGCGTCAAACTTGCAGGCTTCAACACAAATGGACAGCCTGCGGCAATGGCAGGTGCAATTTTATGCGCAGTCAGATTGATCGGAAAATTAAACGGGCTGATCAACGATACAGGACCAATTGGCACATGTTTGACCATGCCTTGATAGCCAGATGCCGCTGCGGTAACCGCCAATGGGATCATGCGACCATCATCCATCTGTGTAACAGCATCAGCAGCAATTTGAAAGGTATTGATTAAACGTTCAACTTCAGCAGCTGCGGCTTTACGCGGTTTTCCACCTTCCGCAATTAAAATTTCAGTCAATTCTGCACGCATTTCATTAAAACGTTTAACACAGTGCAGTAAGATTTTTTGTTTTTGAAAAGGTTCCAATGCCGCCATTGCAGCGCTAGATTTAACCGCTGAATCAATGGCTTTTTCAATGGTTGCAGCATCTGCGAGTGCAACGCGTGCATATACGTCTTGGGTATATTTATGATTCACTTCTAACCATTGATCGGTAGTCGATGCTTTACCTGCAACATAGAGCGGATAATCTTTTATATCTTGTACGGCTTTGGACATGACGATATTTCCATGATCTTGAGACATTATTGATAAATGTGAATAAATCTATGCCCTCTATCATGCGCTGACTGAGCACAGAGTTCACTATATTTAAGTAACAAAATGAACCACAAACCTCAAACTTGATTACTTATACGCCCTGAACTTCATCCCCTATTTTCAGATCTCTGCTTGCACTGAAAACCGTATGATCGAGTCTCTATATAACGATGAAATTAAATTAGAAAAGCTATTTAAAATATTAAATCTCATTATTTATCAATTTTTTAATAAATCATTCAACCTAAATTCAATGATAAGAATTATGAGTACAACATAAAAAAAGCCCATCAAATGACGGGCTTTTTAAATCTATGTTTTAGCTATACGAACGCTGTGTTTTCACTGAAGTCTTATTCACATTTTCTAAAGCGGCAACCTCTTCATCCGTTTGCGCTTTGCGAATAAAGAACACTGCAATCGCTGCGATGACTACTGGAATTCCCACGGCCATAAAGTTAATTTGATGTGGCAATTCTTGTGATAATAAATAGCCGATCAGAATCGGGCCAACAATCGCACCTGTACGACCGACTGCAGATGCCCATCCAATACCTGTCGAACGTACAGACAACGGATAGTACTGTGCAACATAGCTATACAGCAAGATTTGCGAACCAATTGCCGATGCACCTGCGACTGCAACCAAAAGATAGATCACAGGTTGTGGTGAATTAAAGCCGAGTAACGATAGTGCCACAGCACCTGCGAGACATAATGTAATGATCACCGGTTTTAAGTGGAATTTGTCCGCTAAAATACCGCCGCCAATCGTACCAATTACGGCACCAATATTCATCGCCAATAGGAAGGTCAAACTGCTACCTAATGAATAACCTGCGGCCATCATTAGTTTTGGTAACCAACTGCCTAATGCATAAAGGGTTAATAGGCACATAAAGAAACACAGCCAAAATAACATCGTACTTACGCCACGACCTTGCTTATACAACGCTTTAACAGACGTTCCACCCGGAACCGCAACTTCAGTCAGTTCCAGTTGAGTATTTGCAGTCACCGTTTGCTCAGGTGCAATGGTTTGAATCATACGACGTGCTTCATCGTGACGATTCACCTTCACCAAAAATGTGAGCGATTCAGGTAAAAACTTCCAAGCAAATGGCAGCAGTAACAGTGGAATACCCGCAATGAAGAACATGATTTGCCAGCCATAATCCGCAGTAAACCATGAACCAAATAGAGCCGCCATGATGCCACCCATTGCATAACCACTGAACATAGTTGTCACTAAAGTACTGCGTAGATGCTTAGGTGCATATTCCGAAGTCAATGCCACAAGGTTCGGTAATACCCCACCAATACCAAGTCCAGCAATAAAACGTAAAGCACCAAATTCCGTAGGATTTGAAGCAAAACCACCTAAAAATGTGAATGTACTGAATAAAAATACACAAATCATGATAACTTTTTTACGGCCAATCTTATCAGCCAAAGTACCAAACATCATGGCACCAAACATCATTCCTGCAAGTGCTGTACTCGCTAGCATACCTGCCTGAACAGCTGTTAATCCCCAATCTTTCATCAATAAAGGCAGCGCAACACCATTGATCGCTAAGTCGTAACCATCAAATAAAATAAGAATTAGACACCACATCATGATGCTGAAATGCGATTTTGTGAACTTAGCGTTATCAACAACGCTATTCACATTCATTGTGCTTGTAGACATTGAACCTCACCTCCAATTGTGAGTTTTATTTTTCGCTACAATGCCGTTTTTGACTGTAAATTGTCCAAAATTACAAAGGTATAGACCCATACCTTTCAGATATATCCATGTTGTTTGGGAATAAAATGTCATAAAAACTCGAATATTTTTGAAATATTTATACATAAAAAAGTCGATGGACTGCGGGTCTAGTTTTTATAATGATTAATTATCAATGTGTTATTAGAAGCTAAATCACAATCAGACGATAGATTATTTGATATGAAAATTGTCAGAATAAAACTCAAATTTTATAGAAAAAAATCGCAGCTCTACGATCTAAGTCGTAGATTTCTAAATCATAAGTCATCAAGCATCACTTAAGTCGATAATTAGGCATTTAAACGGTTGTTTTGGCTTACTTACATTCAGGTTTTACGGCATTTAAAGCTGAGAATTCCTTAAATTGATGATTTTTTGAATGCATTGATTGTCTAATAATCACCCATGTTTAGATGATTCAAGCATCAATTTATCTATATTTTTCTCCTTTTCCCTTTTTCCTTTTTTCTCCTTGCATAAAAAAACACCCCCTGAGATATCAGGGGGTGTTTTCGAATAATGAGCTGGCGATGACTTACTCTCACATGGGTAACCCCACACTACCATCAGCGCTAAGAGGTTTCACTTCTGAGTTCGGGAAGGGATCAGGTGGTTCACTCTTGCTA
>NZ_VPEJ01000070.1:0-3113 GCF_013417245.1 Acinetobacter sp. YH16042
ATAGAAATCGCCTTTTATTCGATGTTTTTTGCCGTTGTTGAGAGTGACCGTTAGAGACTCTTTATTTGGTTTTATCGAGTCGACTCCATCTAGTTGTTTGATACAGGTGATTATTTCCGCTCTATTTTTTGCTGTGTTGGTTTTTAAGAGGGTTTTCACGTAATTATCAATTGCTTTGTAAAATTGCTTTTTGGGCAAGGTTTCTAGCTCTTTGCTTGAGAGTATTTTTTTTGCTTGAGCATTAAGCTTGGCAACGTGGTTCGGCTCTTGTGTCGTGTGCATTAGCAGCAAATCGTCAGGGCGTGACCACTGGTATTTTGTGTTGAAGTAATCCCGTAATGAGTCGAAATGTTTCTCATGCCCTGGGGGCGCAATGTTGAGTGATTTTCCACTCTGTAAATCAAGGCGTGGTACTAAAACATGAATATGCTTTGAGCCATCATCATCCGTATGTTGAACGGCAAACAGATGATATTGAGATGGGTCTAACCCTGAGAAAGCATGTTGTTCAAAGTCGGTTAAAACCTCCCTGATCTGCTCGTCTGTAGGGGCATCATCCTTTGACCAAGCAATCACGCCACTGGTGTATTTCCACAGATGGGGGCTTGCATCACAAATGGCGTTAAATGTGGTTGCATCACCTCTTAAAACTTCAATGCCTGCACGCACATTGCCCATGTGATCAAACTTATCGAGTAAGTATGCCGATGCTTTGGCAGCATTGCCTTTGCCATGATTCAAAAATTTAATATGCACTTTCATCATCCTCAGCCAGTTGTACTGAAGACAACTGCTTTTTTAAGCGTTCAGGGCTTTGCCGACTAATTTTAGGTAAGGCAGGGAAGACTTTTTCTAGCTCGGTTTGAATGCCTTTTAAAACAAGCAACATGTTAAAAATATTTAGTTTGCGTTGTTCTTGAGGATCTGCGTTCTTGATGATATTCAACGCTCGTGCAATTTGGTTTATGTTGTTGCCGATTCTTGATAGCTCTAGCAATACATTCGGATCAGTCTTTTGATAGCGTTTGACTACCTCAATCACTGTTTTAATTTTTGTTCTTGTGGGTTTTATTTCGTCTTTGGTTTGTTGAACGGTAATCACATCTTGCATGACTTCACGCTCGATTAATGAATGAATGAAGTCAGTGAAACTTGTATTTTCCTTTTGCAGGTGTTGCTCCAGTTGCTCAAACTGGAGCTGTGTGAGTCTAAATTTTTTTGTTTTATTTTTTACCATTTCGTGTCTCGTTAAGAGCTTTTGCTTTTGGGGTCTTAGGGGTGAAACCCCTAACAAGTCCCTGAGTCCAAATTTTCGAAGAAAATTGTGGACACAGGTAGGCTTGCTTGTCGCATTGCCCCTTTTATTTAGAGCTTATTCTGTTTTGCAAAGATCAATAATTTTTTTCTTAGATAAGTCAATAAAAAGGTTTATATGGCATCAAAATGTGCTGAAGGTCATATATGTATTTTTTAGAATTCGGTTCAATGATTAATGCATTAAATTTTTTTTTCTGAAACATGCAGAAATTGAACCAATTTAAATCCGATTTTTTAAATTTTGCTACGCTCTGCTTGATTTACAGATTTTGTAGATTTCACAGGTGCGGGTGGATGGATTAGCGACGCTAGCGCACCATCGTGATTAAGTTGTTACTAGGGGATATTGGCAAAGCAACAGCGTGATGAGTAGTTCAGCTAAGCTTTAAATTGTATGTTGGGGAAACCCTCGCAGAGAAAAGCTGCTGTTCGGTTTGAGAACGTGCCAATGCGATGTGTAGATCGTAATCGCAGCCTGAAGAGAAAGTACACTTACTCTTTGCCGATCGACCGAGACGTGGCTCCGTCAGTCCGATAGATTTTCGGGAATACTTTAAGGGGGATAATTAGCCCCTTTAAGGGTAAGTATGGCCGAAATTCCCTCAACGTTCACCGTCTGCCGATAGGCAGACTGAAGGGGAACGTTGAGGGAATGAGAGCATTTAGTTAAGAACAATAGTTCTGTTTAAAAAAGTTGATACAAGTATGAAAGTAATTACAAGAGTTTTAATTTTTATTATGAATAGGCACTAATTTTATATGTACTTTTAGGTCTAGAGTTTTTGACTTCGCATAAGGTGTATTATGTTAATTTTAGAGAAACTACTAAATTATATTGAGTTGTAAATAGTTGAAATTCCGTTAAGATATTTTGGATTAAATTCTATTCCTAGATAGCATTCGTGTTGACTCATCTCTCCAAAAAACTTTGGTTTTGTTTTCTTATGGTTTTTGCCATAGGATGGAGTAGTGTGTCTGTTGCATCAGTAAAGATAATGCATATCAATATTCAAACTGAAATGAGCCAAGATCATTGTTTAGATCAAGCACAGCAAGTCACTCAACATGGTATTAATCACGAAGTACAAACGAATACCGATTGCCATAATCATTTAGCTATTAATCAGAATATAGATCACAAAAAGTGTCAGGAATGTTCTAGCTTATCCTGCCAGACACAGATCTCATGTCTTCATTCTTTGCAAAGCTCGCTAGATCCCCTAGATACCTTCTATTCTATAGATCAGCCTAATTTTTATTACCTCAACCAATATCTAAATGGGTATTGGCAAGAAATTTCACGTCCTCCTAAAACTTAACCAATTTTTTTTAAAAATTTATTTATTTTTCAAAAACTAAGGTTAAGTTATGTCTCATAAAATTAGTTCGTACCTATTAGCAGGTATTTGTTTTGCATCGTCGCCTTTGGTTTTTGCCGAAGTGCGTGAATATCAGCTTGTTATTGATGAAGCAGTGGTCAGCCCAACTGGAAAGCCTGTAAAGCGCATTACCGTAAATGGTCAATTTCCTGCGCCTTTGCTTGAGTTTGAAGAGGGTGATGAAGCCATCATTCGCGTGAAAAATAATTTAAAAAACCAAGATTCTTCTATTCATTGGCACGGACTGTTGTTGCCGGGCATTATGGATGGTGTACCAGGATTTAATGGTTTTAACGGTATTAAGCCTCAAAGCGAGTATGTTTATAAATTCAAGATTCGCCAAAGCGGGACTTATTGGTATCACGCTCATTCTAAAGGACAGGAACAAGACGGCTTATATGGTTCTTTTGTGATTTA
>NZ_VPEJ01000071.1:0-3082 GCF_013417245.1 Acinetobacter sp. YH16042
ACGCTAACATATAAAATCGTCTGCTTCGACAATCGCAAAAGCACATATTCTAAAAGTGAACATTTTTACTTTGGAGAAATCAGACATTTCTATTTTGGGCTTACAAACCAACTTCGCGTAAGAGATTTTATGTTAAATAAGAAACTGTATATTTAATATACTATTTGAATGAAGGGGGTTCCCATGTATCACTAAACTCATCTTCAATCTCTTCATATAAAGTATTTGTTGTGATTACTGTGAGAGTTTTTTCATAAGATCCCAATGTGATACTTTCCTCAATTGCTTTAATACGATGATTTGTATCAATCCATTCATTAAGAAAAATTTCTTTTTTTGATAGCTCAGTTGAAATTATATTTTTATTTGGTAAGACTTTGTTTTTTATATAAATACACTTTCCAAACTTACGTAGTTCCTTAGTATCGAAAACAGCATCTACTTTACCATTTGAACTGATAATTAATAGCGCAGGTGCTTCAGTAAGTTCAATATATCGTATAGCTGTAGAGGTTAAGGACGTATTGAAAATACTAGCTAAAGACTTAATTGCTTCTAAGCCGTCATTGTATTTATACATTTCCTTTTCAAAAAGAAATTTAGGCATTAGTAAGCAGGTAGAAAAATAGTCTGCTTCTCTTTCATAGGGATCTTTACTGCTCGAACCTGCACTTGAAAAATGAGTACCATTTTTATTAAAGATATTTTCAGGATGTTCAGGTAAAAAATAATGCCCAAATTCATGGGCAATACTGAATCGTTGATATGGAATATTATTGATAGAAGAAGCATAGTAGATTAGGAAATCATTGCCATTCCTAATAAGCGCTCCAGAAATACCATGACTCTTTTGAGATTGAGTTTGTATATCAATCCCTAGTTCTTCACCTAATTTAAAAAGATCTATTTCATAATCGATTAAATCGTAATCCTGTCTAATCTGAGTAGCTGCTTTTTCAATATATTGTTTGGTGTTATTAGACATTATCTTATTCAATGTACTAAGAAATAAATAGTTTATTTATTTCTTAGTGACTCTGCAAATCGTCGAATAGTTTCTCTATCACTATCTGTTAAGTTTTGAAGATCTCTAAATAGAGTGTCCGTATTAGTTCCTTCAAAACTATCTACTCGTCCTAGTAAGTAATCTGTAGATACTTCTAGCGCTATTCCTAATTTTCTCAAATTATCAAAAGATGGTTTTCTTGACCCAGCTTCCAAATGTGAAATTGAGGTAGAAGGAATTTTAGATTTTTCAGCTAATTGAGCTTGAGTTAGTTTACGTAACTCTCTTATCGCTTTAAGCCGTTCAGGAAACACGTAGGTTTCATTAGATTCTGTATTCATAATTCTATTCTACTGATTATATTTTTGTATTTCTATAATAATTCGAAATAGAGAAATTTTGTTGACGAATTCGACAAGTAGTGTTAATAATATTTGTGACAACATTTAGTTGTCGAATTCGACAATATTAGGAGCGAAATATGTCTTTAAAGCCAGGACAGAATACAGGCCGTGATGGTGGGATTTATCGAGAGCAAGGTCCTAGAGGTGGGTTGAGAGATAACTACTCAACTATTCCAGATCGAACTATTGCCCCCCCGACATCAAAGCCAAATTCAAGCTGGGTTCGTGTTGAACGTACGCCAGATAGTAAGCGCTGAGCTGTGAAAGACTGTTAAGTACGCTTGGCAGTCTTTTTAATAATTTCATATTAACGAAGGCACTGAGATGACTGATCAAACAATAAATATTTTATGTTCTTGCGGAAGCGATAAGTTTGAGATTCCTAGTAATCCTAAAGCTTCAGATACGATTACTTGTGCTAAATGTGGAGCACAAGAAAAGTATGGAATATTGCAGAAAGAAATAGCTTCTAAAGTTAAAAAACAAGTTGAAGCTAATTTTAAAAAAATGTTGAGAAGAGCGGGTTTTAAATAAGCTAATTGTTGATAGGAGGTCCTGTGTTTCCACCGAAAGAATATATAAAAAAATCTTTTAAACAAGGGGTTGCAATAACTATCCTTTTAGGAGTGATCCCTCTTTTATTAGCTTTATGTCAAGATATTTGGGGAGTCATTTTTCATAAAAGTCATGATCTATCTAACTTTAACGAAATGATGAAGAGCCTTATACCTTCCCATGATAATTATGTCCATATTCTTATTTGGCTTTCGGGAATTTACTGTCTACCTTTATTAATGTTAGTTGTAGCAGAAAGAGAATTAGAAAGGAAAATACCAATACCGAGTTGGATAAAGAATTTTATTCTTAATTTTGAATATGCATTATCAGCTATTTTTAGTGTGATGTTTGTTGCATCAGCTATTTTCTTTACTACAGGTTTTTTCTTCTGTTTTACCAGTTTCGGTGTCTCTTATGGCATTGGATTTGTTGTTATTGGAATAATTCTATTTACTCTCACTATGTATGCACTAGCAGCGATGCTAGAGCTTAAAGACCTATTCGTGAAAAATGATTCCGATTCAGAGAAAAACCTAGATTCTGATAATGAGAAGGAAAGTTAATTTAATACCTATAGTTTTCCTTTTAATAATAAAAAACCCCAGCATCCTGCCGGGGTTTCTCATATTGGGTTGCTAGGTATGACTCCTGTCTTAACTCACGCTCCTGGTGCGATCTTTCTTATTCTTGTTGTTTGGAACATCCTGTTCTCTATGACTTCATCATAGGAAAATTCACCTATCCTGGATAGCCGCAAAGGGCCGAGTTTTATGTGAGCCAAAGCGTACAAAATAGCCTAAATTTCATCCACAGCAATTGGGGATAGTTTTCGCCCTGGAAGAGCTGAGAACATTGGGAAAATGCCAAAATTGAGCATTTTTTAGACGATTTTATTGGCGAAAGATTACAAATCTGCTTAAAAAACACACGAGTTGTTAAAACGTGTATTTTTTGATCTTGAAGGTTGTGTGTTTTTTGTCTTAAACCTTTGATAAATAATATTATTTAAAATCGCATTTCGTATAACGCCCATTATGTTAAATAGAATCAAAAAACCTCCAATAAAATCGTTATAGTATTATTATTTATTGAGTAGATAAGAGAATTAAATTAG
>NZ_VPEJ01000072.1:0-3069 GCF_013417245.1 Acinetobacter sp. YH16042
AAGCAGAAAGATAAAGATCTTTTTAATGGATTTATTTGGGATAAGACCTAAATTTCGCATAAGAGATTTTATGTTAAATAAGATGGAACTTAGACAAAATTTTATTAATAGTTATGCATTCTGCACAGTTAGTTTTAGACCTAAAGCATTTACTACACGATTAATCGTATCAAAACGAGGTGCTGAATCTTGACGGAGTGCTTTGTAAAGTGCTTCACGTCCAATTCCTGCTTCTTTAGCGATTTGAGTCATACCACGAGCTTTAGCAATTACACCAAGTGCATGAGCTAGTTCAGCAGGGTCATTCTCTTCAAGAACCATATTAAGATACATTACAATATCTTCTTCACTCTTAAGTGCTTCTGCCATGTCAAAGCTAGGTAGATCAGCTATTTTAACCATTTTTCAATCCTCTAAAGATTTTGATAAATCAACAGCTCGTTCTATATCCTTTTGCTGTGTAGATTTATCACCACCTCCAAGCATCACAATGATTACATCACCATGTTTGATGTAATACATGCGCCAACCTGGTCCGAAGAACTCTCGCATTTCCCAAACACCTTCTTGAAGATGCTTTACATCGCCCCAATTACCACGCTGAACCTTATCTAATCTTCGATTCAGTTTAAGACGGGTCATACTGTCTTTAATGCTATCTAGCCATTCATCAAATTCAGGGAGACGTTTAATCTCGGTCATGAAAGTTCCTCTTTATTGTATTCGATCGAATACACAACATTATAATGAATATATTTTATGAGTAAATGAAATAATAAGAATATATTTTATCAATTGATTATTTAATAACCTATGTTCTTGGCAAAAGGTATCAAACCTGCTCATAAAAAAGCCGACTTGTTTCTAAGTCGGCTTTTTACTGTTTTTGAAGTCAGTCAAAATTTTATAACTATATGAAAAACAATAATATTTTAAATTGCGTTTCGTATAAGCTCTATTATGTTAAATAATTAAGGATAAAAGCTTTATTACTAAATAGAACAGTTGCTTAAAGCAGTATAGAGTTAAGTTTGCATTTTAATATCAAGTTGTCTTTCAGCACCGATAATCACCATACGAATCCCATTTTCAAAAATGTCATCCGCATTCATATTTTGTAAGGTATTCACTCCTTGGAGCATGAGTGGATATATAGTTGGATCGGCTTCGAATGGTGGGTCTGATCTTATTTCTTCTTGCTGCTCCTCAAGGACCCACCCAACAATAAACCTTCCTAATGTCATAAGTAATGCAACTGCTTCAACAGGAGAAAACCCAGCATGAGATAACAGCGCAACTTGGGCCTCAATCGTGTTGAAATGTCCTTGACTGGGGCTAGTTCTTGCATGTAGACGAGCACCATCACGGTAAGCTAGTAGTGCTCGACGAAAGCTTACAGAATTAGCGAGCAACCAATCTTGCCATGTCATCCCATCGATGGGTAAAGAAACTAAATGGTGTTCATTTATAATGGTTTCCGCCATTGCTTCCATTAACAAGGATTTATTCTTGAAATGCCAATATAGAGTTGGAGATTTAATACCCAATCGTTGAGCTAGCTTGCGTGTGGTTATTGAATCTATGCCTTCTTCATTCAACATATCCAATGCGGTACGCAGGACTATTTCACGTGTCAGACGTTGAGGTGCAATATCTTTTTTACTCATAAATCTATCACTGATAGGGAGTGTGTGAGAGAATATTAATTCTATCATTGCTAGAGAAGGCATTTGTGAAGAAATCATTGAGCGTGATTTTAATCACTATATTTCTGGATGCTGTTGGGATTGGTTTAATTATGCCGATCTTGCCTGAATTATTACGGTCATTGGCTGGAGCTGAAGCAGGCGGTGTTCACTATGGTGCTTTATTAGCTGTGTATGCTCTGATGCAGTTCATTTTTGCACCTATCCTTGGAGCGTTGAGTGACCGATTTGGACGTCGACCTGTATTAATTATTTCAATTGCTGGTGCAACGGCTGATTATCTCCTAATGGCTGCTGCTCCTTCTCTATTGTGGCTATATATTGGTCGTATTTTTGCGGGAATTACAGGTGCCAACATGGCTGTTGCAACAGCTTATGTTTCAGATATTACTCCAGCCCATGAGCGTGCAAAAAGGTTTGGTCTCCTTGGAGCTGTCTTTGGTATTGGGTTTATAGCGGGTCCGGTAATAGGTGGAGTTTTGGGTGAATGGAACTTACATGCACCGTTCTTTGCTGCTGCTTTTATGAATGGGATTAATTTAATAATGACAGCAGTCTTATTAAAAGAATCAAAACACAGCAATAAAATGACTGAGAAGGTTCAGGAGCAATCAATATTAAAGAAATTATCCTATTTGATCACTCAACCTAATATGGCTCCATTGCTTGGTATCTTTTTAATTATCACATTGGTTTCACAAGTCCCCGCAACTTTATGGGTTATCTATGGGCAGGATCGTTATGGCTGGAGTATATTTATTGCAGGTGTTTCCCTTGCTAGTTATGGAATATGCCATTCTATTGCACAGGCTTTTGCTATCGCCCCTATGGTAAAGAGGTTTGGAGAGAAAAATACGTTGTTATGTGGAATAGCTTGCGATGCAATTGGTTTACTTCTTTTATCTATTGCTGTTGAAGAATGGGTGCCTTTTGCGTTGTTACCATTGTTTGCCCTTGGTGGAGTAGCCGTTCCTGCTTTGCAAGCAATGATGTCCAGAGGTATTAGTGATGAAAGACAAGGTGAATTACAAGGGCTATTAAGCAGTTTTAATAGTCTGGGGGCTATAATTGGTCCTGTATTAGTTACTAGCCTCTATTTTATGACTCAGGCATCAGCTCCTGGAATGGTATGGGCATTAGCTGCAATACTTTATGTAATCACCCTACCCTTATTGCTTAAGTATCGCCTGAATAAATATTCTGGAGTTCCATAAAATATTTAATTTATTGGTTTAAAAACTAATGGATTCTATAGTTTATCTAAAATTAACATAATACACGTTATACGAATTCCCAAGGCATGGCTTTTAGTCATGCTTTTTTTATCAAAAGACTATACCTGAATGATAGCGAGCCAAATCGC
>NZ_VPEJ01000073.1:0-3012 GCF_013417245.1 Acinetobacter sp. YH16042
ATTATAAAAAAACCCCATACGGGCTAGAATGGGGTATTAAGATTAGAATATAACATTGATATTTAAGGAAAATAAATATCAGTTTCGTATAAGTTGTATTATGTTAATTTTAGAAAATCTAAAATAATTATTGATAATTTTTTTTTGAAAATTTAACATACCTTCCGATGGGTATTTTAGGTATGATTACTTATGAACAGTGTGTTACTCGCTTATGTATTACTTGGATTTTCAATAGTTTCCGAAGTGATTGGAAGTAGTTTTTTAGTTAAATCGGAAGGGTTTACAAAACTTTTTCCAAGCGTGATGGTCTTTATTTTTTTTAGCACGGCATTTTATTTATTATCACAAGTTATTAAAACAATCCCTTTAGGTATCGCATACGCTATATGGGCTGGTGTTGGGATTGTTCTAACTGCTGTAGTTGGCTACTTTGTTTTTAAACAGACACTAGATAATCCTGCTTTAATTGGAATTGGTTTTATCGTATCTGGCGTAATAATTATTAATTTATTTTCGCAATCAGCAGGTCATTAAGTGAAAGAAATTCGGCAACAAAAGAAGCAACCAGAGGTTATTCGAAAGCGCATCCTTGAACAGGCAACTATTCTTGTTTCTCAAAAGGGTATTTCTGGTGTTTCTATTCAAAATATTGCTACAGCAGTAGGTATAACAAAAGGGGGGGTATTTCACCATTTCCCGAATAAAAAAAATTTGATAGAAGAAATGTTCAATCAAATAATTCTTGATTTAGATCAAACAGTTGAATACTTGATTAAACGCGATCCAACAGAATATGGTAAATTCACACGAGCTTATATTCATAGTTCTTTTATCCATCAAATAGATGGGGTGGTTTCTGCTTGGTCAGCGTTATCAATGACTATGATCACAGAGCCTACCTTTAATAAAATTTGGATGGAATGGCTAAAAAATAGATTATCTCAACATGCAGAAACGGATAGTCATCCTGATTTAGAGTTACTTCGTTTAGCAGCAGATGGGTTGTGGCTACAAAGTATTACCGGAGTCATTGATGATGAGCAATGTTCAAAATTAGAAGACGATCTGCTTAATCGAACCTATTTAACATAAAATCTCTTATGCGAAATTTCAGCTCGATGCTTTGAAAGATGGCTAAAGCCATGTTTCAAAGTCGGGCAACTTTGCGCTTGCTGTAATTTGATTTGTAATGAGAAAAACCAAGCAAAGTACCGATCAACTAGTATTTTTTAGGGTCGATCTGACACCAGTCATACGTTTTTTCTTTGACACTACTCGGTTCAAACGAGTAGCAATTTTTCCTCATTATTCTCACCAATGTTTCACCATCACTTTCTCGAATTTGTAGCGGATATTTTTTTAGTACAGCCAGATCTGCTCTACGTTCATCAATTTCGTCTTTGCTTGGTATGTATAAGAAGATAGCCAAAATGAATACCATCATCACAGCCACAAACGTGCTGGCAAAAATAAGGATAAGTTTTAAGTTGAGCCTGTTTGTAGCTTCGTTTAATGCCTGAATACTGTTGTTTAATGCACCTGTATGCTTTTTATTTGCGTTTTCTAGCGATTTTTCAGCCTTGTCTAGCACTCCACTAGCGACTTGGTTGTAAAACTGCTCTAATCGCTTCTTATCGTCTGCTATGGCTTCTCGATATTCCTTCATGGATGCCAATAAAATATATAACTGGTCATCTAAATCATTTTGATTACTCATAATGACATTCCGCCTCTACTTAGTTTTTGAGATGCCTTGCGGAGTGCTTGCTCGGCTCGTTGTTTATCTAATTCTTGCTGTCGTTTCATTTCCGCTTGGCGTTCCAGTTCTAGACGTTTGGTTTCTTGGTTCTTCTGCCATTGATCAAAACCTTGATCGACACGGTTTAAACCACGCTGTAAAACGCTCTCTTTCTGCTGTTTCTGTTGGTCAAGCTGTTGGGCGTTCTGCTGTTTCACATTGTCATTAAAACGGCTGATTTCAGTGTCTATGCCTTGTCTGCGTAATTGGGTGACTTTAGTGCCTTCATGGATGGTGGCTTGTAGTCCGTTATTCTGATCGGCATAGCTGCGGTGGTCTATTTTTTCCTGAAAGCCTGCTCGTTCTAATGCGTGATTGGCTAAATTTGCCCACGTTTCCCGAATCTGTTTAATTTCGTCTTGGGTTGTCCCCATACCAAGGCTTTTTCGTTTGGCGTTACTGAGTTCAATATCGGTTTTGGTGGTCAGAGTGAGTTTATTGTCTGCATTCAATTCGGCTTTTCGGGTTGTGAGCATGATATGGGCGTGATGGTTTTTATCATTACCGCCTTTACTCGGTTCATGGATGGCTAAATCTGCGATTACGTCATAGCGATCAACTAAGGACCTGGCAAAGTCTTTTGCCAAGTCCTTACGTTGATCAGCGTCTAATTCATCGGGTAGGGCGATTACCCATTCTCTAGCGGTTCGGGCATCTTTGCGGTTTTCGGACTGTTCTGCCAAGTTCCAAAGGTCATTACGGTCAATTTCAATATCGAGATTCGAGATAATTTCTGAATGGGCGACACCATCTTTTCTTGTAAAGTCATGGGTCAGCCCTGTGCGTTCATCTTTGAGCTTTTCACCTGCACGATAAGCCATAGATGCAACAGCAGTTCTGCCTGAACTTCGATTAACTGTTTTGGTCGAGCAATGATAAATCGCCATCGCTTAACACTTCCGACTAGCAGGGACGTAATAACCGCATTTTTCACATTCTCTTTTTAGGTTCTGAACTTCTCTTTCTTCTGCATGTTGTGCCATCTGTTCAGGCATCTTATAAGTGCATTCGTGTCCGCAATTTGGACAAAGGTAAAGGTGAGTTTCTCTAAAATTATACCGATACATTTTTATTTACCTTTTGCTTTTTTAAATTGCGTAGCAATTTTTTGGGGTTAAGGGGATTCCCCTTACGCAAACTTTGACTTGGATGAAATCCAAGTCGTAAGTGCGCATTTCATGAAAAACACGATAGCATATTACCCGCTTGAA
>NZ_VPEJ01000074.1:0-2967 GCF_013417245.1 Acinetobacter sp. YH16042
ACCAACACCAACACCATCGCCAAGTAAAGATGATGGCTACAGGTATGACCCATTCTAAGAATGGTTTTTTTTATACTTTTTTTGCCAAAACTGCACCGATTCAAACTTTAAATTTTGGAATGAATTACACTATCTAAAGTGAAGTGAATAAACTAAACTAAATGAACTAAACTAAACTAAATAAACTAAGTTTAGTAAAGTAAATAAAATCAATAACTCACTTTGGAGTAACTAAGTGAATAACAAAATTTCAAGTGCTGTGACCAAGCAAGACGTATATGACGCTATTGAGCAGCTTCTAAAAGAAAATGGGAGATATACAAACCAACTAATCATGGACTTGATCGGTGGCTCAAGTGTGACGATTCAGAAGTATCGAAAAGAATACGAGCGTGAACATCGTGAAGATGCTGAAAAGAAAGCCGTAGCACTAAAAGACAGTGAGCAGAAGAAGCTGTCAGAAGTTGTTGCAGATATTGTAGCAGGTCGCATCACCGAGATCGGTGACAGTTATGCAAGTGAAATCACACGCTTGTCAGAAGAACTTGAAATAGCACTAGCTGATAAAGAATCACTATCAGAAGAAAATAGCAGTCAGCTCACAGAAATTGAGCAATTAACTTCTGAAAATCAGGATTTAAAAGCGAAGTTGAAATTTCTTGAAGAAGAACATGCACGAAGTAAAGCTGAAATTATTGAACAGTATGAACAGCATAAGAAAGTCATATCTGAGCAATATGCAGAAGCAAAACAGCAATATTCTGAAGGTCTTGCTGAGTTCAAGCAAAGTAATACAGCTCTGAAAGCAGAACGTGACCAGTTGCAGCTAAAAGTTGCCGAAGCTCAGTCTAATGAACGTGTTGCATCTGTCAGACTTGAAGAAGCGCAGAAGAATATTAGCCGTTTTCAGACTGAGATCAGTGAGCTGAAATCTGAAATTCGTGATCTACGTGCCCCACATCAGCCACAGCAATTAAAAAAGAAGGGCAAGGTCGAAGAACAGCCAATAGATGACAAAACTGGTGATTTGTTAGCAGAAGCTGAAAAGCCATAATGCCCCTTTCTTTTCTTGCGGAGCACAGCCAAAGGCTGTGCTGTCCTCAGAAAAAAAAGTGGCTCAAATGAAACATGGCACAAGTCAATATGCTTGAAAAATTACAGGTTTTGATGTGGTAACGAACTTTTTTTGCTGAAATTGCATCAATGAGAACGTGAATTTTAAAAAAAATGTATTTTAGAGGTTCGCCATTTGTTGCATTGAACAACAAACAGTTGTAACGTGCTTTTAACAGATTCTTTTTAATAAAAAACTCGATTTTCAGGTACAAAAAAAGACCCGAAAAAATTCTTTGGCGAGAATGGGTCTTTTGATGTACGTGTTGATCACTTACGGATAGTCAACATGCTTAATCATTATAGCAGTCAAAGACCACTCCGCAAGCCATCTAAGGGCTTGTGCGATGCAAATTAGTTCAAATCATACAAATATTTCACCAAAATCGTATTTATTTATTGATAAATCAGAACAAATTGCTGATTTACAAGAAGCTCTTGCCCTTTTTGACAAGTGCTTATCACCACTTACACCGCATTGGGTTAGCAAAGATACACTGAACCACAAACCGAAGCATTTACGCCTACGCACTGGGAAAAACTCACCGAGAGAGAGAGATCATTTTGATTTCATTACACCAAGTGAGCGTTCGCAATATGGTTATCTCCGATATGCGTCAGAGTTTTGGCTTGGTACTTTTGTTATTGATATTGATAGCAATGTAGCAGCCAGTATCGAGGAAATAATCAAATTAAACCCTGATTTACCTTTGCCTAATCTGATTGTCAAAAACCCTGTAAACGGACACGTTCAGCTCTATTACTGTCTGCGAAATTCAGTCTGCATTGATGAAAAAAATAAACGCTATAGCAAGAAAGCGGTTGTGCTATTGAATGCAGTAAAAACACGCCTTAAAGAGCTTCTAAACGGTGATTTTGCACATAGAAATTCAGTCGCCAAAAATCCGCATAGCAGCATGTGGCGAGTATCTACTATGCGAGTACAGCCGTATCAGCTTGCTGAACTTGCGAGAATCACACGTATATATGAGCGTCCAGTGATACGCCCTATGCTATTCACTCCAAATTCAGCGAAAGCGGTCAAATTAAGCAAAAATATAACAGTAGGGGAGCGTAACAATTGGCTGTTTGAAACAGTACGGCATCACGCTTATAAGTTGTATTTCAAACATGGCGAGGACTGGACAAAACGCCAGTTTATGTCTTGCTTGTTTGATTTCATGAATAAACTCAATCTTGAGAAGTGCAAAACGCCACTGGTTGAGCGTGAAGTGCGTGAAATCTGCCGGAGTATTACCCGTTTTTGTTATGAGCGTTATAGCTACTCTGAAAACACTAACGATGTGCTACGCAAGATCGCAAAACAGTTAGGAAGAAAAGGTGGAGCAGCAAAAGGTAAGTCATACGCAAAACAACGCAGAAAAGCCCTCTCGCTGCATCGCAAAGGCTTATCTGTTGCTGAGATTGTAAATACTACTCAACTGTCTAAATCTACTGTCTATGCGCTAATTAAGAAGCATAAAAGCCGCATTCAGAAAAACAGAAAATCAGTAGCAGTTAAGCCGGGTCTAAAGCAGAAATCTGTTTTTCCAAATAGCTATCAGTATGGGGTCTGTTCTCTGGCGCCTGTTCCCTATATATCCAAGCAAGATTGCGAAGCAATATTGCTCACCATGACTAATAAACATTCTCTTTTTAGATTTTTAACTTCTATGTCTATGGGCGTCGGGTGGTTGTGGGCAAAATCAAAACCTGTGATATAAGCTTGTGGGCAAGTTGTGGTACAGCTATGCTTTTCCACAACTTGTCCATAAGCCTTATTCACAGACCAGTTTTGATGTTCGCTTGCGATTGTCCATAATCTTGTAACGACTAATTAAATACGGGCCTAAT
>NZ_VPEJ01000075.1:0-2896 GCF_013417245.1 Acinetobacter sp. YH16042
TCTTGGCATTCGTAATCTTGAGAAAAGTTGTGGGTGCTTTGTTGCGCTACAGCATGTTGCTGAAGTGTATTTTCAGCTGTTCTTTCCGCCTGATCTAAAGTCATGAAAATATCGAGCAAGGCTTGGCGTTGTTGATGATTCAGAAGTTTTGCGCTTTCGACAATCAGTTGTTTAGCGAGGTTTTTTGGCATGCATGGGTTTGCATTATTGAATTTAATCTGCATAGCAGTTTCCTAGATAAGAGTTTAATTATCTCCATCACTTCTCACGGCAATGGAGGCAACTTAACAGGGGTGAGAATACTGAATCTAGGATCAGCCAGCACAAAGCTGCCCTGCTAAGCTACCATAGGGACTGCTTAACAGTAGGCAAAAAAATAGCCGCAAGTGCGACATTTAATTGCACCTAGATTTTATCAGGTTCTCACGCCTGGACACAGATTTTGCTGCGTTGAAATAAGATTATCCAGTAAAAAGCAGGCCGTCAAGGTCCTAATCAGTAGTTCTTATAAAAACTGAAAAATCTAACTAAAAGGTGTCTATAAAATCGGTGACTATTTAGGAGTCTGAATTTTTAATAACTTTTCTTGAGAATTTTTGATCGCTAGATCTAGAATCTTTACTCCATCAGCAGTCTGTTGAAATAAAGTTAATTGATTTAAAACTTCAAAAAGCAACTCTATCTTTTCTTTAGGATTAAGATCCATAGCCCATACCTTCTTATAAATTCTTGTTTGTCGAAGTTTTACAGCTAAGTAACGATCAATCTGCACCTGCTTTAAAAGTTTTTCGGTATCCAACGCATCATCATTTTTGACTTTATAAGCACTTAAAACTCCACCACCCACTTCAAACTTACGTTGATTTTCGGCTTTACGTTTTTTTCCTGCATCTTTTTTCTGGATCTGACTCAAGTACAGCTCCAAATCAGCATATTGCAGTTTTTGAGCTTTGAAATTCAGATATCGGGTACACATCATCTTCAGAATATTCAGTTCAGCAACACCCAGTTGATTGTCCTGGTATGCATGAAACAACTCGATAAATTTAGCTTCATATTCAGTCTGTCTAGGATTTTTAGACAGCTCATCAAACAGCAGCTGAAGCTTCAGATGCTCTCTGTAAGGTTTTAATGCTTCTTTGACTAATATTTTCTGTGCTTCAGACAACATCTCAAAATTAAAGTCTTCAGCTTGTAAGGCATCAATGACCTGATTCTGTAAGTCGGTCCGTGGATCTTTTTCTAAGAGATATTCCACAAAAGCATGTAACTCTGCCACTTGAAGTAATTGAGCTGGTCTTCCACGTTTTTTTGCTTTTTCAACAGTCATCATCTGCCGCCTAATTTTCAGAACTGCAACCTCTTTAAATATGGTTTTACCATATTTAAAGAGGGCAGTCTGAAAATAATTATTTAAAATAAAAATAAAATTTCTTGAAAAGAATTTTTATTTTTATTTTAAATAATTCGCACTTGACAGTTTCTTGCTATCGCGAAGAAACTAGTACGCAATGGGGCGTTTCCCCCTTGACCCCCTTTTACCGGATTTTCAGCCATTCAGGCATTCCAAATCCGGACGCTTTTTATTTCGTTTCACTGCATAAAAACCGGTCCCCAAGCCACCAGAGGTGAACATGGCCAGCTACCATTTCAGCGTCAAAAGTAAAAACAAAGGCTATGCGACTGGCCACTACCTCTACATCAGCCGACTCATGCAATATGAAGGGATTCGCAAGACCAGCAACGAAACCGTAGAACATATCGAACCAGGCAGAAACATGCCATCCTGGGTGAAAGATCCGATTGAATTTTGGCAGGCAGCAGACAGTTTTGAACGAGCCAATGCCAAAGTATACATGGAGTATGAAATTGCCCTGCCAAACGAGTTCACGCCAGAACAGCGTAAAACGCTCATAGAGACGTTTTTAGAAAAACATATAATTCCACAGCAATATCCGCATTCATACGCCATACACAACGTTAAATCGCGCCTCAGTGGCGAAGATCAGCCGCATTGCCACCTCATGTTCTCCCTCAAAGCTGATGACGGCATTGAACGCACAGCAGAACAATATTTCAAACGCTACAATCCTCAAAATCCGGCCAAAGGCGGTGCCAAGAAAATCCAGCTACAGGATGGCCATGCAGACTATTCCACATTCTTATTGCACATCCGCAAAGCCTGGGAAAACCACCTCAATGATGCTTTAGCCGAGCACTGCCCTACAGTCACCTACACACTGGATGGTCAGGACATCACCATCAAAAATCAGGTTTCAGCAGACAGCTATGAAAAATATAACGAGATCCACAGCACTTTGTATCTTCCTGAGCCTAAGCTAGGCGTTGGTCAACAAAATGCGACAGCGGAATATCTCGCTCAGATCCAAAAAATTCGGGAACACAATCAACAAGAACGAGAACTCGAAGAACGCCAAAAGCAATTAGATCAACAACATGAATATTTTTATAGTGCTGAAAACCATCCATTTTCATCATTGGAAGTGATGTATTACCTGAATTATTTAGTGAAGAACCAGAAAAATAAGGAAAAACTGGAAAAAGATTTTAGTGAAATTATCAAAACCCAAGAGCCTATATTGCATCAAGAAGGCTGGAACCTTCAGAACATGAATCGAAAATTGAGAGATTCAGAGCATAACTCAACGCCATGCTTTGAGTTTGAAGTGTATTCCCAGCCAAAGTATCCATTACCCACGCAGAATAAGCCCTCTAAACTGGTTCAATCTGAACAGCCAAAGCCAAAATCTGATGATTATGATTACGGTGGTCCGGGGTTTTAAATTATCTGGATTTATTCAGGCTTTACAGAGCGAGTGTCTACGAGCGAACAGACACAATTAAAATTTTCGCCATGCTTTTTCTCTGATTACAG
>NZ_VPEJ01000076.1:0-2710 GCF_013417245.1 Acinetobacter sp. YH16042
AGCAATAGATTGAAAATCATTGGTCAAAATTTTACTGAATAATTTACTGGTTCTGATTCCTTCTGAATTAGCCAATTGATCGTAGAATTCTGCTACTTGTGGATCTAGTCTGACTGCATAAGTTTTGACTTTTTCGCCCATAAATTACATCTCTTATAAAAATTAGAGTTTGTACAAGATTAAATCAAGATAATTCAATAATTTAAATCAAAAGAATAAATAAATTACGTACAAATCTATTTGTACAAAATTAATTTATTATAAAACAAAAACTTATTTAAATATAATGCTTTTTTTTATGTACAATCATGAGTACATAGTTTTTCTTAGATTTATCAATATCTTATCTAAAAAAAGTGTTGTTTTGATGTACAAGTATGAGCACAGCATAAAAAATAGATAATTCAATCACTTATTCTAAAAAAAGACCATTTTTCTGTACACGTTTCTGAGACCCTAAAAAATCGCTGAAATCCTTATCCTGTAAGGCTTTGAGGGTTGTCATCGTTAGATGCGTGGTGTGTGACAAAAAAATCCCGGCGTGTGCCGGATCCTGGATTAGAAAATTGGCTAAAGTGACGTAGGGCCGGTGCTTGGTTTTGCATGGAAAAAAGTATTTATTTCCTGGTTTAGAAAAACGTAAAAAATCAATTTTTTGTCCATTCATCCAGGTTAAAAATTTCAACCCAAAACTTTAATTATGAAAAGCTTCATAGAACGCGTTCAAATGCGATTTAAGAGCCTTTACCTAAAAAACATAGATCTCATAGTGAAAAACAGAAAACAGCTCAAAAAACGCAAATGAGAGCGAAATAAAGAGGTATTTTGACTTTAGATAGATGCATAGAGCGAGTGTCTACGAGCGAACTATCAAAATTTGCGCCTAGACCCTCTGAAAAACATTTTTTTGTCCTCTTTAGCCTAAGAAAGCGTAAGTTTCATGCAGAAATTTGCTCCTGGATCGAGCGTAGCGAGTAAAAAAGTTTTATGAGCGAAGCGAATTCCGAGTTGCTTTTGCTTTTTCTTAAAGTCACGCAAGTATTAACCAAAAAATTGCCCCAACGAACTGAGCGAAAGCGAAGTTCAATAGAGTTTGAGCGAAGCGAAAACCAAGGGCAATTTTTCATTCCCTGGGCTTTTAATTATTTTAAATCTTTTAAATGCTTTTAGGTAAGCTGAAAGCTTTGTAAATAAAGGCTTCCAGACTTCATATGACTACGTTTACCTACCAATATGACTACGTTTACCTACCAATATGACTACGTTTACCTACCAATATGACTACGTTTACCTACCATAAGTCTACCTTATTTATTTTGTAGATTTAACCATGTTTACCTTGCATTAATCTACAGATTTATTAATATAGATTTATATTCATAACTAATAAGATAGATAAATAAAGTGCGGGATTTAGTAGTTAAAGATAATGCATTAATTAATGCGAGTTATAACTTAGATTTAGTAGAACAGCGTTTAATCTTATTAGCTATTGTTGAAGCAAGAGATAGTGGTCGAGGCATTAATGCCAATGATCCATTAGAAGTCCATGCTGAGAGCTATGTAAATCAATTTAATGTTGCAAGACAAACAGCGTACCAAGCGTTAAAAGATGCTTGTAAAGATCTATTCGTACGCCAATTTAGCTATCAAGAAATCAATAAGAGAGGAAATGTAGAAAATGTTTTAAGCCGCTGGGTCAGCGAGATTAGATATATCGATGATGAAGCAACCGTGAAGTTAATATTTGCTCCTGCAATTGTCCCACTTATTACACGTTTAGAAGAGCAATTTACTAAATATGAATTACAACAAATTAGTAATCTCAGCAGTGCGTATGCTGTGCGGTTATATGAATTGTTAATAGCTTGGCGCAGTACAGGCCAAACTCCTATTATTGAACTAGCAGAGTTCAGGCAAAAAATAGGTGTTCTTGATGATGAATATACAAGAATGGGGAATTTCAAAGACCGAGTATTAAATTTGGCTATTGCTCAAATTAATGAACATACAGATATTAAAGTCCAATGTCAGCAACATAAAAAGGGACGTAATATTTCTGGCTTTTCATTTACCTTTAAACAGAAAAAGGTCGTTATAGCTAACAATAAAAAGCAAACTACTCTTGAGATTTTCTCAAAATTTACTGATGCACAGCGACATTTTTTTGCTAATAAGCTATCTGAGCTTCCAGAAATGAATAAATATTCTCAAGGTACTGAAAGCTATTCGCAGTTCGCAGTTCGAATTTCTGAAATGCTAAAAGATCTACAAAAATTTGAAGAACTACTGCCATATCTAGAGAAAGTAGGCTTTAATGCAAAATAAAACTCATGTTCAGATTGGATGTTCATATGAACATTCCTGTACACGTACTGAGGGACTCCATTGAACACAACAAAATTCAGCGTTATGGACGCCAGTAAAGCGTTTAAAAAGTCTAGAACAACAATTTATGAAGCTATAAAAAGTGGCGAATTATCAAGGGATAGTGATGGACTCATAGATCTATCGGAATTAATAAGAGTTTATGGAAATCCAACTGGTGTTCAGTCCAGTACACGTATTGAACAAGTCCAGAAGGATGCACCTGTACACGTCCAGTCTGAGGTTGAAAGTGTCCTAAAAGATCAGATTTCCTTACTTAAAAACCAGTTGGATTTAGCAAATCAAAGAGAAAAGTCTTTGCTGCAACATATCGAAGATCTCA
>NZ_VPEJ01000077.1:0-2706 GCF_013417245.1 Acinetobacter sp. YH16042
TGAAACCTATATTCACTATGCTGAAAATGGTACTTCTCAAAACCGTATTATTTTCTTTGCCGATGTTGAGCGTCCGTTAAAATCTCGCTGGATGCAAAAGTTTAATCACTGGTTTGGCAAGAATGTGATGACCGCAGCAAGTTCTCCGAATGAAGCAGGCGATCAGACAGGTGGCTTAAACAAAGTCTTTGGCTATGTCTATCAAGTGCGTTTAAAAGCGAAGGCCTTAAAAGCTAAAAATAGTCGCGTGTACTACTTCTTAAAATGGTTTTTGATGTTGGGTATTTTCTTCCTGATTTTTGTGCGCCCATATTTATTTTAATCGTGAAGCAAAGATTGAAAAAATACGCTCTTCGGGGCGTTTTTTTATGTGCTTTAAAATTAATCTGCAAAGTTGCATGCCAATCGAAAAATCTTGTATAGAATGAAAACAATAGATGGGGGATGCAATGTACACGTTTAGTTCTAAAAAAGATTGGTGGGTGGTGGCCTTTATTGTTTGTATGAGTGGCTTGCTCATTCAATTATTACTGACGATGCAAGCTAAAGGTACCATGCAGCAATATCCTGTTCATTAATTAAAATACAATGATTTTTATTTATTCTATTGATTTTTTTGGCAAATCTCTCTACTACTTTGTGGGATGATGGCATTGTAAGGATTACTTCATAATCTTTTTCATGCATTAAGCTATGGAGAATTTTAGAGATATTGGGGTTGAATTTTCCACACTCTTTAAGAGATATTGAGAATCCTTTTTGTCCTTTTAGGGCGTAAATTAAAGGATTCCCATCACCCCCCTGACGACTATACAAACGTTTAAAGACACTATGCACAATTAAGTCATTAAGTTTGTGATGATTAGGGTTAGCATCTAATGACGTATTTACTAGTTGTTCTGTTTCTGAGGTGAAAGTAACAACTTTATTGTCATTAACGAGAATTCCCAATTTAAGTCTCAACTATTTGGCTTATAAATAATTTTTAAAATTATCTTTATAAAAAAGAAAAAGTCCAATAAGTCTTGAAACTTATTGGACTTTCGCTTTATATTCTGTGGGTACAGTTATTTGATGCTACCAACATCAATTAACGAAAGATCGGCAGAGCTACCAACTCATACTGATATTCACCTTACGGCTAGTACCAGTTCCTATTTTAAAGAAAAGAACTAGTTTGACAAGCCTCAATTTGAAGTCCTTCGTTAATTCAGTAGTTTAAATCATCAAATAAGCACCTAACGGTCGAGCTTTATCTACTTCTGTGCGCCCTTTTTTAAAGGAACATATGCGGTGCATGTGGAGGGATAAGTGTCACTGGTGCATCGTAGCGATAGTCGAAAGGCTAAACCGCTTACAGGGGATCTCACATAGGCGGAGCGTTGGAAGTAGTTGTATAGGTCGGTGAAGTTGCATGTTGGAGGAATCCTCGCAGAGATATCGCCATACTTCGACAGGGAGCGTGTGGGAGAAGGTGCAAAACCTTTAGTCCTTGTCTGCATGGTCAGCAAAACCATGTGCGGATACGACCGATGCGTGGCTCCGTCAGCCCAATTACAGGTTAATCGGCAATACTTAAGGGATGTTGATTTTGAATCAGCGACCCTTAGGGAAAGTATTGCCGAAACTCTCTCAACGTTCACCATCAGCCCGAGCAAAGCGAGGGATGTGGGGACGTTGAAAGAGAGTTGAGAGCATTTTGTTTTACAAGATTTATGCCAATACTTCCTAGAGTTTATATACCGCGTCAATTGATTTAATTTTCATATAACAACTTTGTCCATTTTTAAATAAGCAAGGATACACAGCTACCCCTATTTAACTTTGTTAAACAGTGATAGTCTGTGACCTTGATCAGGGGCTTCACCCCCGATACCCCCGAAAAGCTTTAAAAAGAAAAATCAAAGATTTTCCAATTTAAAGCTTACAAAAGCCAAAGCAGGGTAGATTGAAATGTCAGGACATGAACAACAAGAGAATAAGCAAGGTAAAGCTGTTCGAGAGAGAACCTTTAAAGTCAGACTTTCTGAATCAGAATATCAATTGCTTGATTCAAATAATCCTTATGGTTCGATTGCAAAGTTACTTAGACAAGCAGCAGTAGAGAAAGCGACTAAAATTCATAATTCCAAAGCAGATGATGACCAAAAAATTAAAGTAACAAAGGTTGTTGAATCTTCGTATAGCAAGACAGAGCGAGTGTTAATTTTAGAACTTGGTCGAATTGGTAATAATGTGAATCAGATTGCCAAAGCCGTGAATACCGATATTGCAGGGGTAGGTACTTTTGACAAAGTGAAGTTACTTCATTTATTGATTTCAATTGATCAACAGCTTCGGGAGTTACGTCCAGATGATCGTTGATTTTTTTCGACATGGTTCAGGTTTGTCAAAAGGTTGTCTTGATTATTTATTGGGTGAAGATCGAGAGCGTGAACACGCACAGGTGCTTAGTGGTGATGTAGAACTGACAGCACAATTGATTGATAGCAGTCCTTTTGCAAAAAAATATACCAGTGGTTGTTTGTCCTTTTATGAGCATGATTTATCTGACCAGGATAAACAGAAAATAATGCAAAATTTTGAGGAATGTTTATTTCCAGGACTAGATAAAGACCAGTATCAAATTTTATGGGTACAGCACCAAGACAAAATTAATCAGGACACAGGTGAGACAAGGCTTGAGCTTAATTTTGTGATTCCCAA
>NZ_VPEJ01000078.1:0-2585 GCF_013417245.1 Acinetobacter sp. YH16042
TTCGGGATATAGAAAACCACTCAAGCATAAGGCCCTATGAATTGAAATTCAAGCGGGCTATATGCTATCGTGTTTTCATGAAATGCGCACTTACGACTTGGATTTCATCCAAGTCAAAGTTTGCGTAAGGGGATTCCCCTTAACCCCAAAAAACTGCTACGCAATTTTTAAAAGCAAAAGCAAAACCACCACAAGGCTAAGGCATGGCAATTTATCACTGTACTACTAAGACCGTTAACCGAAGTTCGGGACGAACTGCAGTTGCATCTATGGCTTACCGTGCAGGAGAAAAATTGAAAGATGAACGGACAGGGTTAACCCATGACTTCACAAGAAAAGAAGGTGTGGTTTATACAGAGATTCTTTCTAACTTGGATACTGAATTAGACCGAAGCCAAGTTTGGAATCTGGCAGAAAAATCTGAGAATCGAAAAGATGCCCGAACCGCACGTGAATGGGTTATCGCTTTACCTGATGAACTGGACGAAGAACAGCGAAAAGAATTGGCTAAAGAGTTTGCCCAATCATTAGTAGACCGTTATGGGGTGATTGCAGATTTAGCCATCCATGCACCCAGCAAAGGAGGGGATGATAAAAACCATCATGCGCATATCTTGCTGACTACACGTAAGGCTGAACTGGATCAAGATCATAATCTGGTGCTAAAGGATAAGACTGATATTGAGTTAAGCAATGCCAAGAGAAAAAGCCTGGGCATGGGAACAAGCCAGGAAGAAATTAAACAGATCCGAGCCACCTGGGCAAACTTAGCCAATCATGCCCTCGAACATGCAGGGTATCGGGAAAGAATCGACCACCGTAGTTATGCCGATCAAGGCAAGGATCTACAAGCTACCATCCATGAGGGTAGTAAAGTTACCCAGATGCGCAGAAAAGGCATAGATACTGAAATTAGCCGTTTTAACGATACGATCAAACAGCAAAACAGCCAACAGCTCCAAAACAAACAACAGCACAAGGAAAAGACCTTAGAACAAGGGTTCAACCATGTTGAGCAAGGTTTCAAACAATGGAAGAAAGATCGGGAAGCACAACGTCTGGAACAAGAGCAAAGACAAAGATTGAAATTGGAACAAGAGCAAAAGATGAAACAGACACAGCGTATTAAATATGAAAGAAGTGGCCCATCGCTATGAGCAACCAAAACGACTTAGACGATCAACTATATATTTTACTGGCCTCCATGAAGGAATATAGAGAGGCCATAGCAGACGATAACAAGCGATTAGAGGTATTTTACAACCAAATCGCTAACGGAGTACTCAATAAGGCTGAAAAATCGCTAGAAAACGCAAATAAGAAACATACAGCTGCATTAAACAATAGTATTCAAGAATTAAACGAAGCTACAAAAAGGCTCAACTTAAAATTTATCATTATTTTTGCCAGCACGTTTGTCGCTGTGATGATGGTATTCATCTTGGCAATATTCTTGTACGTGCCAAGCAAAGATGAAATTAATGAACGTAGAACTGATATGGCTGTACTTAAAAAATATCCACTACAAATTAGAGAAAGTGATGGTGAAACACTAGTCAGAATCATGACGAAAAATTGCTATTCATTTCAGCCAAATAGTGTCAAAGAAAAGACCTATGACTGGTGCCAGATCGACCCTAAAAGATATTAGTTGATCGGTACTTTGCTTGGTTTTTCTCATAGCTAATCAGATTATAGCAAGCGCAAAGTTGCCCGACTTTGAAATATGGCTAAAGCCATATTTCAAAGCATCGAGCTAAATTTTGGTTTCTTATGTCATATCTATTTGCAATGGGAAAAGGCATGCTAAAACATTAAAAGAAGGAATAAATAATGAGAAAGCATTTGATTTTCCTATTTTTTATAATGATGCTTTTTATTTTAGCTATAGTTATTAAGATCGAAAATGATCAGAAAAAAGAGCAACAGTTAAGTAAATTGAAGCTAATTGAAAAGAAAATTAATTAAGTAAAAACTGAGTTATACTTTTTTGATAACGATAATAACTAAGCCCAGAAGACACCTAATCCCAGCACTACACCTGCTGGGATTTTTTTTCTTATGCTTAATTACTTACTTTCCGATATAGATTATGAATGTATGTATTTTACCAATAGGTAAAGTGCAAGGATATAAGATAAAAGAAAGGATGCTTTAAGAAAGCAGTCTAAAAATTACTAATTTTATATAATAATTTTTTTTATTATATATACTTAACTATTTATATCTTAAGACGAATTACCAATGACCGCTATACGATTATTATATGTAAGTAAGTTCAGGTCTAAAATTTATTCTAAGAGTGAACTTTATGAAATTTTAACCGAAGCATTAAAGTTTAATGGAGCAAATCAGATCTATGGGGCTCTTTACTATGGAAATGATTACTTTGTTCAATGTTTAGAGGGGCAAGAAGATAAAGTAAAGCATCTTTTTCATGACAAAATCTTAAAAGATCCGCGTCATGAAAATTGTGAAGTTCTTTATCTTGAGAAGATCAGTACATATCTCTTTTCTAATTGGTATATGAAATATGCCAATATTGATCAGGATATAGTTAAGTTTTTCTCTAAAAATCATAATGA
>NZ_VPEJ01000079.1:0-2550 GCF_013417245.1 Acinetobacter sp. YH16042
CGCAACTCCTCCTCCTCCTCCTAGTTCCGCTTTCGCCTTTGGCTCTACGTTGCGTGTAACAATCAAGTCATAGTATGAATGCTTGGCATAGTTGAATTTGTAAAGCATTTCGAGATATGGCAAAGACTGATCGTCTGGAAGTTCGTCCGTAGCTTCTTCAGGGATTTTGACACCCCATAAAAGACCAAATGAGCCAGTTAAGCGACGCCCCTTGAGAATCTTAAAAGCCTCCCAAGTCTTTTCAACCGATAGATCACCAAACTTTAAAGCGTACTTACAGACCTCTGCTGCTGCTCCCGCATAGCCTGAACCCTTTTCTTTTTTCGCCCTGCGAACGTCTACAATATAAGAATCACCAGTGAGGCTTTGCCAATATTCCGCAAACTCTTGCTGATCAATCCAGCTATCCACCAGTGCAAACATGTGAATATGGGGATGCCATTCACCTGTTTTTTCGTTATACGTGTTTTCGTATGAGTACATAGCGCCCTGAACCTTACAAAACTCGTTGTACCCTCGACCCTTCTTGATGAAGTCTCTACGACGCTCTAGGAGCTTCCTAAAGGCGTTTAGAAGATGGTCGGCACGTTCCCGTAGGTCAGAACCGTTTTTTACTGTGAGCGTGATTAGAACGGGCTTGAGCTTGCGATTTTGCGTTAATACTTCATCAATACGTTGAACGTATCGAGTAACAGCACGGGAGGCACGAATAGCAGCGCAGAAAGGGCAAAGCAAATGCTGCCCGCATGTTTGGATTTTTGTTAGTTTGATTTCACCCAAAGTATAGAAATTTTTGAATAGCAGATAGTTTCCGCACTCATTCAATTTTTGGGCAGATTTAAGAGCCGCAATAGATTCATCGTTTTTAACGTCTTTAACATAGTTCTCTTTAAACTTGGCTAGTGTAAAAAGATAGTTTTCTTGGTTTTTAGCCCTATGTTTTAAAGTCGCAAAACGTGTTATTCTATCCGAATGTTGATCTTCGCAAGAAGATTCCAAAGCCTGTAATTCAACGCCCGCCAAAGCAGCCGAATTATGGGCTTTTTTATTGCCTTTTTTAGTCAATTTTTGTCCCCACTTTAATCAATAGTATCAAGAGAAAGAAAAAACAGCGAGTAGGCAAGCCTAACTCACTGTTTTTTTTCGTGTTTCACACGGTTTTTGCTAATTCAGGCTGTGCGCCTTTTGCGACATAAAAAATCACATTACGTCCGCTTGCCATTGCTCCAACAGCAATAGAAATTTTTTGATTTAAGAAGTCGATAAAATCACGATGATTTTCGACTGATAATGTAAAAAGCTCATTTTTTACATCACCGTTTGGAAGCTCCATAGCTCCCAAAATTTGCACCTTGTCACGATCTTCAAAGGCTTCGCCTTTCTTGTTTGTTCCGCCTTGTTGAGTAAAGACGTTTAATACTGTTCCCTCTAACTTAATCATCTTGGAAAACCCTCAATCACTTTTAATCGACCCTCAACAACAGCAATAGCAAATAACGTGATGTCACGTTTTTTATCTAAATGCTCCTGCAACACTTTTTTAAAATATGAAGCAGCTTCATCAAGTGAAGCCATAGGCTTGTTAGCCGTAACCTCAAAATTAGTCATCCGCCATATCTCCAGAATTGATTGACTGGCGATCCTTCAATAAATCCTGAAGAATCCGCCCCTCCTCAACCTGAATGTCATGCAAAGTGTCTTCATCGAGATTTAAAGATAAATAAACCTGATCAAGAGCAATAGCCAAAAGATCATTCAAGACTTTATTTCGAGAGCTGTTTAAGTGTTTTGCAAGAGATTCAACTTTCGCATGAAGATGCAATTGGATACGGAAAGGAACTTGAAAATATGCACCGTGATAGCTAGAACGACCTGTTTTTTTAAGTTCAGCAACAAACAAATCTAAATTAGTTGGCTCAGTCATAATGATATACCCTGTATATGTAAAAAAATTAAAGTAGCTTAACTGGTGAGTTATTTATATATCATTATTCTTTGTGGCGCAACCCTGCGGGATTGCTAAAAGCTCCCACTTAGGTGCTAAGGGGAGCTTTGTAATCAGGGAAAGGAAAGTTAAGAGTTTTTATTGCGTCAGTTCGCAGGCACTCCGCCTGCTCTAACTCTTACGTGTTGCAGTAGAATTTTCAGAATGCACGCTTACGCGTTTCTCAAGAAACAGGCTAACCAATAAAAGCTAATAGCCTATGCTCAACATACGGGAATAGGTCAATATTATATAAATATCCGTCCCATCTTCGGATTCGTTGCCGAACCCGAACACGGGTAGCAGGTGGGATTCTCCAGTGGGCTTTTTTGCGTCCTCGCTTCATTTTCACGTGCTGCGTGCCCTCGCCACGACCGAAAATGATAGCTTCGTCCTTAGTCGCCAATGCTACAGCTTCACAACGTCGGTCGGTCGTCGTCGCAACTCCTCCTCCTCCTCCTAGTTCCGCTTTCGCCTTTGGCTCTACGTTGCGTGTAACAATCAAGTCATAGTATGAATGCTTGGCATAGTTGAATTTGTAAAGCATTTCGAGATATGGCAAAGAC
>NZ_VPEJ01000007.1:0-154505 GCF_013417245.1 Acinetobacter sp. YH16042
TGGAAGCAGATGAAATATTATTGGCGAGATTTTCAAGTCATGACAGCTGATAAAATAGAGCAATGGGTGGAGAAAGTATCAAACCAATTCGGAAAAGAATACATGTTTACTTTTTAATGACAACTTAGATATTTCAGAATTAACATTATTAGCGCCTTGATAATCCCTTACATTAGATTCAAATATGTGTTTTACCAAAATTTTATTTTCATCTGTAATAAAACTAAAAAGTTCTTTAATATTTACAAGGCAAATATAGGAGCTCGTATTATTTGAAATAGTGTTTTCAACAAGATTTAGCTCAAAATCAGTATCTGGAATCTTTTGATATAGATCTATTAGTCTTTGTGCACCGATGAAATTTAAATCTGCTTTAGTATTAGTAATCTTTGATTCGATGATAGTTTTTAATTCATTAGCCTGTGCCTGAACATTAGGGTGAACATCAGATCCTTTTGAAGTGTAAAAAATATTAAATAAAACTTCACATCTTCTTGAAATTAAATTCAAAAAAATAGTTCTAAATACAGAAAATGCTTCGAGAATAGGAGAATTGTATCTATGTTTAAAATCATCAAGGTTATTATCAAGGTTAAGTAAATTACTTAAGGAGTCTTTTAGCTTTGTGATTGCTGCTTCATTGAATGAATTTTCCAATTTAGACTGAATGAGTACAACCTCTATTTCTATATTTTTCTTATATTTTTCCTTTATATACTTAACATTGATAGCAGATTCTTGACCTTCAGCATCTTCATTTTGTGATTCTGATATATCAAAAGAGTTCCAATCAATAAGATCTCCATTAATGAAAATATAAAAATTATCAATCCCCCCATCTAATGTACCATCAACATCACCCCTTTCTATTTCTTCATAACTTAACTCGTGATTTTTCAATAATTGGAGAGCTGAAAAATTCCCAAAAAATTTATTCAAACTCTGATCTATTTCTAAATCTTGTTTTTGATCTTCAATAATTTGTTGAAGAATGATATGAGCATTATTTGACATTTTTTAACCTTTTACGAAGATTCAAATTTATACTATATTGAAAACATTATACGAATTTTAAATTATTTATATATATTAGTCAGATAATATAATCTATAAAATATTTAGATTATTAAAAATTTTGCTTTTTTCAATGTTATTACTAACTCAATAATTCACTATACTATTCACGTAGACTATAAAAATCTTCTCTTTTAAAGAAATCCCTTCACATCATAGCCACCGCTCCCTAAATTTTGTAGAATAGCGTTTTTACCCCATGGTGCTTTTCTATGACCGCTTGGACTGCTCACGTCACTGTTGCGACAGTCGTTGAAAAAGACGGAAAATTCCTATTTGTTGAAGAACATACAGAAGGTGTGACCCATACTGTATTTAATCAACCTGCAGGTCATGTCGAAGCTGGCGAAACCATCATTGAAGCAGCCATTCGAGAAACCATGGAAGAAACCGGTCACGATGTAGAAATCACGAACCTTCTAGGCATGTACACTTATACTCCCCCGATGTTCCCTGATCGTACTTATTTCCGTTTCTGTTTCTTAGCTAAAGACATTCAGCACCATGCCGATGCACAGTTAGACACAGGTATTGTCGGTGCAGTATGGATGACGCTTGATGAACTCATTGAGTCTGCCCGTGCGCGCAGTCCATTAGTCATCAAAGCTGTGCAAGATGCTCTTTCAGGTCAAAAATTTCCTTTATCGCTCATTTACGAGCACCAAAATTCTCCCTTAATTTCAAATTTGGATGCTTAATCCTATGCAACAACGTGTCATCGTCGGTATGTCTGGTGGTGTAGATTCTTCTGTATCTGCAGCACTTTTACTTCAACAAGGTTATCAAGTTGAAGGTCTTTTCATGAAAAACTGGGAAGAAGATGACGGCACGGAATACTGTACGGCAATGGAAGATCTTGCCGATGCTCAAGCCGTTTGTGACAAAATTGGTATCAAACTTCATACCGCAAACTTTGCGATGGAATATTGGGACCGTGTCTTTGAGCATTTCTTAGAAGAATATGCCGCAGGTCGTACACCAAACCCAGATATTCTCTGCAACAAAGAAATTAAATTCCGCGCATTTCTAGACCATGCTGTCAACTTAGGTGCTGACTTTATTGCGACAGGCCACTATTGCCGCCGTGGTGAAACGCTAAAAAATTCACGTGGTGAAGAGTATGCACCTCTACTGCGTGGTCTAGACAACAACAAAGACCAAACCTATTTCCTACATGCAGTGCATGGTCGTGAAATTAACAAAACTTTGTTCCCTGTGGGTGAAATTGAAAAACCACAAGTGCGTAAAATCGCTGAAGAATTAGGTCTAATCACCGCGAAGAAAAAAGATTCAACAGGAATTTGCTTTATTGGCGAACGTCGATTTAATGACTTCTTAAAGCAATATTTACCTGCTCAACCCGGAAAAATCGTCCTAGACACGGGTAAAGAGGTTGGTGAACATCACGGCTTAATGTACTATACGCTCGGCCAACGTGGTGGCATCGGTCTTGGTGGTCTAAAAGGTGCTGAAGAAGGCGCTTGGTTTGTACTGCATAAAGATATCGAAGGTAATCGCCTAGTCGTTGGTCAAGGTCATGAACATCCACTCATGCAAAGCACCATTTTATGGTCTGAAGCGATTGATTGGGTGGCTGGTGAACAAGAGATTCCTGAATCAGGCTTCCGCTGCACAGCGAAAACTCGTTATCGTCAGCCTGACCAAGACTGTACAATATTTAAAGACCCTACAGCGCCAAATGGTGTGCGTGTCGAATTCGATGAGCCACAACGTGCTGTTACACCGGGTCAAAGTGTGGTGTTCTACACCGGTGAAGTTTGTTTAGGGGGTGGTGTGATTCATCATACCAATGCGCCTAAACCGGATTTTATTTCATAAGGATTGTTTCGGATGACAGAGTTACCGTTTCAACAGCCTCAAACTCTGAATACTCGCCAAAATCGCGCATTGGCGTTAGCTGCTGTTTTTCAAGCGACGCAGCTAACCCATATGACCGCATTGACGGGTACGCAAAGTATTGGTGAAAGCGGTAATTTTTATTTTGAACATCTCATCAAAGCCAGTTTGAATATCCGTCCTAAGTCGAATCAGTCTAGTCAGACGCTTGATTTTTTTAGTGGCTTGGCGGATATTTCGCTGGGATTAAAAACCTTAGAAAGTAGCATTACTCAACCCTTCAATACATCTCCCAAATCTAGACTTCCTAAACTTGCCAATACTAAGCTACCCATGACGTATGCGATGGCGTTATTGCAGTTAGAAAAGAAAGTCTATAGCAATCCTAAATTTGTCGAAATCATCGAACAATCCCAACAAAAAATTCTAAGACAGCTTTCCTTTTTTGATAATAATTATTTACATCCAAGTATCATTGCCAATTTAGCGCAAACCTATATTGAAACTGCAGGCCAAATTAATCCACGTATTATGGTTCGTGGTAATGCCGAAGCATTTAAAGACACTTCTCATACCAATCGCATTCGCGCCACCTTATTTACCGGCTTACAAATGGCACATTTATGGCGTCAGCACGGTGGTAGCTCATGGGGTATGATTTTCAGTAAGCGCAAGCTACTACAAGATATTCAAGATCTTGCCCGTTTACAGTATCAGGTGGTTTAACTGATGCAGTACGGGCTTTTTGTTTTACGTTTAATTCCAAAATTTAAGGAATCGCTATGAACGCTTTAACCGCACTTTCTCCATTAGATGGACGTTACGCAAGCAAATGTGATGCTCTACGTCCCTTCCTCTCTGAGTTTGGTTTAATCCATGCTCGTGTGACTGTTGAAGTGCGTTGGTTACAAGCGCTTGCAAACCGTCCTGAAATCACTGAAGTTCCAGCGTTCAGTGCTGAAACGAATGCTGCACTTGACGCAATCGTTGCAAATTTCTCTGAAGAAAATGCAAACCGCATTAAAGAAATTGAACGTACGACAAACCATGACGTTAAAGCGGTTGAGTATTTCCTGAAAGAACAAATTGCACATATTGATGAGCTTAAAAATGCAGGTGAATTCATTCACTTTGCATGTACATCTGAAGACATCAACAACTTGTCTCATGCTTTAATGCTTAAAAATGGCCGTGAAGTTTTAGTTGCAGCAATGCAGCAAATCATCGATTCAATCGTTGCTTTGGCTGAACAACACGCTGAACAACCAATGTTGTCTCGTACACACGGTCAAACTGCAAGCCCAACAACTTTGGGTAAAGAAATGGCGAACGTGGCTTACCGCCTTGCACGTCAAATCAAACAATTCAAACAAGTTGAATTACTTGGTAAAATCAATGGTGCAGTAGGTAACTACAACGCGCACTACTCTGCTTACCCTGAAATTAACTGGCCTGCTCATTCACAAGCATTTGTTGAATCACTAGGTTTAGAATTTAACCCGTACACCACTCAAATCGAACCACATGACTACATGGCGGAACTTTTTGATGCGCTACGTCGTTTCAACACTATTTTGATCGACTTTAACCGTGACGTTTGGGGCTACATTTCACTTGGGTTCTTCAAACAACGTTTGAAAGAAGGTGAAGTTGGTTCTTCAACTATGCCGCATAAAGTAAACCCAATTGACTTCGAAAACTCTGAAGGTAACTTGGGTATTGCAAATGCAGTACTTGCGCATTTAGGCGAAAAACTTCCTGTATCTCGCTGGCAGCGTGACTTAACTGACTCTACTGTTCTACGTAACATGGGCGTTGGTTTTGCACAAAGCTTGATCGCTTTTGAAGCTTGCTCTAAAGGTATTGGTAAACTTGAATTGAATGCTCAACGTATTCTTGAAGACCTTGACCATGCACAAGAAGTGCTTGCAGAACCGATTCAAACTGTTATGCGTCGTTATGCAGTTGAAAAACCTTACGAAAAACTTAAAGCCCTTACTCGTGGTCAAGCAATGACTCGCGACATGATGGTTGATTTCGTCAATGGTAATGAGCTTGAAGCTGTTCCTGCTGCTGACCGTGCACGTCTTGCAGAAATGACACCTGCAACTTATACAGGTAATGCATCAACTCAAGCAAAACAAGTTGCTGATTTAATTTCTAAGATCTGATTTCTAAAATCTAATTTTAGATAGATCAAAAAAACGAGGCTTCATGCCTCGTTTTTTATTTCCACCTATATACTTTATCTCTTTGGGATGAGGAACTTGCTCCGCAAGGAGATGTGGCTATCCATCTATCCCTTGCGAACTCAGAATATATTCTGAGGATTCTCATCTCCTATAAGGATAGAGGAAATTTAGAAGTAATTTATTCTGCAGGGCAATATTTCGCCCAATCATCTTTCATTCGTTGTAATTCACAACCCGTTAAAATATCTGAGTAATAAACATAATATGTGGCATTGGGATACTGAATTTCATGGCGAAACATCATGCCGCGCAAAGATACAGAGAGCTCTTCTGGAAAATCATCTGTTAAATTAAGTTCTTCAAACTCATAGTTAAAATAACAATTTTGAGTCGCAATAAATGCCTCAACAACGGCCATAGTTACTTCCAAATACTTAAACATCGATATTCATCTGAGTTTAATACAATCTTTTTAAAAATACATATCCCCAGCCGCAAACTAAAGACATTTGAAAAAATAATGCACAAATTCTAGCACCGTCTAACTAACACTTTTCATCGCATTATGGCTATACTTGCCGCGAATTATAAACATTGCACACCGATAAAAAATTTGAGCTTTGCCTTTTCATGATTGATTTCAAATTAAAACTTAAGCACATCTTAGCTTTTGCGTTATTAACTCTTGCCATTGTGATCGCCAGTATCCAACCTTTAGAAATGGAAGCATATATCCTCCATCAAATCGGCACAGCGTTTATGCTGATCGTGCTGCTCGTTTTCCTCTATAAAATAGGACTAACTTTCAGAACAGTTTGTCTGTATCTTGGCTTTTTACTGATTCATGTCATCGGTGCCCATTATTTATATTCTTATGTACCTTATTCTGAATGGACACAAGCTCTCTTCGGTTTCAACCTTGATCAAAGCATGGGATGGACCCGGAACATGTATGATCGGCTTGTACATCTTGCCTATGGATTGCTGCTCTACCCGTTCTTTTATCGCATATTTCAAATCTGGCTACCGCAGTTAAAAGCCGGAACACTCTTTTTATTGGTCGTACAATTCGTCATGGCGACCAGTTTATTTTATGAATGGATCGAATGGCTGATCGCCATTGGCTTATCACCAGAGGAAGCTGAAAATTATAATGGGCAACAAGGTGATATTTGGGATGCACATAAAGATATGCTGCTCGCAACACTTGGTGCGATGATCACTGGTGGTATTTGTTTAATGACATCAAATTTGTTGAATAACGCTAAACAAAAGCCTGAATATTTTTTATCTTAAATACTGATGTTACGCACCTAGAAGTAATTTCTCATTTTAAAAATGATTTTTAAGTCTATTCGACGGAGTCTTACATCTAGGAATTGAATAACGGGATTAGCCTTCGGCTGGAGGTACTTTTACGAAACGATGTTTCTCATTCGGCAAAATGAGAAGCGAAGCTTCGCAAGGAAACCATCTTGCGAAGCAATGCTCCTCACCGCAAAACTCGTTCGCTCGCGTCTACGTATTCAAAGTATCGCAAAAACATTTTTGATTAGAAGCAGCCCTGTCTCAAACACTTGCGGATGACGTTACCGCGTATCGTTGTTTTATTTGAATCAAATTGCACTTCTGGTGTTACTGCGTAACATCAGTTAAATATTTAAGCAGTCCATTGAATTAAGATTGAATCTGACATTTGCGGATTCAATTTTCGGTCATAATACTGAAAGCACGCTTTTGCTCCCGCTGGCATTTTTTGTAGATCATCATCTGTACGAAAATGCCGTGTATATTTTGTATGATTCACTAAAATTTCAACCCGCTCAAAAGGCTGTCTTTTATTTATATTTCCGCTACTCATATAACTCTGATAGGCCACAACAGTGCCGCAGGCTTCAGAGCGAACATCTACCTGTAGTGATGAACAATAAATATAGCCTGCCAACAGTGTTGCTGCTGGGCCAAACAGCGCAGCATACTGTTTCAGCACAGATTTTTTCACACTTTGAAAATGCAGCAAATATAGCCAAGGCCAAACCATTAGGCAAATGACACCACCTAAAATAAACAGAAAATTAGACATCATTATCATCAATATCTATGTACGCAACGCAATCTATCACAACAGCATCGTTTAGCATAAAAAAAGCTCACCGAACTGAGCTTTAAATACTTTATAAGCATAAAGATTTTAAAATTTTAGATCTTTTAATTGAACGATATTTGCATTAGCTTTGCTCAATGATTCCATCACTTTTGACATGACAGCAGGAACCAATGAATCCGCAATTTGTGCTGCTTGTAAGCCTAACTTCTCACCCAGTGTTGGTTTTTTGCGGGTTTCAATCATATATACATCATGTTGTGGCATAAGACTTAATAGATATTCATCTGACGTTTGGAGTTTATCGACCAAATTGAGATCCATTGCATCTTGACCATACCAATGCTCACCTGTGGCAACTTTATCGACATTGAGCTGAGGACGGTATTTTTCAACAAAGTGTTTAAACAAGTTATGGGTTTGCTGTAACTCTTCTTCAAATTTGGCTTTACCTTCAGCAGTATTTTCACCAAACATAGTTACGGTACGTTTGAACTGACCCGCGGTATACAGTTCAAAATCGATATGTTTTTCTTTCAATAAACGGTTAAAGTTCGGCACTTGTGCAACCACACCAATCGAACCCACCACAGCAAATGGTGCTGAAACGATTTCATTTGCAATGCAAGCCATCATATAGCCACCGCTTGCAGCAACCTTGTCCACGCAAATAGTTAAGTTAAATCCAGCATCGCGTAAACGTACCAATTGTGCAGCAGCTAGACCATAGCCATGCACCATCCCGCCTGGACTTTCTAAACGTAAAACTACGCGGTCGCGCCCAGCTTTTGCTGTCGCTAAGATTAGGGTAATTTCTTCACGTAGACTTGTCACCGCAGATGCAGCAGTATCACCATTAAAATCGATTACATAAATTTTTTGGTTATTCTTTTTACGTGCGCGCGCTTCTTTTGATAATTGTTGGCTTAGTTGCAGCAGCTCAAGTTTAGATGCAGTCGTTTGCGCAATTTTTTTTCGTTGTTCATTAATACGTGCATTTAAGTGACTTACACGAATTTCCGCAGGCAACTTAGGATTATGAAA
Organism: Acinetobacter sp. YH16042; assembly: GCF_013417245.1. NCBI lineage: Bacteria > Pseudomonadati > Pseudomonadota > Gammaproteobacteria > Moraxellales > Moraxellaceae > Acinetobacter > Acinetobacter sp. YH16042. The sequence goes on from NZ_VPEJ01000007.1 coordinate 8,272, forward strand.
TAGCATAAAATTGAAACTCATTTAATTCATATTTATGTTGTATAACATGTGGGTTGCATCACAAAAATTCAATCTATTTTTTGAAAATAATTCTCATTGAGCCAAATTGAGCATTTTATTTCTATCAAGACGTCTCTACCTAATTATTAACTTCATAAAAAAAGAGCCTTTAGGCTCTATTTTTAAACAGACCAGTTTAACCAAAACGTCCGGTGATATACGCTTCTGTCAGCTGATGATCCGGTTGGGTAAAGACTTTTTCAGTGGAATTCACTTCAATCAAATCTCCCAAATGGAAATATGCGGTACGGTCAGATACACGCGCTGCTTGCTGCATCGAGTGTGTCACAATCGCAATGGTATATTGCGCTGAAAGTTCAGTGATGAGCTCTTCTACTTTTGCTGTTGCAATTGGATCGAGTGCTGAACAAGGTTCATCCATTAAAATCACTTCAGGACTGACAGCAATGGTTCGCGCAATACATAGACGTTGCTGCTGACCACCTGAAAGTCCTGTACCCGGTTGGTTCAAACGGTCTTTCACTTCATCCCAAAGGCCTGCTTTACGCAGACTATTTTCAACAATTTCTTCCATGTCGTATTTGTCACGTGCCAAACCATGCAATTTTGGACCATAAGCGACATTGTCAAAAATAGACTTTGGGAATGGGTTCGGCTTTTGGAAAACCATACCCACTTGGGCACGCAGTAACACCACATCGAGATTTGGATCATAGATATCTTGATTATCCATAAGCACTTGCCCTGTCACACGACAAGAATCAATCGTGTCATTCATACGATTGAGCGTACGCAGGAAAGTTGACTTACCACATCCAGACGGCCCAATAAAAGCGATCACTTCATTTTCATAAATGTTCAGATCAATGCCTTTGATCGCTTCAGATTCGCCATAGTACACATGCACATCATTGGTACTGATTTTCACATTGGTCGATTTCGCATCTTTTTTCACGCTAGATTGCGTATCGAATTGTGACACAAACGCAGTATTGGTTTGCTTTTGGCTGCCCTGTGCAGAGGTAAATTGTGTTTGTTCTGGATTCACGGACTTATCCTGATCTAAGGAATTCTTTTCTTTTGTAACGACGCTATTCATATAATGCCCTCAATTACCAGCGTACTTCAAATTTCTTACGTAACCAGATCGCTAAACTGTTTAAGCCGATCATGAGAGCAAGAAGTACAATGATTGCTGCTGCGGTACGCCCTTCAAAGAAGTTACGTAGTTCGTTACCTTGCCAAAGGAAAATTTGTACAGGTAATGCAGTGGATTGATCTAAAGGAGTGGCTGGTACACTTGCCACAAAGGCACTCATACCAATCAATAATAATGGAGCAGTTTCACCAAGGGCTTGCGCAACACCAATGATGGCACCGGTTAAGATACCCGGTAATGCCAGTGGCAAGACATGGTGAAATACAGTTTGTAAACGTGATGCACCCAAACCTAAAGCGGCTTGACGAATCGATGGCGGTACAGCTTTGAGTGAAGCACGTGTGGTAATAATGACCGTTGGTAGTGTCATCAAACTTAAGACTAAACCACCAACCACAGGTGCCGAAAGCGGCATGTGCATCCAACCAATAAAGATCGCAGCACCAAGTAAACCAAAGACAATCGAAGGAACCGCTGCTAGGTTGTTAATGTTGACTTCGACAACATCGGTAATCCAGTTTTTAGGTGCAAATTCTTCTAAGTAAATTGCGGATGCTACACCGATTGGAATCGAAATAATGATCACGATCAGCATCATGAAGAGTGAACCCATAAACGCCCCTGCTAAACCTGAAGTTGCAGGTGAGCTACGAGAGTCTGGATTTTTAAATATTTCAGTATTAAATGAGTTGGTGATAACACCGTCAGCCTTGAGTTTATCTGCGAGTTGGCGTACTTCTGGGCTCAATTGTTGCTGTTCATCAGGCAAGCTGCGGTCAATATTACCCGCTAACCAGACATCGACATTGGCATCTGCAAGGATTTTCAAATCTTGCTTTTGGCCAATCAATGATGGATCTGCCATAACCATGTCACGTAAGCGATATGCTTCTGAACTGGTATATAAACTGTTGAGATCATCACGTTGAGAGGCAATCGCTGGATCTTTTGCAATGATCCCATTCACAATCAGCGCATCCCAATCCACCATGCCCATTTCAGTTTGCCAAGCAATATAACGCTCTTGGAACTGTGCAGGAGATTCACCTTCTTTTTGAACCGGTTTCGCACCTATATTGACAATGCTTGGATCAAAAAACACAGGCACCGTCATCGAGCTTTGCCAGAATGCTGGTAAGCCTTTGGCTAAAATACTGCCAAACAATAGCACGACGAACAATAAGCCAGTCACTACTGCACTAAAGCCCAAGACACGGAAGGTATTTTCTTTACGGTGTCTTTTCGCCAATGAGTTTTCAATGATTTTCTTACGTTTTTCACGAAGCTCAGCGGCTGCATGTGAATCAAATTTTTGATCCATGTTTGATGTATTCGTAGTACTCATTCGTATTGCTCACGGTATTTACGCACAATGTACAGTGCAACAATATTCAGCCCTAAGGTAATCACAAACAGTGTTAAACCGAGTGCAAAAGCGACCAATGCTTGAGGACTCGCAAAGTCTGTATCACCTGTTAATTGGTTTACGATGGTAATAGTGACGGTAGACACCGCTTCGAGTGGGTTGATATGCAGTAAAGGACTGTTCCCTGCTGCAAGCACCACAATCATGGTTTCACCAATTGCACGAGATGCTGCCAATAAGAATGCACCGATAATGCCCGGCAATGCAGCTGGAATCACCACTTGACGAATGGTTTCTGATTTTGTCGCACCCAAACCAAGTGAACCATCACGAAGCGCGCGAGGCACTTGAGTAATGATGTCGTCAGATAATGATGAAACGAATGGGATAATCATAATCCCCATCACAAAGCCTGCTGTTAAAGCACTGGTTGCATTAATATCGAGTCCGATATATGCGCCGAGCTGTTTTGCAAAGGGTCCAATAATCATTAAGGCAAATACACCATAAACGATGGTTGGAATACCTGCGAGAACTTCAATAGCCGGTTTTGCCCAGGCGCGAAAACTTGGCTTGGCATATTCAGCTAAATAAATGGCAATCATCAAACCAACTGGAACAGCAACCAATAGCGCAATACCACTGACCATGAGTGTGCCCCAAAGGAGTGGCAGCAAACCATAACTACCTTCAGCATTCCCTGATGTACTAAAGCCGGGGTTCCATTCAGTGCCTAAGAAGAAATCTAGTGGACTAACAAAACTAAAGAAACGCATGGCTTCACTGAACATCGACATCACAATGCCAACTGTTGTCAGGATTGCGACACCCGAACACAGTGCCAATGCAATATTAATGACTTTTTCGACTTGGTTACGTGCACGATATTTTTCTGCGATGCGGCGTTTAGCCATGACTAAACCAATCAATCCCGCACAAATCACAATGGCCAATTTTGCATATGAGCCAATGTTTTCAATTTTCTTTAATTGTTCTGCTGCTGCAAGTTCATATGCAGCTGGCGTATCACTCACCCCAAAACCAGAAGCAATCGCTTGAACGCGGTCAACCATTACGCTCGTGCTTGCAGGATCTAAACTTAAACGAATATTTTCAGGGACATTATTTAAAATAACATGTTGAAAAATACTCGGTTCAACCAAGTTCCAAACAATCAAGATTAAAAAAGCGGGAATCCCACACCATAAAGCGACCAAAACACCATAGTAGCCCGGTCGTGAATGCAACATTGCTGAGTTATTGCCTTTACCTGCAAGTTTGCGACTTTTGGTCAGTCCAACTTGATAAGCGATTGCAATAATTGCGAGCAACACACCAATAAGTAGCAGATTCATGTAATCTCCACTGTTTTTTCAAAAGCCCTTCTTGAAAAAACTGTTTCTTTGCAAAAAGCCAATGGCAGGTCAATCCTGCCATTGGCTGTTTCAATCCAATTATTTAACTGCTTTACCCGCTTTAAAGTTTGCAAGAACTGCAGCGCGTTCTTTATCAGACATTGAAATTAAGCCTGCTTTTTCTAGCTTAGAACCTTTACCTGATACTTTTTTGCTAAGGAAGAATTCTGTGAACTCTTTTAAGCCTTTAATTGATTTTAAGTGCTCACCTTTTACGTAGAAGAACAATGGACGAGATACTGGGTATGAACCATTCAGAATTGTTTTCTCAGATGGCGCTACATTATTCACTGTCGCTACACGTAATTTGTCACGGTTTTGATCATAGAAACCTAAACCAAAAACACCGACTGCATTTGGAGATGTTTTTAAACGTGCGAGTGTTTCAGTGTAGTCACCAGCAATTTCAATTACACGGCCATCTTTACGGAATGTAGAACATGCCTTTTTCTTTGCATCTTTATCTAGCTTCGCAAATGCTTGGTAAGTTTCACAGCCAGCATCTACCATTTTCTCTTGGAACACTTCACGTGTACCATGGTTTGATGCAGGAATAACTAAAGTGATTGCTTCATTTGGTAAAGTTGGGTCGATTTGATTCCAACGAGTGTATGGGTTTGGAACCAATTTACCTTTTGATGGTAGTTCCGCAGCGAGTGCAGCAAATACATGCTGTGGGCGAAGTTTAAAAGCCGCTTTTTTCGCATTTGACGCAAATACGATACCGTCATATCCAACTTTAATTTCTAAGATTTGGTTAACGCCGGCTTTTTTACATGCAGCCAATTCAGTATCTTTAATTTTACGAGATGCATTTGCAACGTCAATTGTGTTGTCGCCAACACCATTACAGAATTGTTTCAAACCACCCGAAGTACCGCCTGAACCAACGACAGGTGCTTTAAATTGTGGGAATGTATTACCAAACTCTTCTGCAACAATACTTGCATAAGGCAGTACAGTTGAAGAACCAGCAATTTGGATCGTGTCACGAGCTGCATTTGCAGTTGTAGCGACTGTTGCCCCAGTAGTGAGTACCATAGCAAGTGCGATATGATTTAAGCGCATTCTCATCTCTCTTAATTGATGCATTTATTGGAGTACGCCACTTTTGTTTTTAAAGTCTTGTACTTTTTCGATATACGCATTTTGATTTTAGAGTATGACAGTTAGGTTACATCTTTATGACGCTTTTATGATAATTGATGATTGCACATTGATTTAAATATAATTCTTTATTTTTCAACATGTAATGAAATTTATCAAAGTATTGGTCTTATTTATTTCTACTTTGATATTCGTAAGAATTCATGTCCTTGTCATATTTTGTCTTATTTTCTTTTTTCAAATTCCCCTCTTTTTCTGAATGATGCAGATTTGCATGTTCTATTTTTTATTTCCTCGTATTCCAATAATTGAAATTTCATTACATTTTTAGTTCGCTCAATATGCAAGTTTACATAAAAACAGAGCCTAAAATGACCAGTAAAGCCATTGCGACATTTAATCCGGACTTGCCTGTGCATATGACTTTTGAAGAACATGACTGGCACTTACTTGCAGAATATTGGTATCCGATTGCATTAGCACGTGAAATCAGCGAACAACCTTATGGCACCATGCTTTTAGATATGCCGCTCGTCATCTATAAAATGGGAGAAGAACTGATTGTCGCTAAAGATGCCTGCCCACACCGCGGCGTACCCCTAAGTTTAGGTAAAAATGATGGTCTAGGCGTGGTCTGCCGCTATCATGGTTTACGCTTTGGTGAACACGGTCATTGCAATCGCATCCCTGCACATCCTGAGCACAAAATTTCACCTCGTTTCAACTTGCGTACTTATGCCGCTGTTGAGCGTTATGGACTGATATGGTGCTCGCTCACTGCACCTAAAGATGCTGCGCCAAACATTCCCGTCATGCCGAATTGGGATGAAGCCGAGTTTCAGCAATTGGTGTGCCCAACGGTCGATTTTCAGTGTTTTGCTGGCCGACAACTTGAAGGTTTTATTGATGTGGCTCATTTTGCATGGGTACATCCCGATACCTTTGGCGACCCTGAAAATGTAGAAGTGCCTGACTATAAAACCACAGAAACAGCAACTGGCTTTAATGCAAACTATTGGAGCAGTGTTGGGCGCTATCCAATTGGTTTAGAACAGCGCGGACAAGAGGGTTTCCAATGGCTGCGCCATTTTGAAATTCATCTGCCGTTTACCGCAACGCTGACGATTCATTTTCCAAATAACAGCAAGCAAGTGATTATGAATGCTGCTTCACCGATGACTGCTCGTTCTACCCGTCTATTTGCACCGATTTGCCGTAACTATGACAAAGACCTGCCTGTAGAAGATGCTTACGACTTTAACCTGAAAATATTTGAGGAAGACCGTTTAGTCTCTGAATCGCAAAAGCCTGAATATTTGCCTTTGGATTTAAGCATTGAAGCACATTTCCCAGCTGACCGTAGTTCGAGTATGTACCGCAAACTGCTGCGTAAGAAAGGTTTTAGTCCATTGTTTGCAGCATAACATCAATATCGTATTGCATTCACCTCACCCTAACCCTCTCCTACAAGGAGAGGGAAACTCCTTTACAAGCCTTATATTGGTTATAAATATTGTGGTATCTCACTCATCAAATGATAAACATCAATGACTATCGCGACTGGAGACAGGGATGTCACTATAAGGTAATGGTCACATGGATGTACCTTTTGCCTGAGAAGGATTTTAGTTACTTTGATCCCTCAAAGTAACAATCTGCCTACGCAGTAAACTATCATCTCTCAATGAAAAATTGCGGCCATGTAATAAATTAAGCGCCTTTTCATTTAAAACAAAAAAAAGGAGCTCAAATGAGCTCCTTCTTCTACAACTACAAAATGACAATTAGTCAATTGCAGGTATATATGTACCGTCAGCGATTGGGCCTTTGATACGGTCAGCTTCTGCAAGCACCAGAGCAAGCAAATTCTTCACGTTGTCTAAAGTCGCTACTGGGCTTAAAGTGGTCATTTTCAATGATTGAACTTGACCTACTTTAGTTACACCAATATTCGCTTCACCACGTGCAAATAATTCATCTGCTACGTTTTGGTTCAATGTATCTAACAATTCAGCTGGGTAACCTTCAGGGATCACACGGAACAATACCGATGCAAATTGCGGATCAACCAGCATTTCTAGACCGTCAGTTGCATTGATATAATCTGCAACATCACGTGTAAGACCTACACCATGATCGATCATCGAACCATAAAGCTCTTCACCTAGCGCCTCAACTGTCATCCACAATTTCAACGCATCAAAACGGCGAGTGGTTTGCAGTGACTTAGACACTAAGTTAGGTACACCATGCTCTTCATCATAAGCAGAGTTTAAGTACTCAGCTTCATAATGCATGAAACGATAGTTCGCTTCATCTTTAAGCAAGAATGCGCCACATGAAATCGTTTGGAAGTAATGCTTATGGAAATCAAGCGTTACTGAGTCAGACAGTTCAATACCGTCTAACATTGAACGATAGTCATTTGAAAGAATCAGTGCACCGCCCCATGCTGCGTCGATATGCATCCACGCGCCATATTTATTGGTGATTGCACGCACTTCTTTCAATGGGTCAATCGCGCCCGCATCAGTTGTACCCGCAGTTGCAACTACACATGCCACGATTTTGCCTTCAGCTTGAAGGTGCGCCATGGTTTTCTCAAGTGCATCCATGTCCATGCGTGCATTTGCATCTACAGGAACAGTGACAACAGATTGGAAACCCATACCCATCATGGCCATGTTCTTTTGCACAGAGAAGTGTGCATTTTCAGAACAGATCACTTTGACGTTACGCATTGCTTCTGCAGGTACGCCATCACGCTGAACAGACCATGGGTTACCGTTTTCGTCTTTCCAGTTTTTAGCAATACATGCATCACGTGCAAGCAAAACACCCATTAAGTTAGACTGCGTACCGCCAGAGGTGAATACACCTGCTTGACCTGCACCATAACCAACTTTTTGGCGAAGCCAGTCAATTAACTGAACTTCCATCAATGAACCGGCAGGGCTTTGATCCCATGAGTCCATAGATTGGTTTGTCGCGTTAATGAGCACTTCAGCGATTTGGCTTGTTACCATTGTTGGGCAATGCAAATGCGCTAAAGAATGTGGGTGATGTACTTTTAAGCTTTTGTTTAAGAACAGCTCAACCATACGGTCTAGGGATTTTTGTACACCCATACCTTCTTTTGAAGGATTGAATGCAATTGCACTACGAAGCTCTTTAATGCTACCGCCGGTGTACATTTTGTCATTTTGCAACCATGCAGAAACGGCTTTTACCGCTTCGCCCATTGCTGACTGATAGTCAGCAATGGATTGTGCATCATTGCAGAATAACGCTTTACGATGTTCTGCAAAATCTACCATGACTTATGCGCCTCGAGTTGCAACAAGTGCTTCAGCAAGTGCTTTCTTGAAGCGAACGATCACCTCAATACATTCAGCTTGGTTAATGATCAATGGGCAAAGTAAACGAATGACTGTACCGTTACGACCACCTTTTTCTAACAACAATTTGTTGTTGAAACATGCTGCTTGAATTGCTGCTGCCAATTGAGAATCACCTGGTAAAGACCCCATGTGATCTGCTTTTTGACGTTCATCAACAATTTCAACACCAATCATCAAACCACGGCCACGTACGTTGCCGATACATGGGAATTCTACCGCTAATTTTTTAATTTCAGCTTGTAAGAAGTCGCCACGCTCTTGTGCGTTTTGAGCCAAGTTTTGTTCTTTGATGGTTTTGATTGTTGCAAGACCAGTACCCATAGCAAGTTGGTTTCCACGGAATGTACCCGTGTGACCTGCTGGTTGCCATGCGTCAAACTTACGTTTAATACCCAATACTGCAAGTGGTAAGCTACCACCAACTGCTTTAGACATTACAACGACGTCTGGCTCAATACCTGCATGTTCAAAGGCAAACATTTTACCTGAACGTGCAAAGCCCGCTTGTACTTCATCAAGAATCAACACGATGTTGTGCTTTTCAGTCACTTCTCGGATTTTCTTTAACCATTTTACAGGTGCAGTCACCACACCGCCTTCACCTTGGATTGCTTCCAAGATTACAGCTGCAGGTTTTGTTACACCGCTTTCTACGTCTTCAATGAAGTTTTCGAAATAATACGTTAATGCGTCTACACCCGCTTCACCACCAATGCCTAATGGGCAACGGTATTCATGCGGATACGGCATAAATTGAACACCCGGCATTAAGCCGTTCACAGCATTTTTAGCAGACAAGTTACCTGTCATTGCTAAAGAACCGTGAGTCATACCATGGTAACCACCTGAGAAGCTGATTACTGAACTACGACCAGTGTAAGTTTTTGCTAATTTAATTGCTGCTTCTGTACCATCTGCACCAGACGGGCCACAGAACTGTAGACAATACTCTTCTTTACCACCAGGTAATTGCTCAAGTAGTGCTTCAGTAAAAGCATCTTTTAAAGGCGTTGTTAAATCCAAAGTATGCAATGGGAGGCCACTTGCAAGTGTATCTTGGATACTTTGAATTACCGCAGGATGATTATGGCCTAATGCCAATGTTCCTGCCCCAGCTAAACAATCGAGGTACTCTGTACCTTCAACATCGGTAACCCAACAACCTAAAGCTTTTGCTATCGCAAGTGGAAGTTTACGCGGATAGCTACGAACATTGGATTCCATCTGGCTTTGGCGAGTCAAATAGTATTCGTTAGTAGAATTAGTGGCAGGGTTTACAGAAGAAACGCTCATATCGAATTACCATCTCTGATATGGGTTGAAAGAAATAAGTCGGGTGACTTGCGGTCCTTTGACTCGGTGCTTTATGAGTTTCTAGTTAGTTTTAAGAGCTCTTTGTGTAATGGCTAACTAGACGGCGGATGATACAGACTTTTTCAATAAAATAAATCACTTTTATGATCAAATAAAAAGATAATTTAGAGAAAAAACAGATCTATGCCATGGATAACCTGAATTATCATCTTACAGTGTGACAAAACAAAGAAAACCTTTTTATTTTATGCTTTTTTACAATTTATGAATGATTATTGTAATCTTCAAACATTTACGCAATTAAGTATTGATTATTTGAAGCAATATTCATCAAGCACTGCATTTATTTTTCTTGAAAGATTTACAATCCCACCACAGATTTTCCTTTAATCCATCACAATCCCCTTTTAAGATAAGAGCATAAGCTAAATTAGTCATTCTGAAAGAAGAATAGGTCATAACAATGCGTAAAATTATCTTATCTACTGTTTTATTAGCATCCGGTCTAGGTTTGGCAGCAGCAACTCAAGCAGCCGACCCACTCAATTACAACATCGTGAACATTCAGGCGGATGCTACTCGCCAAGTGTCGAACGACCAAATGTATGCCGTTTTATATATTGAAAAATCAAATAAACAGCCGGCTGAACTTGCTACCCAAATCAACCAATTGATGACCCAAGCGGTGAACACAGCCCGTAAATACCCTGCGGTAAAAATCGAAACGGGATCTCAAAGCACCTACCCGATTTATGACAATGACAGTCGTAAATTGAAAGAATGGCGTGGTCGTGCCGAAGTGCGTTTAGAAAGTACAGACTTTAAAGCAGCTAGCCAATTGGTGAGCGAGTTACAACAAAATTTCCAAACTCAATCCATCAGCTTTAGTGTGTCAGATGCACAGCGTAAAAAAGTAGAAAATGAGTTGATGGTTGAAGCCTCTAAAAACTTTCAACAACGTGCCCAAGCGCTCGCTCAAGCATGGAATAAATCAGGCTACAACTTAGTTAATATTAATTTAAATACTAGCAATTATGGTGGACAGCCAGTACCGCGTATGGCGATGATGAAAGCTGCAAGTGCTGATGCTATTCCTGAACAAGAAATGGCAGGTGGTGAATCTAAAATCACGGTCAGTGCAAATGGCTCTATCCAGTTCAAATAATTAAATTCATTTTAAGAAACCGTGCTTTAGCGCGGTTTTTTAATTATAAAACCCACCTATTCTTTATTTAAATTAAAAAGTCTATTAGCTTAGTCAAATTCATAGTTTTAAATGATAATCATCCTTATTTAAATTTATCACACTCAAGATTATGATACGCACACTCTCTCCATTGCTCACACTTTTATGTATAGTTCAAGCAAAAAAGCTTCAAAACTTCCCTTTATTACCGCTGAGTATTGCCGTTGGTATAAGTATGGTTGCCACTATGGCTTCTGCTGCTGAAAATACAGATACCGCGCAGGCTAATGTTTTACCGACCATCACCATTGAAACTCAAGGGAACTGGCTGGAAAACGCCAATGAAAAAAAGGTGCAAAAGCATGCCGGTGCGCGGACCATTATTGACCGTAAACGCTTAAACGAAAGCGCAGCAACATCTCTAAAAAATGCGTTACGCCAAGTTTCTGGTGTTCAGGTTCAAGAAAATAATGGTACTGGCGGTAGCGATGTTTCATTAAATATTGGCGTTCGTGGATTAACTTCTCGCCTCTCTCCACGTTCAACTGTGTTGATCGATGGCATACCAATGTCATTTGCACCGTATGGCCAACCACAGCTTTCGATGGCGCCTGTCTCTTTAGGAAATATAGAATCTGTTGATGTAGTCCGTGGTGCAGGTTCTGTCCGTTTTGGGCCACAAAATGTCGGCGGTATTATCAACTTTGCCACACGTAGCATTCCTGAAGACTTTAAAGGTGCCGTGGCATTAAACTCTGAATATGCAACTGGTACGGATCAGGTAAAATTAAGTCCTAGTCTGTTTGTTGGTGGAACATTTGATAATGGTTTAGGTCTTGCCTTGCTTTATTCAGGTACTAAAGGCAACGGTTATCGTGAAGCGAACAATAAAAATGACATTGATGATGTCATGTTAAAAACCGCTTATGACATAACAGATCAAGATAAAATAGCGTTAAATTTCCATCACTACGATGGTACAGGTGAAATGCCTGAAGGTTTAAGTGCTGCTGAATTCGAAGTAAATCCATATCAAACGTCGCATTATCGTGACTTTTTCACTGGCCGTCGTTCAGATGTATCCCTACGTTATACACATAAAGATGACACGAACAACTTTGAACTTTTAAGTTATTACATCGATTCATTCCGTACCAGCAACCTTGAATCTACTTTAGCCAACGGCAATCATCGCTTAGATGCCTCACCGCGTGATTATAAAGTCTTTGCCATTGAGCCACGTTATTCACGTAGCTATAGTTTAGGTAGCACGCTGAATGAAGTGACTGTCGGCTACCGTTATATGGACGAAGAGAGCACCGAGTTCGCAGGCCGTACTGAATACGCAGCAGATGCAGAACCCGGTCAGTTTATAGCACGTACCCGTAGTGCGGGTGGCACCAAAGCGCATGCTGCTTATATCGATAACCGTATAGAACTGGGTAAATGGAATATTACACCCGGCGTTCGTTTTGAATCGATTGATACGCAAAACAGTTTTAGTGCCTATAAAAATGGCGTATTACAAAATACTGTTCATCCATCGATCCAATCAGATGAATTTTTGCCAAGTTTAGCTATCCTGTATAAAGCAACAGACCATTGGAATTTCTTTGCCAATGCCGGTGTCTCTTTTGGTCCACAGCAATATAACCAGTTAGCAACAACGCAAGGTACTACAGCGGTCACCACCTTAGATGGCTTACATCCTGAAAAGTCTAATAACTATGAAATTGGTACCAAATATTTAGGCAATGGTTTGAGTGCTGAATTGACTGCGTTTTATCTAGATTTTGACAAAGAACTGATTTTAGAACGTGATGCTGCAAACAATGGCATTTGGACTGACCTCGGTGCTACAAGTCATAAAGGGATCGAAACCGGTTTTAGCTATGACTTTGGACATTTAGCTGACAAGCTCAAAGGCTTAAAAGCCTATGGTAATTACACCTATACCAAAGCGGTTGCTGAAGCAGGTAACTTTAAAGGTAAAGATTTGCCCTTCTATTCACAAAATGTCGCAAACTTTGGCTTAGGCTATAAATATGATGCTTGGTCCATCAATGCTGACATGTACGCACAATCTAAGCAACGTGCTCCAGGTAACCAAGATTCGGGGATCTATCAAACTGAAGAAACTGCAAACGGTAAACTGAGCGATATTCCTGGCTATTCAACTTTCGCTGTACGTACAGGCTATGACTTTAGCGGTTCGCTGCAAGGGGTTAAAGTTGCCGCTGGCATCAAGAATGTATTTGATAAACAGTATTTCACCCGTTCATCAGATGCAACCGGTGGTAAATATATTGGTCAGCCACGAACCTTCTTCTTACAAATTTCATTCGACTTTTAAACTGGTCTAAATATAAAGATCCCACCATGTGTGGGATCTTTATTGAATAATATATATGGACATCCATATATTCATATGTAAAGATATATGAAAATCCATATATGCAGATAAACATGGAACAGACTGAATTTTTCAAATTACTTGCAGATGAGACTCGTCTGAACATCATCATGCTGTTGGCTTGTAAAGGTGAACTCTGCGTCTGCGAACTCACTGAGTCCCTTGAATTGAGCCAACCTAAAATTTCGCGTCATTTGGCATTACTGCGTTCATCAGGTGTGCTGAGTGATCAACGTAAAGGTCAATGGGTCTATTACTCCATTCACCCTGCACTGCCTACTTGGTGTACACAAATACTCGATGTCATGCGTCACCAAGAACGATTTAAACTCCCCGAAAGGCACTACCACATTGTGTGAAACGCTATGAATTTTTTATTTCTATGTACTGGCAATAGCTGCCGCAGCATTTTATCCGAAGTACTTTTTAACCAGCGTGCCCCTGAAGGTTTCCGTGCTTATAGCGCAGGCAGTAAACCTTCAGGACAAGTCCACCCATTTACCTTAAAAACCCTACATAACCTCAATCTACCGACTGAGGGCTTGTCGAGTAAAACCATCACAGCATGTGAACAATACCAACCCGATGTGGTAATTACTGTCTGTGGTTCTGCAGCTCAAGAAGCTTGCCCAATTTACTTAGGCTCTGCCATCAAAGCACACTGGGGTTTAGAAGACCCTTCCCATTTAGAGCTTGCAGATGACGTAAAACTTGCAGCTTTTCTTGATACCGTGGCGCATATTAACCGCCGTTTAGATGCTTTATTTGCGCTCGATTTTACGCAATTAAGTCGCGAAGAACTCAACCAAGAAATCCAAAATATTTCAGAGATCCAATAATGGCTGCTGCAAAACTGTCATTTCTAGACCGCAATCTAACGCTATGGATTTTTATCGCAATGGGGCTAGGCATTGCGATTGGCGTGTATATTCCAAGTGCTTCAAGGGCTTTAAATCAAATCAATATCGGTGATGTCAATATTGCGATTGCCATTGGTTTAATCCTGATGATGTATCCGCCTTTGGCGAAAGTGGATTACAAAGCACTGCCTGAAGTGTTTAAAGACAAACGCACCCTATACCTTTCACTGCTTCAAAATTGGTTAATCGCGCCTTGCCTGATGTTTATTTTGGCTATCGTGTTTTTACAACACTACCCTGAATACATGACCGGTTTGATTCTGATTGGTTTAGCACGTTGTATTGCAATGGTTCTGGTTTGGAATGATCTCGCTTGTGGGGATAACCAATACGTTGCAGCTTTAGTGGCATTTAACAGTATTTTCCAAATTGCATTTTTTAGTACCTACGCATGGTTCTTTTTGAGTTTTTTACCGCCTTATTTTGGTATAGAAGCACAAGTGATCCAAGTCAGCTTTTGGACCATCACACATGCAGTATTGGTGTATCTAGGCATTCCCTTCCTGCTCGGTTTCCTAACGCGTGCCATATTGGTAAAACAAAAAGGTCTGGATTGGTATAAAAATCAATTTATACCCAAAATCAGCCCCATCAGTTTAATCGCATTACTCTTTACTATTGTGGTGATGTTTAGCCTCAAAGGTGCAGATGTCGTGAGCCTTCCGATGGATGTACTGCGTATTGCCATCCCCCTCACGATCTACTTTGTGGTGATGTTTTTCATTAGCTTTTTGATGAGCAAATGGATGGGCAATAACTACGCCAAAACCACTGCGATATCCTTTACAGCAGCAGGTAATAATTTTGAACTTGCCCTCGCTGTTGCCATCGCCACCTTTGGCATTGCATCTCCGATTGCATTTACCACGATTATTGGCCCATTGGTTGAAGTGCCTGTGCTTATTGCATTAGTCAGTGTATCGCTATGGTTAAAACGCAAATGGTATAAAGAGAACTAAAATGAAGCTCCCCAATATTCAACTAGATCTACTTGAAACACCGCGTTTTGAACAAGTTCAAGCTAAAGCACTTGAACATCCGCCACGCATTCTGCTGCTATATGGCTCTAACCGTGAACGCTCATTTAGCCGCCTAACGGTATTGGAGGCGGGTCGAATCCTTGAACATTTTGGTGCAGAAGTCAAAATCTTTCATCCTAAAGGTCTTCCTCTGCCTGAAGATGCTGAAACATCACATCCCAAAGTTCAGGAATTACATGAATTGCTTACATGGTCAGAAGGCATGGTTTGGTGTTCGCCAGAACGACATGGTGCGATGAGCTCTATATTGAAAGCACAAATTGATTGGATTCCTTTAGCGGCAGGTGCCATTCGTGCTACTCAAGGTAAAACGCTGGCGTTAATGCAAGTCAGTGGTGGTTCGCAATCTTTTAATGCTGTTAACCAAATGCGCATCCTTGGGCGTTGGATGCGGATGATCACGATTCCAAATCAATCTTCCGTTGCAAAAGCATTTTTAGAGTTTGATGAAAATGATCGCATGAAACCTTCCTCCTATTACATTCGCATTGTCGATGTGATGGAGGAATTATACAAATTTACCCTACTCACACGTGGTCAATCTGCCTACCTCACAGATCGCTATTCTGAACGAGTTGAAAGTGCGGAAGAACTCTCTAAACGAGTTAATCAAAAGAACCTTTAATGAAAAACTCCTGCATCTGTGCAGGAGTTTTGGTCTAAAATATCCATCCGTTTCAACTTAAACTAATAATTTATAAAATAATGTCGTTGAATCTATTGTACCTGTATGGCTCAATGCAAATTGCGGAATGATCCCAGCTTTTATAAAGTTAAATTTTTCATATAGCTTTTCAGAGGCATCGCCTGTACGCGTATCAAGTACAAGTAATTTCAAGTTCAAGTGTTTTGCTTTATCTTCTGCAAGTGTGAATAGTTGGTGAGCAATGCCTTGCTGACGTACCTTTGGATGCACCATAAGTTTTTCAATCTCAGCACGATGCAGTGCATTGGCTTTGGTGGCACGAACCAATTGTACTGTGCCCACAATTTCACCGCTTTGTAGCGCCGTCCACAAAAAGGTTTTATGCTTTTGAATATCCTTTGTCACAGCAGACCAATATTCATCATAGTGCGACTTAGATTCTTTAGCTAAAAAAACCCAGTGATGCACCATCTTGCACACATTGTGCCAATAATTCACACAGTTGAGCCTGCTCATCTTTTAGATCTTGAATGTTTAAATATTGAATTTCGCTCATATTCTTCTCGTCTTATTACTATTTTTATCGTTATATTCAAATGGCATGCCATAAAAAATCCCGCTCGGAAGCAGGATTTTGATTTTCAATTTAGTAAATCGCCATATGATTGCGATGGATCATTTCAAGTGATCGGGCTTCCCCTAAAACTTGATGAACTTTATCGGAGGCCAAACCTTTGACGATTTCTGCCGAACGTGAACTGAAGTTTACACGACCGACGGCAACACGATGACCTTGTGTATCGACACATTCCACCACATCACCACGTTCGAAATGCCCTTCAACAGCTTTCACACCGACAGGTAATAAACTGCGGTGATTATCACGAATGGCTTTGACTGCGCCATCATCAATCACCAAACGTCCAGCTGTTTGTAAATGTGCAGCTAACCATTGCTGATGTGCAGTCACACGGTCATTATCAGTAATAAATAATGTACCGAGTAATTCACCTGCCATTACACGTGACAGCACATTATCACTATCACCGCTCGCAATCACGGTTGGACAACCTGACTTAGCAGCCAAACGTGCTGCACGAACTTTGGTTAACATGCCACCACGGCCAAATTTACCGCCGCCGCCAGCCATATCGAATAATGATTCATCCATTGCACGTACTGTATGGAACAGTTTTGCGTCTGGATTGGAACGAGGGTCAGAGTCGAACATACCTTCTTGGTCAGTTAAAATCACCAATAAGTCTGCATGTACCTGACCCGCCACCATAGCTGCCAAAGTATCGTTATCACCAAAGCGAATTTCATCTGTCGAAACAGTGTCATTCTCATTGATGACTGGAATGACACGCCAGTCGATCAAGTGTTGCAACGCATCACATGAGTTTAAATAGCGACGACGGTCTGCCAAGTCATCATGCGTTAACAACACTTGCGCTGTGCGTATCGAACGTTGTTCTAATACGCTAGACCAAGTATGAATTAAGCCCATCTGACCAATGGCAGCACAAGCCTGTAGACTGGGTAGATCTGTGGGTCGGTTGTCCAAATTCATACGAACCATCCCTTCAGCCACAGCACCGGAAGACACAAGAATGATCTCGTGTCCTGCATTGTGTAGTTCTGCAATTTGTCCCGCCCAATGCGAGATTGCATCCAGATCTAACCCTTTTCCGTTTGCTGTGAGTAGTGATGATCCGATTTTAACAACGATACGTTTACAACCCTTGAGCTGACGTTGCCCATCTACCACTTCTATCATCTTGTCCTCAGACTTGTTTGCTTTGACACTTATTCAGCAATTAACGTACGTAGTACGATTCTGCCTCATCATCACCGTCTTCAAATTCATCATCAAAGTCTTCACCTTGACCTGCCAGACGTTGTTGACGACGCATTTCACGATATGCTTCTTTCGCAGCAAGCGTTTGCTCACGTGTTTCAGCTTCAAGCTGATCACGGAATGCTTTAACTTCTGCAGCATATTCAGGATCTTCAGTTTCGCGTTCGCGCTGCTCTTCAATTTGATCCATCAGGTAATACACAACGTCTTTAGTACCTTCAAACGTTAAACCTGAAGTTTTGAATACAGGGCCTTTCCACTGCAACTCTTCGAGAATGTGATCACACCATTCATCACGCGTTTCAGCCGCCAATTGGTCTACTTTATTGAGTACCAATACAACAGGTAATTTTGAAAGTGTTGGGGAGAATTTTTTCAATTCTTCCAAAATTGCTTTTGCATTGTACGCAGGGTCAGAACCATCAATCGGTTGAACATCTACGATGTGCAATAAAATACGTGTACGCGCCAAGTGTTTCAGGAATCGAATACCTAGACCAGCACCTTCTGCAGCCCCTTCGATTAGACCCGGAATATCCGCCATTACAAATGAACGGTGACTATCGGCATCAACCACACCTAGGTTTGGCACCATTGTGGTAAATGGATAATCTGCAACTTTTGGTTTTGCTGCTGAAACTGCACGGATAAAGGTTGATTTACCCGCATTTGGCATACCCAACAAACCAACGTCTGCGAGTACTTTTAATTCAAGACGAATTTCACGATATTCGCCTTTTGAGCCGTGTGTACATTTACGTGGAGAACGGTTGGTTGAAGATTTGAAGTGAGTATTACCCAAACCACCTTCACCACCTGCTGCCACTAACACACGCTGACCGTCAGCCACTAAGTCGCCGATGATATCGCCAGATTCTGTATCTACAATTGTTGTGCCCACTGGAACGAGCAATACGGTATCTTCACCGCCACGGCCTGAGCAGTTCGCTCCACGACCATTTTTAGCACGTTCTGCACGGAATTTACGTGTATAACGATAATCTACTAGGGTACTTGTGTCGTTGTCGGCTTGAACGTATACGTTACCGCCACGACCACCATCACCACCATCTGGACCACCAAATGGTACGAATTTTTCACGGCGAAAACTGGCTACGCCATTGCCACCGTCGCCAGCCTCTACGGTAATGACTGCTTCATCAACAAAGCGCATGTTTGCCAATCCTCTAAAAACTTTAAAACCGCTTATTCTGCCATATTTTAAAGAATTTCTCGAACAATATTATTCAGCAATACTATAAATTTCATTCATCTTGGTGCTGATGCAAATTTTTAGGAAAATCCGCACCTAGCTCGAAAATCTTTAGCTCATCATCAAAATACCTTTGATAAATGGCAAACGAATTTCAATCCCCATTTCTGAAAGCTATTTACGTGCATTTTCCTTGGCTTCAATAATTTCAGGCAAGGTTCGTTCAACCCAACAAATCAGATGCATTAACTTTTCTGCAGCCTGCGAGCCCATTAAAGTCAGTTGATATTCAACTTTGGGTGGCACAACTGGATAGACTGTCCTTAAGATAAAACCATCTTGCTCGAGCATTTTCAGCGTTTGAGCCAGCATCTTTTCGCTTACCCCTTCGATCCGCTGCTTAAGTTCACTAAAACGGTGTACCCCTTCAGTCAAACAACGCAAAACTAATACTGACCATTTATTGGTGAGATGTTCCAATATTTCTCTAGATGGACAGTCCGTGGATAAAACTTGACCTAATAATTTACTTGTAGCGTATGTGTTCATTAAATCTTTCCTCAAAGTCACTAACTTACTTTTTGGTACGTACTTACATTTAGTAAGTTAACAGATTAAGATTCAACCATCAAGATCATTGATTCAACAATCAGAGGGTTTAAATATGAAAATCGCAATTACAGGTGCAACAGGTCAACTAGGCCAATTGGTCCTTCAATTTTTATTGAAAGAAACCGCGGCCGAAAACATCATCGCTTTAGTTCGATCACCAGAAAAAGCAGCATCTCTACAAGCTCAAGGCATCGAACTTCGTCATTTTGACTATGATCAACCAGATACACTTGTTCCTGCACTACAAGGTGTCGATAAATTATTACTCATTTCTGCCAATGAAATTGGTCGTCGTACTCCACAACACAAAGCCGTAATTGATGCTGCTGTAGAAGCAAAAGTTCCATATATTGCTTATACCAGCCTGTTACGTGCCGATACATCGCCATTGGGTTTATCTCAAGAGCATCGTGAAACAGAAAGTCTGATTCAAGCTAGTGGTTTAACCTATACCTTCTTACGAAATAACTGGTATGTCGAAAACTATCTTGCTGCTGCTGGGCATGTGGTTGAAACAGGTACCTTATTTGGTGCAGCAAAGGATGGAAAAATTAATGCAGCGACCCGTGCTGACTATGCCGAAGCAGCTGCAAAAGTACTTACAAGCGCTGGTCATGAGAATAAAACCTATGAACTTGCAAGCTCAGACAGTTTCACATTGGCACAGCTTGCTGAAACCCTACAGCAAGTTTCAGGTCAAAATGTTCACTATCAAAATTTAACTGCAGAAGACTACACGCAAGGCCTATTACAAGCGGGCTTACCCGCTGGTCTTGTAGATGTGATCGTCGATGCCGATATCAATAGCATTGACGGTGCAATGCAAAGTGATCGTAAAGACTTGGAACAGTTACTCGGTCACCCAACCACTTCTCTACGTAGTGCTGTTGAAGCTGCTTTAAAATAAGATCAAACCAACAAAAAAGCCCGAATTGATTCGGGCTTTTTTTTGAGTTAAATCTAACTTATGGATGTACATTTTTTATCGGCAAATCCATATTCATATCTAAATTTGCCTTGGTATTACGCTCTGCGTTATACATCGTGGCATTAAAGGTTGCGATTTTTCGCATGGTCATCGGGTCATTGAGTTTGAGTTGTGGTGCAAACTGATGTACCACATGCAAATCGACTTTTTCATTAAACTCAAAATACACTGGACCATTAAAATTTATTCGAATAGGAATGTTATAGGTTCTTTTCAAATGAAAAGGCACATCTAACTTGACAGGAATATCCATTTTTAAGGGAAATTTCGGCACTAGTTTATTTTTAATCACCAAATCTGTGGTCGCCTCAAGCGGCATCGTCTGGTTAATTTGAATATTGGTGGAATAATCAATATCAACAGAAATGGGAACCTCTACACTAAACTGCAAATCTGCCAGATATTTTCCCTTCAAGGGTAGTTGCAGCTTCCGATCTAAAGCAATCTGCGTATCCAACGTCCCGATGGACTGCGTTTGCAAATAATTACCAACGAAAATTTTGGTGGGTAGTGAATGCGACAATTGAATATCAGCATTTTTTGCACGCACTTGCATCGACGCATAAATATTTAAATACAACCAAAATAGCACCGCAACCAATAACGCAACTGCGATAAAACTTAAAATGATGCGCTTCGCCGATTGAAATATCCACATGGCTTACTCCTGAGCTTTCGCTTCAGTTTTGGCATGCTCTCTGTTGAGTCGCATTGTTTTTAGTGGAATCACCAATTCACCCTTTTTAATTTGAACGGGCAACGTATTTTGTACGTCCACTGTCGCTTTCAATGCCGTTTTAATTGGAACATTCAAATTACCTTCAATAGGAATGTTGGTTTTTAAATTTGCATTGAGTGGAATATGCAGGTTTTCTTTCAGCACGGTTTTGACTGGCGCATCAAATTTTAAATGTACTTTTTGCTCCAAAGGCACATTCATATTTACTGAAATATCCAATTGTATCGGGATATCACCTTTGAGTGGCAATGTCACATCCTGCCCCATGACTCTGACTTTCACTTTGGTATTCACAGGAAGGTTTTGATTCACTTTCAAAGTTTCACGCACTGGAATCGTGGTCTTGATCGGGACTTGATTATCAAAATACACCCGTGGTGTCAGCGTTTGAGTTAAGGGAATATTTAAATTTTCATGTATCGGAATTTCAGCATTCACCCGCCCTGTCACGTCCACATCCAAGGCATCATGAATTTTGACTTCGGCTTGTAATGGCTCTTGCAGGTCGATATTGACGTTTTGATTTTCTAGTGGGATATAAATATTAAAGTGCTTAAACACCCAAATGGCGATGAGTACACCACAGAGTGCAGCAAACACAATAAATGCCAATCCACTGAGCATGTGCTTTGCTTGCAAACTAAATTCCTTTTGCTTTTTATTTTTTACAGTCTCATTTTGAACACATTATACAAACCAGTTTGCAATTTTTTTGTATTTAATTCTTTAATAATTTCATTAACTTAAAACTTGAACATTTTAGTCAGCTTTTCATTATAAACGACTCACACTCATCTAACAGTGGCAGAAAAAACAAGAACTTTTGATGCTTATGATCAATCCATTCGTCATCTATGCCTTAAGTTTTTAACCCATACTCTTTAGATAAAAAAAGAGCCTCAAAAGAGGCTCTTTTTTTAGATGACTTCTACAAATTATGCATTTGTTTCAGCAGGAACTTTTGGATAGCTTACGCCGCCCATTTGTTCAGCAATGCGAAGTACCTGGCAGCTATAACCTACTTCGTTATCATACCAAACGTAGCAAGTTAAACGGTTGCCTGAAGTGATGGTCGCTTGAGCGTCGAATACACCTGCAGTACGTGAACCGATAAAGTCAGAGGATACAACTTCAGTTGAGTTTGTATAACCAATTTGACCTTGAAGGTTAGAGTTGATTGAAATTTGGCGAATGTATTCATTCACTTCTTCACGATCAACATCTTGACCTAAAGTAAGGTTCAAAATTGCAAGAGATACGTTTGGAGTAGGTACACGTACTGAGTTACCAGTCAATTTACCTTGAAGAGCAGGAAGCGCTTTAGCAACAGCTTTAGCAGCACCTGTTTCAGTAATAACCATGTTCAATGTTGCAGCACGGCCACGACGGTCAGCTTTATGATAGTTGTCGATTAAGTTTTGGTCGTTCGTGAACGAGTGAACTGTTTCAACATGACCATTGATCACTGTGTACTTGTCGTTTAACACTTTAAGTGTTGGTGTGATCGCGTTTGTTGTACAGCTTGCAGCAGAGATGATTGTATCTTCATCAAGGATGTCAGCTTGGTTCACACCGTATACAACGTTCTTCATGTCACCTTTACCAGGTGCAGTTAGAATTACACGTGCAGCGCCAGCGCATTTAAGGTGCTGTGCAAGACCTTCAGAATCACGCCATTTACCTGTGTTATCGATTACAAGTGCATTGTTAATACCGTAAGCAGTGTAATCAACTTCAGATGGGTTAGACGCATAGATCACTTTGATGAAGTTACCGTTTGCAATGATTGCTTCGTTTTCTTCATCAACAGAAATCGTACCTGCGAATGGACCATGAATAGAGTCACGACGTAACAAAGACGCACGTTTTTCTAAGTCACCGTCAGATGATTTACGAACAACGATTGCTTTAAGGTTAAGACCACGGCCTAGACCAGATTGGCTGATCATCAAACGTGCAAGGATACGACCAATACGACCGAAACCGTAAAGTACAACATCACGGTTTTCAACGTTAGTTGCATTGCCTTCAAGTGATTTAACAGCGTCAGCAACGAATGCGTCAACATCACCGCCTTTTTCTTTGAACTCAACAGCAAGTTTGCCAAGATCAATTTCAGCAGTACCGATGTTTTCGATTTTTGCCAAAGCTTCAAGAATTGGGAAAGTGTTCACAACTGAAAGTTCAACGTCAAGTACGCGAGTACGACGATGCGCTTTAAGAATTTGGATAACCGAACGGTTAATTAAAGAACGACCGTATACTGTAGCTACGATGTTTTTTTCACGATATAACTGACCCACTAGGGCAATCATACGTTCCGCGATTTCTTCACGGTTTTTCCAGCGACCTTGGTGCTCTGCATGTAGGGCAACGATAGTGTCTTTGCTCACAGATACGTCCTCTAATTAATTGTAAATCTAAGCATAAATTTCAAAACCCCACAATTGTAATGGAAAACTGAAAATTAATGAATCTAAAAGCAGATTTCGACAAGGTTATTTTGTTATATATTCACTATCAATTTTCAAAATAATCATGATTAGTATTATGATTTTATAGCCGAAAGTTGAAAAACCGGCTTTTTCGCAGATTTTTGTCACAAAATTTCAAATGTAGTTTTATCAACCAGATCTCTGCATATTTAGCTCAAAGATTAACGAATATTTATATTTTTCAAATTGCGGTGTTTTTTTATTTTGCTCAATTTATAGTATTTTTACTAATGTTAAGCTCGTAATAATAATTTCACATTTTTAAATGATTTTTATGACTATTCGACGGAGTCTTACATCGAAGGTTTGAATAAAGGGTTTAGCCTTCAGTTGGAGGTACTCTTACGAAACGTTGTGTCTCATTTGGCAAAATGAGAAGCGTGCTTCGTAAGGAAACCATCTTGCGGAGCAATGCACCTCACCGACAAAACTCGTTCACTACCGTCAATTTATTCAAAGTATCGCAAAAACATTTTTTATTAGAAGTAACCCTGTCTCAGACAATTGCGGATGACATTACCGCGTATCGTTCTTTTATTTGAATCAAATTACGCCTCTAATGTTACTGCCTAAAATTATTTAAAGTCAGATCTATATTTAAAATTCAGTTAATTTTTCAGATTCTCAGCAAATTTTTCCAGATTAAAATCAAAGAAATTTACACTCAGCTCAAATACTTTCGGTAGTGCATTTAAACCATTCTCTCCAGCACTAATCGCAAAATATCTCCGATCACTAAAAGACTGCACCTTTAAGGCATTTTCACATGGCTCAAAATCGAGATTGACGAGCTGTGACGCATGTTCCTTTAGCAACATTAAAACCTGCATATAAGTTTGTCGCTTTTTTTGCTGCTGCGCTTTTAAAGCATCGGCTTCAAGGCTTTCATAATCCCCTGTTTTCGTCATGCGTTTGGAAAATCCAACATGCGCGCCATGGGTACCCATATTTTCTACAGTTGCGTCTGTAGCAAAGATCTTCTGTTGATCATCGACCGGCTGCAAGAGCGCTTTCAACGCCGTATGAATTTGCTGTGACTGCTGATGATGTAACTCCCAATCATCTTCATTTTGAACATGAAAAATGTGCGTACGCCGTTTCAACAAAAGCACCTGCCAAGCCTGTAGTTGAAGTCGCAGTCGCTTTAACTCCAAACTTGCCTCAAACTTAGGGCAACTACTCAAGACGTTTAGACTCGTGATGAGCTTCTGAGATATTTGCATGCTATGGAAAAAGACAAAATCATGCTGTATCTGCTCACTCAGTTGATATTGAACAGTCTGATGTAAGGGCTTCAATATCAATGTATTGAACTGCTGCTCAAAAGCAGGTAAAGCCGTCGCTAATTGAGTAGCATCCTCTACATGCAGCATTAAAAGTAGATGCTTATCTAACCGTGTATAAAGTTGCTGCATTAAATTTTGCAGATTTAAATGTATAAAACCTGCAATAGATGCCAGCTTAGAGACTTGAATTTTTAATTGTTCTATCTGCTGATTTTCTAAAGCAGTAGTTAAATCTATGGCCACCCCATCAAAAACGTCGTCTGCTAAGGCCTCATTATGCTTTGTCGATAAAAACCGAGTTGCTGAATACTGCGTCGTCCAATCTAAATCAGGCGACAAAATATAAATAAACTCAGATGTTTGTACAATTTGTAAATATCGCGTTTTTTGTTCACGCTTTAAATAGTATTTAAAAATCGGATGTTGCCAAACCTCAGACGATTTCGGGATAGTGGCATCAAAAAATTGCCCCAACATATGTGACTTTAAGAAAATTTCGATCAAGAAAATTTTGACTTGCTGGGCAGTGAGTTCACGTGCATCACTCGGCGCAATCAAATCCATTTTACGGATGATTTGTGCAGCATTTAAAATGAAATGCCGATGTAATACGTTTTTTTCATGCTGTAATTCAAAATCTTCTTCGGCATCTATTTTATTGATATAGGCTAGGTTTTCTTCTAATTTTTGCGCAACTTGAATACTCATTGTCAATGTTCGAAGTTCTTCGAGCTGTGTTGCCAAATACTGTGCATGCTCACGCATGACATCATATTTTAATACTTTCATCAACATGCCCAAATTCATCGGCACATCAAGTTGATACGACCGTGATGAAGACTCCCAACGAATACCTTTTTGCGATAACACCTGCTGTATCTGCGCTAAATTGGATTGATCAAGATCAGTGCATACTTCAGACACAATACTCCGCCAATGCTGATCCAACACAGGCTCTAGCTGTAAAAGTTTAGCGCTTAGATGAAATGGGACAACCACTGACTGCTTCCTGTATCTTGGTTTTTTAATCAATCTTTTATCGATTTCAGTTTATTTTTATCTAAAATAAATATTTTTGTACACCATCATTCAATGCTGTTCTTCCTAAACAATGAATTGAATCATGGTGTGTTTTAGTTTTATAAGTTTAAGATTTTCTTAAAAAACAGCAAGCGTTAATTGTGAACTGATCAATTTATCGTACCAATATTTTCAGTCTAAGAATCGATTCGATCATTTAACGCTTTTACATTTTTAGCTAACGCACGTTCATTTTGCTTTTGTTTAAACAGATGCAAGATGCCTTCTATCACCAATAACAAAACGGCACCCCAAATTGGAATATAGGTCAGCCATTCTTCTGCTTCTACTCGCTCTCCCAATGCGATCGATGCAAATGCTAACAACACAGGTTCTAAATAACTCAACAAACCAAAAATCACAAATGGCAGATAGCGACTCGCCAACATATAGCTACCTAAGCCAAGCGCACTCAGAAAACCAAGTCCTAAAACCGCCAAAATCAGATGCGGGAATAACGACATCAGCGCTAAACTATCGCTATGAATAAATCCTAAATAAAATGCTACAGGCAGAATTAAGCAAAGATCCCACCAAAAACCACCCAAATGATCAGTTTTAAAGGTACGACGTAAAAAGAAATAAATTGGATAAGCCACAGCGACATAAACAGTTTCCCACGCGATACTGCCAATACGCCAAATTTCATGGCCGACACCTAAAATTGCCAGTGCCACGGCAGCCATCTGCCATTTAGAAAGTTTTTCTTTATACAGCACACATCCGACCAGAACCATCACTAAAGGCAGTAGAAAATATCCCAAAGAAACTTCTAGTCCACGGCCATTAATCGGCCCCCACAAAAACAACCAAAGCTGTGTAGTACATAAAAAAGAACTGATGATTAACCAAATCAGAAAGATCGGCTGTTTAACCACTCGCCAAAAAATTTCACTGACTTTGTTTAAATCTTTCATCCACCACATAAATAAGGTTAAAAATGGTAAGGTCGCCAACATGCGCCATGCAAAAGTTTGCTCGCTATCTAGAGGTTTTAAAAAGATGGTAAAGAAATACAAAATACCAAAAGTGACCGATGCCAATACAGACAATGCAACGCCTTTATACATCTTTCACTCCAGTCCAAATGACTACATAATCTTGATATTTTGCTTGATCAATCAAGCTTTTCGCATGGACATTCTAGCAAATAAAAAACCATGCACAGGCATGGTTTTTTAGCATTTGTTCAAATATTTAGGTTTATGGTTTTACTGTCTGCTTGGTATGAATAATATCTGATAAGTCATAACCGACAGATTGAGCATAATTCAGATATTCCTGAATCACTTCCTGATCTGGATGAGCCGAACGAGAAAGAACCCACATATATTTACGACGTGGCTCACCCACCAAAACTGTTTGATAGTCTTCATCGGCTTTGAGTACCCAATAATCACCACGCCCCACAGGCAACCAACGAATGGCTTCTGGTAAGAAACTAACTTTTAATTTCGAGTTAAACGGTGCATTTTGTACAAATGCCTCGCCTATTGATTGCTTCTTGGTACCATCTTTAGATACACAGCGATTATTTACATTAATGTTGCCATTTTCATTTAGCGTGTAAACCGCAATCACATCACGGTCACAGCTTTTTTGAAAAACCATAGGCTTACGAGCTACTTCATACCACATACCTAAATAACGATCGAGCTCGACTTTTTCCACAGTCTGTAACGGTTTCGTCTGTGCATAGGCCATTGTGGCTGCACCCAAACCAATTAACACTGCTGCACCAAGTGCAATTTTTGCGAGTTTAAAACCAGCTTTCGGAAGATTCGTTGTTGTCATTTTTATGCCTCATTTCGCTGCAAAATTATCGATAAAATAAAGTAGATTCTTTTCTCGTGATTTTACTCTAGCGGAAAAAATTGCTCTAAAAATCATTTTCTTGTCTGAATTATGTATGTCATTCAAACAATATTCCGCATCTTGTCTAACAAAATTATGAAATCATCTGTGCTTTTAAACGCAAGATTTCATCGCGTAAACGAGCCGCTTGTTCAAACTGTAATTCCTTAGACGCTTTTAGCATTTCTTTTTCCAACTTATTCATATGTTTTGCCAGAAGTTTTGGATCCGACATCAAATGACGTTCATCTGCAGTTAATGCCTTGGCCTGATCTGAAATTTTTTCATCGATTTCATCATCTGTCAGCACTTCACCTGTATCAATATCATTGACGTTTTGACGCACTGCACTGCGTGGCGTAATGCCATGTTCAAGGTTAAATGCAATCTGTAAATTACGACGACGATCCGTTTCATCAATGGCTTTTTGCATGGAGTCAGTCATACGATCTGCATATAAAATCGCTTTACCGTTTAAGTTACGCGCTGCACGACCAATGGTTTGAATCAAAGAACGCTCAGAACGCAAGAAGCCTTCTTTGTCTGCATCTAAAATGGCGACTAGAGACACTTCTGGCATATCTAAGCCTTCGCGCAGTAAGTTAATCCCAACAATTGCATCGTATACACCCGAACGCAATTCATGGATAATTTTAGTGCGCTCAACAGTGTCAATATCAGAATGTAAATAAGCGACCTTAATACCATATTCTTTCAAATATGAAGTTAAATCTTCTGCCATACGTTTGGTTAATGTCGTAACCAATACACGCTCATTTAAGTTTTTACGATTATTAATTTCTGACAATACATCATCCACTTGCGTTAACACTGGACGAATTTCAATTTCAGGGTCGACCAAACCTGTGGGTCGAACCACTTGCTCAACGACTTGTTCAGACTTTTCCATTTCATAATGTGCAGGCGTTGCACTGACATAAATGGTCGAAGGAATAATCCGCTCCCATTCTTCAAATTTCATTGGCCGGTTATCAAGCGCACTTGGTAAACGAAAACCGTAATTGACCAAATTTTCTTTACGTGAACGGTCACCTTTATACATAGCCCCAATTTGCGGAACGGTAACGTGCGATTCATCAATGATTAATAAAGCATCATCAGGTACATAATCAAACAAAGTCGGAGGTGCTTCACCTGAGGGACGACCTGACAAATGCCGTGAGTAGTTTTCAATACCATTGGTATAGCCAAGCTGCTGCATCATCTCTAAGTCATAACGTGTTCGCTGTTCGATACGCTGTGCTTCGAGTAATTTATCATTGGCGCGGAAAAAGCCGAGTCGTTCAGTTAATTCTTCTCGAATAGTCCCAATTGCACGCTGCAAGTTATCTTTAGGCGTCACGTAATGGCTCTTTGGATAAATCGTAATACGTGGCACTTTACGGACTAGCTTGCCCGTCAATGGGTCAAACCATCGAACTGAATCAACTTCATCATCAAACAACTCAATTCGAATGGCATTTTGATCAGATTCAGCAGGAAAAATATCAATAATTTCACCACGAATACGGTATGTGCCCCGTAAAAATTCGAGTTCATTTCGGGTGTATTGCATTTCCACCAAACGACGAATGATATCATCACGGCTAATACGGTCTCCTTCCACGATATGCAGAAGCATACTCATATAAGCATTGGGATCACCCAGACCATAAATAGCTGAAACTGACGCTACGATAATTGCATCACGTCGCTCTAATAATGCCCGTGTTGCCGAAAGACGCATTTGGTCGATATGATCATTAATCGATGAATCTTTTTCAATAAAAGTATCTGAAGATGGAACATAGGCTTCGGGTTGATAATAGTCATAATAACTGACGAAGTATTCCACGGCATTATGCGGAAAGAAGGCTTTAAACTCGCCATAAAGCTGCGCAGCCAAAGTTTTATTATGCGCCATAATAATCGTTGGACGTTGCGTGCGTGCTATCACATTTGCCATGGTATAGGTTTTACCTGAACCTGTTACCCCTAAGAGCAACTGATCATGCATTCCTTTTTCAATCCCCTTCACCAATTTCTCAATCGCTTGAGGCTGATCACCTGCCGGCTGATATTGTGTTACCAGTTCAAAAGGCTGTTCCTGCATCACACTCTTCTTCAACAGTTTTATATGGCTTTATTATGAGGGCAAAGTTGCACAAAACAACGCTAAATTTATGTAAATACCAGAGGCGTGTACGGACTGTAAAATTATAATTCAACATAAACCCATAGATTTTTTTCATGTTTGAAAAATAATTCGCCTGATTTCGCATGTTTTTCTTGAGGAAACTCTTGGCTCTAAAAAAACTCAAGAATAAAGCGTTCATTTATCCCTTATTGATACTTGACCTATATAAATTTCACCTGCAACATGAACAAAAGGACGCCACAGATCAAACTTATGACTTACCAATATCATGACGAAAGTATTGTTAAAAACCTACCCGAAGATACTATTTTTGTTTTTGGCAGCAATATGGCAGGTCAACATACTGGCGGTGCAGCGCGTACTGCCCTAGAGCATTTTGGTGCAATGAATGGTATTGGTCGTGGATGGGCTGGTCAAAGTTTTGCTATTCCAACGATGAATGAGCATTTACAACAAATGCCATTGTCTCAGATTCAACATTATGTTGATGATTTTAAAATCTATACCAAGAATCATCCGAAGACCAAATATTTCATTACTTCGATTGGCTGTGGTGTCGCTGGCTATAAAGTTGAAGAAATTGCTCCCATGTTTAAGGGGATTTCTAGAAATGTTATTTTTCCAATTTCATTCCGTCCTTTCGTTGAAAAAGCTTTACCTAAACTTACTTCGAAACTTCTACATACAATTTTTCAAGACTCGGTAATTTTTGCACCTTCGGCAGATGAATTGGTTGATGTTCTGGCCTTAACAGATAATGAAAAAAGTCTTGCGAAAATTGTGCTGAATACCCAAATGTACCCGACAGATAGCAATGGTCGTGACCGTATTTTTGAAATTGAAGATATTTTGCATGCCCTGAATGGGAAAATATTTGAGTTTCAAAGTAATTCTGAAGGCCCGATGATGTTTGGCGGCGTCATTTTAGCCCTACTTGAACTGTACAATATCAATGAAAAAGATTTTATTGATGTTTGGAAAGCTGAACGTGAAATCGCTGCACCAAAGCCTGAAAATAAAGCCCGTAAAGCCAGCCGCTAAAGACTATTTTCACCTCATTTCCCCCCAAAAAAGCCAAAGTCTACATTGGCTTTTAATCTAATGTGGATTAATGACTTTTAGCGACTTAAGTCACATTAAAAATAAAACTTATTTTACATATCACATTATTTTAATATCATTTTTTTCGTCTTATACTACTTGCTGACATTATCATAAAGAATGACGAGCACATAAAATAGACATGCTAGATTCTCCTTTTTTTGAGCTATCCCCCATTGCCATGTGGCTTGAAGATTACAGTGAAGTCAAAAAACAATTTGATCTCTGGCGTCAGCAAGGTGTGCAGGATCTCTCCACTTTTCTTCAACAAGATGAATCACGTATTCTGCAATGTGCGAGAAAAATAAAACTCTTACAGGTCAACGCAAAAACGTTGGAACTTTATCAAGCACGTGACTTTGAACATTTATGTCAAAACCTTGATTTAGTTTTTCAGGCGGAGATGTGTCAAACACATATTAGAGAATTGGTTGCATTATGGAATGGTGAAACACATTTTTCCCATTCTGCCGTGAACTATACGCTCAGTGGGCACCGTTTAGACATTCAACTCAAAGGCATCGTGCTACCGAGTCATGAGCAGGATTTATCCGCCGTCTTAATTACGACTGAAGATATCACGTCTTATACTCAAGCTTGCCGTTTACAAGAACAAAGTCGTCATTTGGCAGAAGCACGTTTTCATTATTCACCGACTTCACTTTGGGTCGAAGATTTTAGCCGGATTAAAATAAAATTAGATCAGCTACGCGCTTTAGAAATCGAAGACTTTGTCACTTTTTTGGATGTTCATCCCGATTTTGTACAAGAGTGCATTAAAGAAATACTGATCGTTGACGTCAATCAAGCCACGCTTGATTTATTTGGCGCTCAGAACAAAGAAATATTGCTCAAAAATGTACATAAAGTGTTTGCCAAAGAAATGCTGTAAACCTTTAAAGAACAGTTGATTGAACTTTGGAATGGCAATCTACATCATCAACGTGAAGCCGTAAATTATGCACTTGATGGCAGTATCCGCCACGTCTTGCTGCAATTTACCGTATTTCCCGATTATCTCGATGACTGGAGCACCGTGCAGGTTGCGCTGACTGATATTACCGCACGTAAAAAGGCTGAAAATTATCTTGAATATTTAGGTAAGCATGACGTACTGACCAAACTCTATAACCGTTCATTTTATATCGCAGAACTCAAGCGTCTCGAACGCAATCAATTACGTCCTGTTTCTTGTATTTTTATTGATTTAAATGGACTAAAAGAACTCAATGACAGTATTGGGCACGATGCTGGTGACAGTATCCTCAGACGTCTGGGCAACATTTTAAACCAACTTATTCAGCATACGCCCTATTCTGCTTCGCGCATTGGCGGTGATGAATTTGTCATTCTATTACCGGGTGCAGATGATGCAGCGCTGCAAAACTGCTTACAAAGTTTGAATGAGTTGTTATTGGTCGATAACCAATTTTATTCTAATCAACCGATGAGTATCTCGATTGGCTTTGCCACCAATGAGCTGAATGAGCGGATGGAAGATATGCTCAAACGTGCCGATCTAGACATGTATCGTCAGAAGAAAAAGTATTATCTCAATAAAGACCGAAGAATTCAGTCTGAAATACGCAATTAACATCAATAATTTGCAATAAAAAAGCCATGGTTTGAACCATGGCTTTTTTATTTAAATCTTTTAACGCTTACCCATCGAACGACGTGTACCGCGTGGTGGCATCCAAGTACGGTCAGCATAACGCTGAGGTTTTGGACGCATATCTTCAAAGATTTCATCCGAAGCATTATCTTCAGCTTTTTTAATCGGAAAAGGCAAATTGACTAAAGCCTTTTTCTTGGGAGGGTTTTGCGTACTCATACGAATAACTCAATTGAATCTGGCGCTATTGTACAAAAAAAATGGTTTTGGTGTAAAAGGCTTTGAGAGATTAGCCTCGATTGGCATATAAAGACTCAATGATTAGCTATGAATTTTTATATCTATAGAGGACAACAGCACAAAAAAGTGCTTTGAATATGGTTGTTTTAAACTATTTTACTGACCCAAATCAACCAACACACTGTCAATTATGTCAATAAATATTGAATATTTACAAATAGATAGAACCATTTCTAAATTTCAAAAATGTTCGATTTTTTTACACAAATACCTAATTAAAGCCTTCAAATAATACAAATCATCAAGAATGTTACAGGATTATTACGTTTATTCTTGTTTTCTATAACATTTTTTACGCACTAATTTTGAATAATGGGCACTTAGAAAAATTATTATCAATTTACGGACATGGAGTCCTTTAAAATGAAAAAAAGTGTATTGTGCATTGCTGCTTCTATGGCTGCCCTACCTATGCTCAGTCATGCAGACTCACCATATTTTAGTTTAAAAGATGGCGATGGCTTCAAACGTTTTTCTGTCTCTGTTGGTGCTCTACATGTTATGCCACAAGGTAAAGCACAACCATTCCATGTTGATACATCAGTAAAAAATGGTGAAACAGCCAAAGTTGGTGATATTTCAATTGACGCAGTAAAAGCCAATATGGATCCTGCTATGGATCCAAACATTTCTACTTGGTTTGTCGGTTTGCTCGATAAATTAGGTACGAGTACCTTACCAGCAGGGCTAAGCGGTACTGCTGAAATTAATGGCCTACAAAGTTGGGATAACCAAGGTACTGGCCTTGAAGCCGATGATGTAACCACACTAGGCATCATGACCAACTATTTCTTTACTGATAACATTTCTTTAGAAATGAAAGCCGGTATCCCACCTGAGGTAGACCTAAACGGCAAAGGAAAAATTTATGCGCCATTTGCAGCTATTGCGACACCTGAGTTAGGTATTATCGACCTACCTGAAATCGCAATGAAGAATAGTTTGCTGATTACAGATTTAGAAGCCTACGGCCCAGCGGCATCTGCTCGTGCATGGACCCCCGCTGCAGAAATCCAATATCACTTCGGTAAAACTGGCGTCAATAAATTCCGTCCCTATGTGGGTCTAGGCGTAATGTATGCATACTTTAATGAACTAGAAATTAATCCACGTACAGAAAAAGACCTGATTGCTGCTGGACATATGATTGCCAATATTAAAGAAGGCAATGCTGGTGCCGCACTTGACGGTAAACCAAGTAAAGCTAAGCCAAAAGTTGATTTAGAGGCAACTGATGTATTTGCTCCGGTTGCAACGGTTGGCTTCACCTATGATTTCAATGACAAATGGTTTGCTGTAGGTTCTGTCAGCTATGCACACCTACAGAATGAAACCACCATTACCGTTACAGATGCGACACATGGTGAACTGATCAAATCTAAAGCCGATATTGAAGTAAATCCAATTCTTGCGTATGCAGGTATCGGTATGCGTTTCTAATTAATAACCTGAATATAAAAAAGACGGCTACAGCCGTCTTTTTTATTAGGCTATATATGGTCTTTTATTCTGAGATATCTTTTAAATCTCTTTTAAACACTTTTGAATTTATGCTGAGGCAATTTCCTTTATTCATCCATAGTTACCTATAAAAAAAATTTATTGTTTGGTGAATTAAATTTAATCGCAACTCTGCGTTTATTCGAATACCATTGAGTTAAATTTAAAGAATGTAGACTGCTGTATGTCTGATACTCGTTTCTCGAAACCCCTGATTTATATGCTCATTGGCAGTGCTATTATTTTGGCATTGTCATTAGGGGTGCGTCATGCATTTGGCCTCTATCTCGTGCCGATGAGTGATGAATTCGGTTGGGGACATAACGTTTTTAGCCTTGCCATTGCCATGCAAAACTTAATTTGGGGTGCTGTGCAGCCGATTACAGGGGCTTTTGCAGATAAATATGGCAGTAAGATCGTGGTCGCCGTCGGTGGTGCATTATATGCCCTCGGACTATTACTCATGGCCATCAGCTCTACCGGTTTACTGCTTAATTTAAGTGCAGGTTTAATCCTGGGTTTAGCCCTCTCAGCCACATCTTTTCCAGTATTACTTTCTGCCGTAGGTCGTGCAGCGCATCCAGAAAAACGTAGTTTAGCCATGGGTATTGCCAGTGCAGCAGGTTCTTTTGGTCAGTTCATTATGCTGCCCTCTACATTACTGCTATTGCAAAAATTGGGTTGGTCTTCGGCTTTGGTGGTCAGCGCCATTTTAATTGCGCTAATTATTCCTTTAGCATGGATGTTAAAAGCACCAATGTATGTTGCACCAAATGCAACCAATACGCATGAAGCCTCTCTGAATTTTAAACAAATCTTGAAATTGGCTTGGGAGCATAAACCCTTTTGGTTTCTAGCACTTGGTTTCTTTGTCTGTGGCTTCCAAGTGGTGTTTATTGGCATCCATCTGCCGGGTTATTTAATTGATCATGGCTTTAATGCCACTACGGGCACTATTTTCCTAGCGCTCGTTGGACTATTTAATATTGTCGGCACCTACACAGCTGGTTGGCTCGGTGGCAAATATTCCAAACCAAAGCTGTTAATGGGACTGTATGGTTTACGTGGCATTGCCATTATTGCCTTTCTTTTGCTGCCTTTAAGCACATGGACAATCTATGCATTTGGCGTCATTATGGGTCTACTATGGCTTTCTACCGTACCGCTCACCAACGGTATTGTAGCCAATATGTTTGGCGTTAAATATCTCAGTATGCTAAGTGGTATCGTATTCTTTACTCATCAAGTCGGTTCATTTTTTGGTGGTTGGTTGGGTGGTGTGAACCACGATATAACCGGTAACTATAATGCCATTTGGATTTTTTCGATTGTCCTGAGTATTTTTGGAGTATTGGTACATTTCATGGTTAATGAGGAAAGTGTCATTCATGACTAATTCAACACTGTGGTTCCGGCTCAGTATTGGCATCAGTATTCTAGCCTTGTTGGCATTGTCCATCGGCTTATGGAGCCAAACGCCTGAATTATTCGAATACTTTAACCAAGCGTTTTGTGCACATTAAAGACGTATTGAAGCAATAATTCCAATTCAAACTGCTGTTTTATCAACACTACAACAGCAGTTTTTTAGCTATTTTCTACACGATTCAATAAAAGCTGCATTTTCAGCATATTAGTATTAATCATACGTTTTTTCATAAACTTAGCTTATTTTTTAATTTTCCATCCTGCGCTTTCTTCCATAGATTAAGTCTCAATAAAGAACAATTTGAGAACTTATGAAATGACCGCATTAACTCAACTTTCACAAGCCATCCATGATGCTCCACGTTGGCATCAAGCAGAACAATTTCAAGATGGCAATGAAATTCGTATTGAAGCGCAACATGACCAAGCTTTGGGGGCTGTGGTTTATGGTTTAGATGCGCGTAAAGCACAGTCTGGGGAAACCATCTACCGTTTAAAACAAGCGTTGGCAGAACACTTGATTTTAATTTTCAAACATCAAAGTCTAGATGATTTACAGTATCTCGCGTTTGCAAGTTACTTCGGTTCAATCTTCCGTCCCGATGCAGATATTCCTGTGCTGGCGTCACAAGATGATACCGGTACACCACCAGACGTCGTACCTGTGTCAAATGCAGTCGGTAAAGGAGACTATACTGGACATGGTGAATTGGCTGCGCATGCAGACCATCAGTGGACTCCACTGCCATCATTTGGTTCATTACTCTATGCCATTGAACTGCCACAAGACGGTGGACAAACCTCATGGTATAACACTATTAAAGCCTATGAAGCTTTAGATGAAGCGACACAAAAACATTTAGACCAACTTCAACTCATTACCTATAACCCATTTGTCCGTGCCAAAAATAATAAAGGCACAACGGGATATGGCGCTACACCGCTATATCGTTTCAAAGACCAACCGATTGTTGGACATGCTTATCCACATCCGCTTGTACGTACCCATCCAGAAAGTGGCCGTAAAGGGCTGTGGTTAAATGAACGATCTGAAGTGGAATTGGTTCACTACGATGATCAGTCAGGCAGTGAATTGATTGCATCTTTACGTGAACATTTATTGAAACCTGAGTTTCGATATGAACATCAATGGGAAGAAGGTGACATTGTATTTTGGGATAACCAAGCGACATTACACTCACGCCGCCCTTTCCCTTCAGACCAACGCCGCTTATTAAAGCGAATTAGCTTAGCAGGAGGACGACCATACTAATGTTGAACTTCATGCCAACAATAAAAAATAAATAACCCTGTAAAATCCGTGTTTGAGCAATAACCCAAAATAATTAGAATATGAAAACAATAAGAACACTGCTCAAATTACGGATGATCTATATCTAAGGCCTTAAAACCTGAAATCAAATGATCTAACATCGCACGTACACCCGGCAGCATACCTTGTCGTGTCGCGTATGCAACATGGATGACCCCTTGCGGCAATTGCCATTCAGGAAATAGCTCAATTAACTCACCACTTTTTAAAGCATCACGTACAAACACTTTGGGCAAAGAAGTGATTCCCACGCCAGAAATAGCAGCAGAAATCATCGCACCAAAACTGTCAGTTCTTAAGCGTGGATGAAATTCAATTTGTTGGGTTTCACTTTTTTCACGATGTCGAAAATCCCAAAAATGTTTAGGCCGATCAAAACCAATACACGGAAAATTTTGAATCTCAGCCAATTGCTGTGGCATTTCACGCTCGAAGAAAAGTTGTGGCGATGCCACTAAAACATGATCACAAGCATCTAAATCTCGAACGATCAAATCACTATCCATTAAAGGCATATTGCGCACACGAATGGCTAAATCTACGCCTTCCTCAATGACATCAACCCGATGATTGGTCGCCATCAGATGCACACTGATGTCTGGATATTGCTGCATAAAATCGGTGACCATTTTTGCAACAGGCATTTCCACCAAAGCCACAGGACAAGAAATTTTAATCTGGCCACAGAGTTGATCGTTCAACGTACTGAGCACAAAATTTTCCGTTTCGCTGACTTCCTCTAAAATTTTTAAGCAATGTAAATAGAACTGTTGTCCTATTTCAGTCACAGTAAATTTTCGCGTATTCCGCTGAATCAGACGTACACCCAAACGGGTCTCTAATTCTGTAATACGGCGTGATAGTTTAGATTTTGTAATACCCAATGCTTCACTGGCTTTGGTATAACCTTGGTATTTCACCAATTGCACGAAGTAGTAATAGTCATTTAAATTTTGCATGATTGTTTCATTTTTAGAATAATCTGTTGAGTTTTTCGCCCTGTCATTCCCTCACTATACCTCAATAATAGATCTCAGAAGCAATATATTGAGGGCTGAATTATGAATTCAATCAAACGTGTTTATCATAGTGATCGTAGCACTTGGGTGGGCGATGGCTTCCCAACAAACTCTATGCTCCCTATGCAAGAAATGGGCAATCAAACCAGTCCATTCCTCGTTATGGGCTATACCGGCCAATATCATTTCTCTCCAAGTCATCATCAACGTGGTGTTGGGTCACATCCACACCGTGGCTTTGAAACAGTGACCATTGTTTATGAAGGTGAATTGGAGCATTTTGACTCTAAAGGAAATCACGGCAGTATTGCCAAAGACGAAGTGCAATGGATGACCGCGGGTCGAGGCATTATGCATGAAGAACACCATTCTAAAGATTTTGCAAAAACTGGCGGAAATTTAGACATGGTACAACTTTGGGTCAATTTACCTAGTCATGCCAAAATTACTGAACCTCGCTACCAAGAACTGACTACAGCCAATATTGCTGAAGTTAAACTTGCACAAAATGCAGGCGTGGTACGCGTCATTGCTGGCCAATTTGAAGACACAATGGGTACAGCTGAAACCTTTAGCCCAATGAATGTCTTGGATGTGCGCTTGAATGCAAATGTTGAACAGGAATTTTCATTCAACCCACAGTGGAATAACATGATTTTTGTATTAAGTGGCGCGATCGAAATCGAAGGTCAACGCTTTGATGCGAAACAGACTTTATATGTCAGTGACCAAGTATCGTCCTTGAAACTTAAATCTTTTGAAGCAACCAAACTGCTTATTTTAAGTGGCGAAGCTTTAAATGAACCTATTGCGGCACATGGACCATTCGTCATGAATACTGAAGATGAAATACGTCAGGCATTTTATGATTTTCAACATGGTCATTTTGCTTAAATATTTCCACGATAAAGTCCCAATAAAAAAACCGCCTTCTGGCGGTTTTTTTATATCTATTTTGGTATGAATTACGCATCACGCTTTCAACAGATTATTGCGTGACTTTTTGATAAAACTCATCGATTGTATTGACCATTTGCTTAAGTCCCGGCTGTTCCAAAGGATAATATCCTGCATTTTTCAACAGCACGACATCGACTGGAACTTGGTGAATCCGTGCTAAAAATGGCTGACTTAAAGCCAAAGGCGTCCAGCGGTCTTGTTCAGGCTGCGTTAGTAAAATTGGGCAGACATCAAACTGCTCCGGTGGCGTGTCATTTTTATAATATAAATACGAATCTAGAAATTTAACCGATACACTATTCCCAGCTGACGTTTTATCTTTTAAAAAGACCTGCAATGCTGCGTCATTATTCACCAAGCGATGCATTTTACTTACCCACCGCATCGGCATTGGCAATGCTGAAAATGGTGTATGTGCTGTCACATGAGCCAGTGGGCTGCCCACGCGGCTCATAAATTTATTCAAAGAGACTTGATCACGCACAGTTTTATTTGAAGTGTCTAGAAAGGTCATACCGACGATACCTTTCACCTTTTTATTTTTTGCCGCCACGTGATAGGTCAACATACCACCTGCACTAAGCCCATACAAAACGATAGGACGATGATCTTTTTGTAGCTCGGCTTCAATGAGGTCATTACCTGCTTGAACCCAATCATCATAACGAATTTTTGAGCCCTTTTTGACTTGGGTGAGGCCATAACCGGGCATATCAATAGCGATAGTTTCATAGCCACGTTGTGCCAAAGGATGACCCAAAATCATCGACATTTGTCGACCATTTGTTCCCACACCATGAAACAGAATCACCTTCACTTTTGCCTGTGGATTCCGATAAGTATCTAAGTGAACAGTATGACCCTGCCAACTCCACCACTCTTCTTTGGGTCGCTGCGTTTCTGTTAAATGGTATTCTTTGGGTAGATAGTGCTGAATGCCCTGCCAACTGTTTTGATCTGTATAACTTGCTAATGCTTGTGAAGCAGGTAGCTGATCATCTGCAAATGCCATGATTGAAAGTAACGATGCAATGCCACTCATCAACCACTTCAATAAAGCGCTCAAAATTTCTGATAAGGTGTCTGATTTTGGAGAAGTCATTTTTAGACAAAATATTTTATGTGTAAATGCTGATGCTAATCAGCGGCAGAAACCGATGCCATGTGTATGTGGGACAGTACTATGTCACTTTATCCAATTATCGTTTTCTCTGCAAAGTGCTTCAGAATATATTTGAAGCAGGATTTACATACTCCTGCAATAATCAGCCTTTAAGATCTTTTAACTTTAATAATTTTATCCTTTAGAAATTCATAACCTTACTTTTGATTTTAAATATTGGTAACGCATGAGCCAGTCCATACCACAACGAAACCTTGTCATCTTTCTCACCTTTTTAAGATTAGGGTGTATTGCATTTGGTGGACCTGCTGCGCATTTAGTGTTGTTTTTTCAATATTTTGTGAAACAAGAAAAATGGATAACGGAGCATGAATATGCGCATTTGCTTGCCTTGACTCAAGTCCTTCCAGGCCCAACCAGTAGCCAGCTCGGCATGGCGATTGGATTTCAACTCAACCGCTATCAAGGTGCTTGTTTGGCGTGGTTAGGCTTTACTTTACCATCCGCCCTGCTGATGTGTGCCGCGGCGATTTTAAGCTTAAAACTTAGCGATCAACTCTCAACACAGTTCTTTCATGTTATTCAGTTGATTGTCCTTGCTGTGGTTACATGGGCATTTTGGCAAATGATGCGAAGCTTCTGTAAAACAAAATTTCAGTATCTAGTCATGCTTTTAGCTGCATTTTTTATTTATTTCTTTCAATTTTCTCTAAATCAAGTTTTGGTGATTTTATGCGCTGCAATTATCGGTTTAGTTTTATCGTCAAATCAATTACGCAGCCAAAAGCCAAATATCACCGAAACAGTTCCACCCAAACATGACAATTTTAGCCAGAATGCATATGAAAATACTCGCACCTCTTGGCTATGGCTTCTCGCCTTTATCAGCCCTTTTTTCGTTCTGCCATTCTTCGATATACAACATAGCAATATATTGTCTTTCAGCTTAGAAAGCTTCTACCGCACAGCATCCCTCGTCTTTGGTGGTGGACATATTATTTTGCCATTTTTACATCAGGACTTTGTCTCTACAGGACTGATCAGTAATGAAAATTTTGACTTAGGCTATGCCCTTGCACAACTCATGCCGGGGCCCTTGTTTAGTTTCGCCACCTATCTCGGCACACTTTTACCCATGACCGATGTGCCAATATTGAATGCCTCACTCGCGACATTGGCGATTTACTTCCCATCGTTTTTATTATTGTGTGGCTTATTACCGTTTTGGAATAAGTTGATGAAATGCCCGATGCTTTTTGGCACCTTAAAAATGATCAATGCGGCTGTCGTCGGTCTATTACTGTGTCTACTATTTCAAATGAGCC
The DNA here is from genome assembly GCF_013417245.1 of Acinetobacter sp. YH16042. Taxonomy (NCBI): domain Bacteria; kingdom Pseudomonadati; phylum Pseudomonadota; class Gammaproteobacteria; order Moraxellales; family Moraxellaceae; genus Acinetobacter; species Acinetobacter sp. YH16042. The sequence goes on from NZ_VPEJ01000007.1 coordinate 50,250, forward strand.
AGAAATACATCATTCAATGGACAGACTGTATATTTGTTGCCGTCATTATTGCTTTACTTCGCAGCAAACTGCCAGTTTGGTTCAGCTTAATAAGTAGTTTTATCGGCTATTATGCTTTTTTATCTTTTCTGCCTTTTTAAGCTAAAACAAAAAACTAGAGCTAAATGAATAATCTAATCCTCATCGATTAAGCTTGCGCCCTTGACCACGGTCTTCCCCTCGACCTGATCTAGTTGATAATGCTGCACATCACTATACTGTTTGATCATTTCAACCAGCTCATTGGAATGTGTGGTCAACCAAAGCTGTGTATAGCGACTTGCTTCAGCAATCAGCAGCGCCAAGGCAGGTAATAAATCGGGATGTAAGCTATTTTCTGGCTCATTCAGTGCCATAAAATTTGGGGGTCTTGGACTCAATAAAGCCACAGCTAAACACAAAAACCGTAAAGTCCCATCTGAAAATTCGGCACTTTCCAAAGGTCTTAAGATCCCTTGCTTTTGCATCATCATTTGAAAGCGCCCACCCATTTCCTGCACATAAAATTGGGTCTGCGGAAAGGCTTTTTCTAGTACTTCAAACAAGGTTTCACTGTTGCCACGCTCACGTAAAGTTTCAAAAGCCGCAGCTAAATTTGTACCATCATGCGCTAAAACTGGCGAACGAATGCCCACCTGTGGGACACGGATCGGTGAATTTCCACTGACAGAAAACTCATGATAAAAGCGCCAGTTTTTCATGGTCTCACGCACTTGTGAAACTTCGGGGTATAAATGTGGATCGGACAATTGTCCAAACACCGACTCTTCAGGTGTTAAAGACATCGGATAAGCAATCCGTTCTTCATCAACATTTTTAAGAAATGCCGCTTGGTTGGTTCTCTCTAACAACTCGCTCATTTTTCGACGTTGATAACCGCTTAACCAAATTCCTTCTACTTTGACCAAAGGATCGAGTGCAAACAAGGTGATGAGCGGTTCAGGAAAACCTATTTCAAGTTGATATTCATAATGCTCCATCTCCACTGCAAGCTTCATGCGCTTAGGGTCTTTCGATCGATCACCCGCACGGTGACCACCTGCCCACATGATTTTTTGAATCCCGCCCTCATTTGCAATAGCTTGGGATAATTGGCCATTTGCAGCTTCATGCAGGAGACGTACAGCTTTATATAGATTGGATTTACCACAACCATTCGGACCACTGACGATATTCAGACGCGATAAGGTCAGATTCATATGATGAATAGATCGAAAACCTTGAATGGTCACTGAACGGATCGTCATAAGCTACCTAAAATGAGTTGGAAATGCTGATGATTATAAGTGGATTGAATGTATATTTTGCATACACTTTATTCTTACCATAAAAAACCCGCAAGCCGAAACTTACGGGTCTTTCATTGTACATTCTAAGTTCAATTTAGCCTTAGAATAAACGGTTCATACCATTCAATGTTGCCACACGGTACGCTTCCGCCATAGTCGGATAGTTAAATGTGGTTTCTACGAAATATTTAATCGTATTGTTCGGGCTGTTCATCACGGCCTGACCAATGTGAATAATTTCCGCAGCATTATTACCGAAGCAATGAACGCCTAAAATTTCTAAAGTATCACGATGGAACAAGATTTTAAGCTCGCCCACGGTATCACCGGTAATTTGTGCACGTGCCAAATGACGGAAAGATGCCTGACCCACTTCATACGGAATTTTTTCTTCAGTTAACTGTTGTTCAGTTTTACCAATCGAAGAAATTTCAGGAATTGTATAAATACCTGTAGGAATATCCGTTACAGGTGCAATTCCTTCTTCACCGCTCATGTTAGAACCGGCACAGCGACCTTGGTCATATGCAGCAGATGCAAGTGAAGGCCAACCGATTACATCACCCGCAGCAAAGATATTCTCTACTTCAGTTTGATATTGATCATTCACGGTTAATTGACCACGGCTGTTTGGTTTGATGCCTACATTTTCTAGGCCTAAACCATCTGTATTACCAGAACGGCCGTTACACCACAAAATCGCGTCGGCTTTAATTTTCTTACCACTTTGCAAGTGCAGAACCACATGATCATCATGTGTTTCAAGATGATCAATCTGTTCGTTGTGGCGAATCAATACACCCTGCTCACGTAAACGATATGACAATGCATCTGAAATTTCATCGTCTAAGTAGCTGAGTAATTTGTGTTGTGTATTGATCAAGTCAACTTTGTGGTCTAGACCAATAAAGATAGACGCATATTCACAACCAATCACACCTGCACCATAAATGATGATTTTTTGGATTGAATAATCCAGATCCAAAATTTTGTCTGAATCAAATACGCGAGGATGATTAAAGTCTAAAGCAGCTGGACGGTAAGGACGTGAACCTGTAGCAATCACTAATTGCTGGAATACTAAAGTTTCCGTCATACCTTCATTGCTAAAAATCAAAACAGTGTTTTGATCTTGGATATACGCACGGCCGTGGAAAATATCAATTTTATTACGGTCATAAAAACGTGAATGAGTTTCAACTTGTTGTTGAATCACTTTATGCGCATTACGTAACACCTGTTTCATCGTGAACTGTTTCCATTCACCGACTTTTTGGAACATAGGGTCACGTTGGTAACGTAAAATGCTTGAAACGGTCTGACGCAATGCTTTACTTGGAATTGTTCCTACATGGGTACAGTTACCACCAAGCTGTTCACGCATATCTACAATTGCAACTCGCTTACCTGATTTAGCAAGTTTCATTGCAGCGCCTTCACCCGCAGGGCCAGAACCCAGAACTACCGCATCGTATTTCACGAAAGTTCCACTAACGACCTCTTTCTTACGTGGCATTCAACGCTCCTTTACAAATATTCTTTAATCTAGGCTGTATTATGACGTATATCCTAACTTTTTTGGATATTTAGCTCACATATATTATGTGATAACCACATTTATTATATGAATATCGTTTTCCCCCTATTTAAGCTCAAGTCCGCTATAATGATTGAGCTAATTTTTTGAATATCTCCTCGTCAAAAACAGTGGAAAAGTTGAATATGTCTGAGAACCGTAAACCTGTACAGGGTGTAAAACTTCGTGGCGCAGAAAAAGTCGCTCGCATACCTGTGAAGGTCGTGCCAACGGTTGAAACGCCTCGTAAGCCTGACTGGATTCGGGTCAAAATGGCTGCCCCTGATGAAGTTCAACGTATTAAAACAACTTTGCGCGCACAAAAATTACATACCGTGTGTGAAGAAGCGGCTTGCCCGAACTTACCTGAATGTTTCGGTGGCGGTACTGCAACCTTTATGATTATGGGCGATATCTGTACTCGTCGTTGCCCATTCTGCGACGTTGCGCATGGTCGTCCCAATGCTCTTGACCCAGATGAACCACGTCACATGGCAGAAACCATTGCCAATCTTGGTTTGAAATATGCCGTAATTACGTCGGTCGACCGTGATGACCTAGTTGATGGCGGCGCACAGCACTTTGTTGACTGTATTAAAGAAGCTCGTGACTTGAGTCCAAAAACACTTTTGGAAATTCTAGTTCCTGACTTCCGTGGTCGTATGGATGTTGCCCTTCGTATTATGACGGAGTGTCCACCTGATGTGTTTAACCACAACATTGAAACCGTGCCACGTTTGTATAAAGCAATGCGTCCGGGCTCTGACTACCAACACTCTCTAAACTTATTAAAAATGTTTAAAGAATACTGCCCAGATGTTCCAACCAAATGTGGTTTGATGGTCGGTATTGGTGAAACTGAAGAAGAAGTGATCGCGTTATTAGACGACTTAAAAGCACACGATGTTGACTATGTCACCATTGGTCAGTACTTACAGCCCTCTAAAGAACATGCACCGATCGATCGTTTCGTTACACCTGAAGAGTTTGATCGTTACACAGCACATGGTCAAAAGCTTGGTTTCAAAAACATTTGGGCTGCACCAATGGTCCGTTCTAGCTACTTTGCTGACCGTCAATACTATGGTGAGCCAGTACCTGCGGTACGTCGTAAAACTGATCCTGCAAAGAAAATTGCAGTGCAAACGATTGAAGCCTAATCACGCAAAGATTTAAAACATCGCAAATTAAAGCCCTCATTGATTGAGGGCTTTTTTTGTGGCTTTCACACACTCAGCCGAATTCGTTTCCCAATATAAGATCTTTCGAAAATAGTGCGTTCCTTAAACGTTATCCAATATATCGAATCATCCAAGTTTACGTAATGTGACATTTCTTTGCCCGATAGGGATTGTGTTGTGATTATTTATTAATCAATCTATTGATAACACTTTATTTGCGCTTTCATTATATTCGCGCAATTGTCCAATCATACTCACCAGCCGAGTGATGCCATTTTGACAGTCTCATGCACTTTAAAATCAGAAAGACAAAAGATGAGATCATTTTTAAACGCATGTAGGCTGTTTTAAACGCATAACGCTCTGGCCCTTGTCACTGGAGCCATAACAAATGCTATTTATACTCAGTGCAGTACTCTTTATTTTTGCTCTTTGGGCCGTTTTTTTCTTTGAACTTTCACGAGCTGTAGGCGCAATAACACTGATATTTGTTTCAATTGCACTCGCCTTTTTAAGCCCATGGTCATTAATACTTGGCATCCCGCTTATTGCTTTAAGTTTAGTTATGTTGATTGACCCACTGCGGCTCAATCTGCTCACCAAACCTGCCTATAAAACCTTAGCAAATGCAATGCCGAGTATGAGTATTACGGAACGTGAAGCATTAGATGCAGGAACAAGTTGGTGGGAAAAAGAGCTATTTATGGGCGCGCCTGATTGGAAAAAATTTGAGGCTTATCCCTACCCTCAGCTCAGTGCTGAAGAACAATCCTTCATTGATAATGAAGTCGAACAACTTTGTGCCATGCTCAACGAGTGGGATATTCACCATAAACATAAAGACCTCCCACCAGAGGCTTGGCAATTTATTAAAGATAATGGTTTCTTAGGACTGGTGATTCCAAAATCTTACGGGGGCCGTGAATTTAGCTCATTTGCACAAAGCCGTGTCATGAGCAAGATTGCATCTCGCTCACTGACTGCCGCAGTCAGTTGTATGGTGCCCAACTCTCTTGGACCTGGGGAATTGCTTCTACACTATGGTACCGAAGCACAAAAAGACCGATACCTCCCTGGCCTTGCCAAAGGTGAAGAAATTCCATGTTTTGGACTCACCAGCCCTGAAGCAGGCTCAGATGCAGGCGCTATTCCAGATACAGGTGTCGTCTGTTATGGCACTTTTGAGGGACAACAGGTGCTCGGCTTAAACATGAACTTCTCCAAACGCTGGATTACTCTTGCACCAATTGCCACCGTCATTGGTCTTGCATTTAAGTTATACGATCCAGATGGCTTATTGGGAGATAAAAATAAAACGGAATATGGTATCACCTGCGCGCTGCTACCGGCGAGTCATGACGGTGTCATTACAGGTCCACGTCATAATCCAGGCTCTCCGTTTATGAATGGTACAGTTGAAGGCAAAGATGTCTTTATTCCCTTAGACTGGATCATTGGAGGGATTGAAAATGCCGGCAAAGGCTGGCGTATGCTGATGGAATGTTTAGCGGTTGGTCGTGGCATTTCACTCCCAGCTTTGTCAACGGCAGCCGGAGAAATGGCATATTTAAATGTTGGTGCATTTGCCAAAGTTCGTCAGCAGTTTAAAATTTCTGTGGGTAATTTTGAAGGTGTACAAGAAGCTTCGAGTGATATCGCATCAGACGCATATATGCTTGAAGCATTTCGCTATTTGGTGACTTGTGGTTTAAACCAAGGCGGCAAACCTGCTGTAATGACTGCAATGGCCAAATACTATGCCACTGAAACCATGCGGAAAGTGGTGAATCATGGCATGGACATCGTCGGTGGACGTGCCGTGCAAATGGGACCTCGTAATTTTTTAGCTTTGAATTATCAGGCCATTCCTGTGTCAATTACTGTCGAAGGTGCCAATATTCTAAGTCGCTCTCTGATGATTTTTGGACAAGGCTCAATGCGGTGCCATCCATATTTATTTGAAGAGCTACAATTACTTCAAGCCGAAGATAAAAACACTGCACTCAATACATTCAACGAAATGCTCTTTAAGCACTTGGGCTATACTTTTAACCGAACTGCACGTGCCTTTGCTTATGCGTTCACAGGTGGCCCATCCGACTCACCTGCTTCAGCAGATGAATTTAGCAGTCCCTACTATAAAAAAATTAATCGATTCAGTGCCGATTTCGCGCTGACTGCAGATATGTGTCTTGGCCTTTTAGCCGGCGATATTAAACGTAAAGAAATGCTCTCTGGCCGACTTGCAGACATTCACTCTTATTTATTTATAGCAACGGCTATTCTTAAATTTTATGAACAAGGTCAAAGAAGCGAAGCTGAACAATTACATGCACAACTTGCCTTAGATAAAGCTTTGTACAATGTTGAAGAAGCATTCCATGGCTTATTTGATAACTTCCCAATGCGACTAGCAGCAAGCGTAGTAAAAATCATCTGCTTTCCGTTTGGACGAGTTGTTGCTAAACCGACAGACCGTTTAAAACGTGAAGTTGCCACTCAAATGATGCTAGACAATACTTTCCGCCAAGAACTGAAAAAGCACGTGTATTACAGCACTGCAGCAGATGAAGTTTCTGGTCGTATGGAAAATGCCTTTTTACAATTGTTGAAAATTGAACCGCTGTGGAACCAATTTAAAAAAGCTGAATCTAAAGGCCAATTCAAAGGTTTAACTTTTGAAGCACATATAGAAGATGCGATTGCACAAAAAGTCATTACAGCCTCTGAAGCTGAACAGCTCAGCACTTACAACATTCAACGCTATGACAGCATGCTCACAGATGTATTTGACATGCAGCTCATCCACGAACTTGAGTTATCCAATCCACATTTAACCGTTACACCAGGAGTGAAAAAGCAACAACACACCGATGATGAACCAGAAGCATTTCTGCGTTATTAATCAGCTTCTGCATCGCTTTTAAACTTAATTTTACTCAAAATAAAAGCCATTCCACTGTTAAACAATAGGATGGCTTTTTTATACGACCATCAGCCAATGGTATAGCAGAGTCAAAGGTATAGGCTGTACTGCAAAATTACATCACAGAGGGTTTGCTGCATGTCAAAACAAGATTATGAAAATGGCTTAAAAGTTCGTACTGAAGTTATGGGTGAGAGTTTCGTCAAACGTGCGCAAGACAATACCGTGCCATTTACTCAACCTTTGCAAGATTGGATTAATGAGCATGCATGGGGTTCAACTTGGCAGCGTGAAGGCGTTTTACCCCGTAAATATCGCTCACTGATTACCATTGCATTTTTAACTGCACAAAAAAGTCCAACAGAACTCAAGGGTCATGTCCGAGGTGCTTTAAATAATGGGGCGACTGTAGAAGAAATTCAGGAAGTGTTACTTCATAGTTTGCCATATTGTGGCGCACCGGCGACTCAAGAAGCCTTTCGTGCGGCACTTGAAGTCATTAATGACTATCAAAAATCTGAATAAGTTACTGCGTTATAAAACGGCTTTAGAAAACTACGCTTATCGTGGTTTTCTAAAGGTTTTCATCTTGTTTTTTAACTTAGGACCTTAAATGTCGTGAATCCCGAATCAAATCCAGTAGACATTAAAATTATAAAAAAATTCATTCACTTCAAATCGAACTTGATATCCCAATTCTGTAAGCTCAGCAGATAGACTTCGAATCTCTTCTAAAGCTAAGTGCTTGGGTAAAACCGTAAATACGGCGGTATTCCCCTGTTTGGCATTTTCTTCAATCAGCAAAGCCAAACGTGCCTTATATAAGGCGATATCTAAATTGGCTTGACTGGATAAAACTTTGGCATGTTCTGCGGGTAAAAAGCTCATATTCTTATACGCTTATCTGATTATTATTGCTTATAAATTAAGCCAAATTCAGCAAAGCGTGCAATGCATTTTTGTAATTGATATTTCAATTACAAAGCACATTGTTTGGCCCAAACGATGCACGTCAAAGCGTTGTGCAAAAAAGAATTCAAAAAAAATCCCTCATGAAGAGGGATTTTCTATACTAACGTGGTAATGGAATATATTGCGAGTCACTGTTTTGAGTTTGCGGTTTACGCTCTCCTACTTGTACCGGCAATGTCATCGCCTTACCATCTCGCTCAATCTCAATTTGCATAGTGCTCAATGGCGCTTGCTGTGCAACGTAGTTGATTAAATGCGAAGTCGAGGTAATTAGCTCATTATTCACTTTCATGATTTTATCACCACGTTTTAAACCTGCTTGTGCTGCAGGTCCATTGCGAATGACATCTGCGACAATCACGCCATTCACCCGTGGATCTAAAATATTTTCTTGTTTAATTGGAAGTAAACTAATACCTAACCAACCACGTACCACTCGCCCATCTTTTAAAATAGCGTTCAGCACTTGTTGGCACACTTTTGCAGGAATGGCAAAACCAATCCCCAAAGAGCCACCTGACTGCGAGAAGATCGCGGTATTTACACCAATTAAGTTCCCTGCAACATCAATTAAAGCACCACCAGAGTTGCCGGGGTTGATCGCCGCATCTGTTTGAATAAAGTCTTCGTAAGTGTTGATTCCCAAATCTGAACGACCTGTAGCTGAGATAATCCCTTGCGTAACCGTCTGACCCACGCCAAAAGGGTTACCAATCGCTAGGACGACATCACCGACTTCATTGCCACTTAGCTTAAATGGCAAAACCGGTAATTGACTCATTTCAATCTTAATCACAGCTAGGTCTGTATCTGGGTCTGTACCCACAACTTTCGCTTCAGCACGACGACCATCATGTAAAGCCACAACGATCTGATCGGCCTGTGCGATCACGTGGTTATTCGTCAAAATATAGCCATCTGGACGAACAATCACACCTGAACCTAAACTATTTTCGTTTTGATTGGTTTGATCTGGAAGTTGATTACCAAAAAACTCACGGTAAACAGGATCATTTAATAAAGGATGATCCAATTGTTTCACTTTTTGCGTAGTGAAAATATTGACAACCGCTGGAGCAGCAACTTTTACCGCAGCACTATACGAAACTACACCGCCTGTACGCGACGTATCAATGAGGGGCTCAACCTTTTCTGCAGGCATTTTAACCCCATCTGGGGCAATGGGTGCTTTAGGTTTTTGAACCTGTTGCCATGTAAAGAAACCGATGATCACAAGTATTAATAATACCCAAGGTAACCATGTAAAGGTCCGACGCACGTCTATATCCTCTAAATTTTATAATTCATTGATGGCTAAATAATTTATATCGTATTGTAATGTAATCTTTTCAACAAAATTAAAAATAAATACAGAGATTTGTGATTCTTTAGTTACAATTTAAACAATCGTAAATTTTGATGCATCTCTTTGAGATTTTGGACAGTATATGGCTCAGTTAAGTGAAATTATTCAGTGGTGTGACAGCACACTCAAAGCACATGAATTTAAGGACTATGCTCCCAATGGCTTGCAAATTGAAGGCTCAGCAGAAGTGCATAAAATTTTATGTGCAGTTACCGCATCTCAAACAGCGATTGAAGCCGCAATCGCAGCAAATGCTGATTTGCTATTGGTACATCATGGTTATTTTTGGAAAGGTGAAGCTTACCCAATCACTGGTATGCGCGGCAAACGCATCAAAACCCTGATCAAAAAAGATATTTCACTCGTAGGTTATCACTTACCTTTAGATAGTCACCCTACTTTAGGTAATAATGCAGCGATAGCAGATTTGCTCGAATTAGAGAATATTGAAGCCTTAGATCCTACTGAGCGCAATCCTATTGGTAATGTTGGTTATTTAAAACAAGCCATGACTCCAACAGCGTTTAAAGAATACGTTTCTGAAAAATTAGGATTTGATGCCATTCACCTACCAGCAGATAAACCATCTATTCAAAAAATTGGTTTTTGTACGGGCGGCGCACAGGACTTTATTGGCAAAGCCGCTGCATTAGATTGTGATGCGTACATTTCAGGTGAAGTGAGTGAACGTACTTTTTACGAAGCTGAAGAATTAAATGTGCATTATTATGCATGTGGACATCATGCAACTGAAAGATATGGTGTACAACGACTCGCAAAAGCTATTTCAGAACAGTTCAATATTGAGTATAGTTATTTCGAATTAAACAACCCGATTTAATTTAAATCGTCTTGGTCTTTGACTCAGTCCTTATACGTATATTTTCAGGCTTTATTCTGTATTGTTATTTATAAGCAATGCGCATTTTACTGCAAGAATCTATTACAATAACGGCACTTAATGTCAAAACCCAGCAAAATGCAAGGAATTGAAAACATGACAACGATTACTTTACCAGCGTTACCTTACGGTTACGAAGATCTTGCTCCTCATATCAGCAAAGAAACTTTAGAATACCATCACGACAAACACCACAATACTTATGTGGTTAACCTAAACAAAGCAATTGAAGGTACTGACCTTGCTGGCAAAACTTTAGAAGAAATCATCACTGCTGTTAAAGGCGATGCTTCTAAAGCTGGTATCTTCAACAATGCAGCTCAAGTATGGAACCACACATTCTACTGGAACTGTATGGCTAAAAACGGTGGCGGTAAAGCTACTGGCGCTTTAGCAGCTAAAATCGACGAAGCTTTTGGTTCTTACGAAAAATTCGCTGAAGAATTTGCAAATGCTGCTGCAACTCAGTTCGGTTCAGGTTGGGCTTGGTTAGTTGCTGACGAAGTAAACGGCAACCTTTCTATCCTTAAAACTTCAAATGCTGACACTCCACTTGCTCACGGTAAAGTTGCTGTGTTGACTATCGACGTTTGGGAACACGCTTACTACATCGATTTCCGCAACGCTCGTCCTAAATACATCTCTACTTTCTTAGAAAGCCTAGTGAACTGGGACTATGCAAACGCTAAGTATGCAGGTCAAGCTGCTGGCGTTGAAAAATAAGTTTTAAAACTTATTCTAAAGTCAAAAAAATCACCCTTTTAGGGTGATTTTTTATTTATTACGTAAAACTAAAAAAGTGTGAACCATGGTCTATATATTGATCATATAACGTGATAAATCTATTAAAAATTATAAATCCGTATTTCTGGAGTTTTAATGCAAATATAAAATATTGAAATTTATTAATAAATTAAATAAATTTCGTATAGCGTGTATTATGTTAATTGTAGCAAAGCTTAATCTTAAATAATTGATTCTGTTGCCTTAAGGATTCCAAATCAAGAAGCTTAGCTAAGATCTATATTAGTCAATCAATTGACAAATTAATCCTACGGAATTTAATTTGTATGAATAATATTGGGGGATAGACAATGAAAAAGGCAAGTGAATCTTTTAAAAACATGCATCCTTTAAATTTAAAGGAGGAGCGAGTTGGTGATCAATGGTGGAATTTTTATCGAGTGAATATTGATGGTTGTTATGATGGAACATACGATCTTAATAAGTGGCAACATGCTTATGATCCTGCGAAATGGTGGAAAGATAATGCTAACAAAATAACGTTATATTTTAACGGTTGGAATTTTTTAGGTGGTCCAGAGTTTGGATTCTATGTTCCTGTTTTTGTGGGGCAAGTAAATTGGGAAGGGAGGGTTTTTAGATTTTATTCTAATATTTTTAAAACACCACAAATCGCAAAATTCTCAGATCCTAAAAAAGCACATTGGATGACTTTTAAAATAGAGTTAATTGAAGGCTTGGAACCTGATGATTTAGAAATAATCAAAAAATTAATTGAAAAAATTGTGAAAAATATTAAGCATAAAACAACATTAAAAAATATAGAAGAAGGCTACGTACATTTTGTTTCTGAGCGGTTTGAAGAATATCCACAAGAATTATTAGGAGAATAACATGAGAAATTTAGGTCTATCACATTAAGGTTTCTGTAAAAAAATAGCTGAATAACTGCCAATTCTGTAGACACTTTTTAGGTAAATATAATTCCATTTAACATAATGGCGGTTATACGAAATTCGGTTGCTATAAACAAAATCATTCATATTTTTGATCGATATTTTTAAGCTGATTTTTATAACGGTTAGTATCAGAATTAAACTTTTCTGACAGCAACCATTTTTGTCTGTACTTACGAATTGAAATTAATTGACAATCCTCATAACCGAATTCAACATTACAACATTCACAAATTTCAAAAGATGGGGTTTTTCCATCCTCCCCCCAAGGAAAAAAAATTGCATTCATATAACCACAAACACGACAAGTATTTAACATAAAACCTCTTATACAAAATTACGGCACACAGCACTCAAACGATGTTCATAGCTAAAAAAGCAACTACTGTTACGCCCCCGCATCTAACCATAAAAGCTAAAGTATTATGACAACTTTTAATACAGTAAAAGCCTAAAAGAATCAATAAATAAGCAACGCAACAGGCTTTGGATAATAAAAAAACATTTAAGCTCTTAATCTTTCATTTTTACTTGACCCATTGCAGTTTCATCCCTAAAATGCGCATCAGATTCTCCAATAGCTCAGTCGGTAGAGCGACGGACTGTTAATCCGCAGGTCCCTGGTTCGAGCCCAGGTTGGAGAGCCATCTATTCTTCCATAGCTCAGTCGGTAGAGCGACGGACTGTTAATCCGCAGGTCCCTGGTTCGAGCCCAGGTGGAAGAGCCAGATTCTAAAAAACCCACTCATTACGAAGTGGGTTTTTTATCGCCAACTATTTAACAAAGCATACCTACTTTTTTGTTTTTGCTTTCCTAAAAAGTATCCATATATGTACCAAGTTGTCTGATTCGGCTATTTTTAAAACACTTAATTTGAATTTTCTGTATTTTATTTAAATCAGGCTTGACCACCCTCCCATACATCTTTAGAATCCACTTCAGATTCTCCAATAGCTCAGTCGGTAGAGCGACGGACTGTTAATCCGCAGGTCCCTGGTTCGAGCCCAGGTTGGAGAGCCAAATTCTAAAAGCCCACGCATTATGTCGTGGGCTTTTTTTATGCTCTGACTTTTGTTTTAAGATAAGTATAACTTGCTCTATGACCTAAGCTATTCACTTAGCTCTCCGACCACATTAGAAAGAATAGTCAGAGCTTAAGTTTTAAAAACGCTTTATATTAAAGGTGTTTATATTTAATACATTCAGCCTAAATTTCCTTATTTTTTGCAATTCTGACTTGACCTCACTGCATTTGCCCCATAGAATGCGTGCAGATTCTCCAATAGCTCAGTCGGTAGAGCGACGGACTGTTAATCCGCAGGTCCCTGGTTCGAGCCCAGGTTGGAGAGCCAAATTCTAAAAAGCCCACGCATCATGACGTGGGCTTTTTTCATATATGTAGTTTATTTCGTGCCAAATCTCAGTCAGTTTACATTTTTTATTATTGGTTGCTTGGCAACTTTTGCCCTTGTCTGCTTAGTCTTTCCGAGACTGTTTAGAAGCAAACAAAAGTTTTTCCCACGTCGTGTAATCACTGCCTTTGAAAGTAAGATGTTTCATCGTTTAAATGAAGCATTTCCGAACTACCACATTTTAGCCCAAGTGGCTTTTAGCGCACTGATCACCAATCAAAATTACAAAATCAGAAATAGATTTAATCGAAAAGTCACTGATTTTGTCATACTTGACCAAACTTATGAGGTGCTTGTGATTATCGAACTGGATGACCCCAGTCATATAGGCAAAGAGCAAGAAGATGCTGAACGTGATGCAATGCTTGAAGAAGCTGGCTACCGTGTAATCCGCTATACCAGTATTCCAACAGTTCACACTCTCAGGCATGATGTAAATAAATAGTTGTTAAATACGTAAAGTACAATCGAACATTGAGTGAATGCGCATTGCATTCACATCCATAATGTAAGCAGAATTTTATTGAGCATTTGACTCTTGAGCTGCCAGCACTTCTGATACTGCTTGGTCAGCCTCAGCAGCCAAAGCCTCATCTTGTGCTTCTTTTGCTTTAATACGCTCAATCATCTCAGCTTGTTGTTGCTTATATTTTTCTTGGTTTTTGGCATCACTATTGACTGCAAGAAAAGCCATACTGACCAAAAATATAGGAATCAATAGCCCAAGTGCCATCAAAATGATCATCTTTTTGGTATTGGGCTTTGGCTTAACTTCAGACATAACGATTCTTTCATTTACATAAATAATTCGACGCCCAATATAGCAAAAAACAAAATTCGCTCAAGCCTTCATATCATTCTTTACTCTAACCAACTATACCCCCTCATTTTCACGGATTGAATGATTAACAATCCAATATTCAATAAAAAAAGGAGACATGCTCCTTTTTTATTATTTAAAAACTTAGCTTGAAGCAGCTATACCCTTACAATGTGGACTTTGGCTCGCATCTTTTTGCTCATTGGTTAAATCAATACCTGTACCTGCAGACATTTTAGCTTGAATAAATTCGACCGCTTGCGCATTTCTACAGATAATCGCCTGTGTATGACTTGCATTTGGCACAACGTCTAATTGATAACCTTCAGCATAATTTGCCTCTGGGAAATACTTCGTCGCTTGCGTTTTCATATTTGCAAATAGCGCTTGCGTAACCACAGGAATAACGGCCTTATCATTTGCACCTTGAATAATATAAACAGGTGCTTTAATCACTTTATCAGCGCTTGCATTCGTCGCTGGCTGATTATCATTTAAAAATTTCTGAACAACGGGATCGGTATCGATTTTATTCAAATCAATTCCGTACTGTGAAACCATATGCGTTGGATCTTTTAAGAATTCAATCACAGCTGCTTTAAAATGTTCTTGCAAACCATTTGCGCCATTTGGATCGGCATAACTTAAACATGCACCATCATCCCCTGTACGTCCATAGGCTTTTTCTGCAATAACACCAGCATCTGCAGTAAAGATATTTTTTAAATCATAATTTGGCTCATAGGCTTTAATACCCGAACTGGTCAATGCAGCATATGCCAAAAGCTCAGCATAGCCATCTGCAAGTTGCCCCATTAACGCATCTGCTTGCTGTGCATTGATTATGTTATTTGCAAGCGCGTAACGAATTTGAAGCAATTGTTCATCTAAGATATTGACGCCCTTACTCACGCCGTTGTCATCCAGATTTAAAGCAGGATCAAGATAGATCTTAATAATCGTCCCCAAACTCGATGCAGGTGCGGCTGCCACTGCCCCTTTATAGTTTGTATCCGTATTTGCAAATTCCGCCGTCCCTAAGGATGCATGACCACCTTGCGATTGACCGATCGACATCCACTGACCATTGAGTTGCTTACCATAATGTTCTTTTGCCGCTTTAACCGCAGTAAGTGCCGAATTTGCCGCACTCGATAAATTGAGGTATGGATGCACCCCCTTCGTACCTAAACCTTCATAGTCTGGTGCCACAATTACATAACCTGCCGCCATAAGCGTATTAGCTAGAATTTTAAAACGTGGATGAATTAGATTTTTACTTGGCGCACATTCATCTCCAGCCCCGACTGTTCCATGCTCCCATACCACAACACGATACCCATCTTTAGGTTGTGTAGCTTTTGGAAATAATACTAAGGCTGTTGCTGTTGCTGCTTTCCCCTGCACATTGGTCATGTTATACGTCATGACTTTAATGGACGATGTATTGTCTACAGTATCTAAAGCATAATTTGCTTCAGACACAAATGTTGATTTTTGATTCGAAGATGATGAGTCATTATCATCATCATTACACGCGGTTAAAGACAGCATAGAAACTGCAACTGTCAGAGCTAATGCTATTTTTGAACGTTTCATAAAATATCCTTTTTAATCATTATTCTTTAAGCATGAAACTACATGCCTTTTTATTAATGCATAAAAAAAAGCACCCGAATAGGATGCTTTAGCTCATTTTAAACAGTTTCAGATCAATGACATTAAAGCGTCAGTGCCATGAAAATTCCAATAAAAATCATAAGCCCTACCCAACGGTTATGGCGAAACGCCCAAAAACATAACTGAGGATCACGGCCTTTGGTTTTAGTCCACTGGTAAATAAAATCGGCAGCCACAGCCAACATTGCAACTAAACCAAATGGCATCAAGAGATCTTCTAAATACAACGCAGAACCAATCAGTACAATGCTTAGCGCCTGTAATAAAGAAATGATTTCTATATCATATTTACCAAATAAAATCGCAGTTGATTTCACGCCAATTTTCAAATCATATTCACGGTCAGTAATGGCATATTGTGTGTCATATGCAACGGTCCACGCCAAATTACCAAAGTACAATAACCAGCAAGTCAAATCAGGTGTTTGCCCCACAGCGGTATAAGCCATAGGAATCGACCATGAAAATGCCGCGCCTAAAAATACTTGTGGCAGATGCGTGTAGCGTTTCATAAAGGGATAAATGAACGCTAAAAACAATGCACCAAAGGACCAATAAAAAGTTTCTATCGGTAAAAAGAACAACATACATGCGCTAGCAAGCACCAAGATCAAGAACACATATATGGCTTCTTTAGCACTAATCACTCCAGTGGCTAAAGGACGATGTTTGGTTCTTTCCACAGCACCATCGACTTTACGGTCAGCAAAGTCATTAATCGCACAACCTGCTGCACGCATAAATATCGTGCCCAAAATCATGGGAATCAAAATACTGAATTGCGGTGTTCCTTGATTGGCAATCCACAGTGCCCACATGGTTGGCCAAAAAACCAGTTCCGTGCCAATTGGCTTATCGAAGCGACATAAATAGTAATAAGCTTCTAAACGCTGCTGCCAAGTAATCTGTTGCACCACGGCCATGACTGTCCTTCATCTGGTAATGTTATTTCTGCAAATATTGCTCAAAACTCGCTAAAAAAGTTTCCTGAACTATAAATTTACAACCATGCCAAGTATAACAGCTCTGACGTGTCCAACCATCGTCTAGCCACAATACACGCCGCTCACACTTCGGATTGGTACGCTGAAATAAAAAATGTCCGATGGGTTTTTTACCAATATGCTGAAAAATCCGCGCACGCCCTTGTATGCTGAGTATTGGAAATATACTTTTTGCCTTGACCCACGGCTCAGCTTCACAGCCATATAAATAGCTTTCACGTACCCAAGCTGTGTGCTGTATTGGCATTTGCAGCCACTGTGCATCTTGAAGCGTCATACGTTGAAATTGCTCAATACTCGGCTCAACTTTAAATACGCCTTGAGCAAAATCTGTTAATTGTTGGGTTAATGAACCCGAAGCATACAACCATGTTCTTAATTCAGGAGACATTCTTTTATCCCGCATTTCGCATGCTTGACGCTGCATATTTCATTTCCCTTATAAGCATTAGCTGAGTATAGCGAATCCTTAGTGTAACCAACTCAACATCGTTTTTCATGACCCATAGCTTGTTTTAAGTAAAATGAACAAAACCAAAACGGCTTAAGTACTTCATTACATTTGCAATCAACACAAACCTCTCTTACACAGTATGATGTCGTGGATAACAACTGAATTACACCAACATAATGTTTCCATATAACCCACTACATGTTTTTATTTTTTTCGTTTTACTTTGTGCCAATATCACGGCTCAAGCAAAATCTCTTGCACTGAGTTTTGATGATGGATTAAATCCAGCGTTTAACGCACAAGCGGAACAAATCAATGCTCAAATTTTAAAACATCTGCATGATCAACAAATCAAAACTATTGTTTTTCCGAGCCTGATTAAAATTGGTGATTATCAAGGCAATCAACTGATTCAAGCGTGGGGACAATCCGGCCATCTGATTGGCAATCACAGCGCATCGCACCAAAACCTGAATAAAGAAAATGTATCCGCAAAAGATTATATAAAAAAGCATTGAACAGGCAGATACCGTATTAAAAACACTGCCGAATTACATACGTATCTACCGATATCCATTTTTAAAGGAAGGTAATAGCGCTGAAAAACGTGATGCTGTCTATCAATGGTTAGAGCAACATCAATACCGCATTGGTGGTGTGAGTATTGATGCCAGTGACTGGTTTTATAACCGAAAATATCTCGACTTTGCCAAACTGCAAGATCAGGACAAATTAGACCGCCTAAAACAAACATATATCGCTCACCTGCTTAACCGTGCAGATTATTATGACCAACTTGCACAGCTCACCATAAATCGTTCGCCGCAGCATGTTTTACTTTTACATGTAAATACCATTAATGCTGCATTTTTAAAGGATGTCATTACCGCATTTCAGCAACATGGCTGGACTTTTATTTCAGCAGCAGACGCCCTACAAAACCCACTATATACGCAGCACAGTCAAAACATCCCTGCGGGTGAAAGTGTGATTTGGTCGATTGCCAAAACAAAAGGATTAGAAAACTTACGCTACCCTGCCGAAGATGCACCATATGAAATCGACAATTTAAAACAGCATGGTTTGCAATGACGATTGGTAAATTGACAGATGCTCAATAAAAAATGACCTGCAACGTTGTAGGTCATTTTTTCAGTTCAATTTTTTTTAGTATTGAATTAAAAGTTATCTGTCTTGGCAATGGCTTCAAACTTGCCTTGCGGCGTTTTTATTAAAACCAACCCTTCGGTCGTAATATAAAAACTTTCAGGGTAATCAAACTCCAATGCCAGCTCTGGGTTTTTCAGCTCGACAAATTGAGCCTGTTTATAACCTTCAACTGTTATGCCCACTTCCAAATAAGTTACTTCTGAGAAGTTAAGTTTAAATCCCTTTGCCTGATCTGCTGGATCAATCCAAGGGAAAAAACCGGTATGTTTTTTTCGCGGTTTTGCCATGTTTAGATATTCATTCAACTCTTTGCCTTATCTTAACCCATCCCATAAAAAAACCCGCACAAGGCGGGTCTTTTTACAGTGAAATTCTGTACAGAATTACAAGCTGTAGTACATGTCGAATTCAACTGGGTGAGTAGTCGTGTTAAGACGACGAACTTCTTCAGTTTTAAGTTCGATGTAGGCATCAAGCATTTCTTTAGTGAACACGCCACCTTTAAGAAGGTAATCATGGTCAGCTGCAAGAGCTTCAAGCGCCATATCTAAGCTATGAGCCACTGTAGGGATTTTAGCTTCTTCTTCAGGAGGAAGGTCGTACAAGTTCTTGTCAGCAGCTTCACCTGGGTGGATCTTGTTTTGGATACCGTCAAGACCAGCCATAAGAAGCGCAGCGAAACCTAAGTACGGGTTCATCATTGGATCTGGGAAACGTGCTTCGATACGTTTGCCTTTAGGGCTAGAAACATAAGGAATACGAATAGAAGCTGAACGGTTACGTGCTGAGTAAGCAAGCATAATCGGCGCTTCGAAATGTGGAACTAAACGTTTGTACGAGTTAGTTGATGGGTTTGTGATTGCGTTCAATGAACGAGCGTGTTTGATCACACCGCCAATGAAGTACAACGCCATTTCTGAAAGACCAGCGTATTCATCACCAGCAAACAAGTTCTTGCCATCTTTAGAGATTGACATGTGAACGTGCATACCAGAACCGTTATCGCCAACCATTGGTTTAGGCATAAACGTAGCAGTTTTAGCATATTGGTGAGCAACGTTCCAAACAGCATATTTGAACTGTTGAACTTCGTCCGCTTTACGAACCATAGTGTTGAAGCTTACACCGATTTCAAGCTGGCAAGATGCAACTTCATGGTGATGTACTTCTACACGACCTGGACCCATGATGTCTTCGATTTTTGCACACATTTCTGCACGCATATCTTGTGAAGAATCTACAGGAGGAACTGGGAAGTAACCACCTTTCACACGTGGACGGTGACCAGAGTTACCTGCTTCGTAATCTTTACCAGTAGACCAAGCAGCTTCTTCAGCGATTAATGTGTGGCGCGCGCCAGACATATCGATGTCCCATTTTACTTCGTCAAATACGAAGAATTCTGGTTCTGGACCAAAGAAAGCAGTATCACCGATACCAGTTGATTTTAGGTATTCTTCCGCACGGCGAGCAATAGAGCGTGGGTCACGTTCATAACCTTGACCAGTTGAAGGTTCGATAACGTCACAAGTCACAACAACTGTAGCTTCTGCAAAGAACGGGTCGATAAAACAAGTTTCTGCATCTGGACGTAAGATCATGTCAGATGCTTCAATGCCTTTCCAACCAGCAATTGAAGAACCATCAAACATTTTGCCATCTTCAAACGTATCTTCGTCGATTGAATCTGCTGGGTAAGTTACGTGTTGTTCTTTACCCTTAGTATCAGTAAAGCGAAAATCGACCCATTTTGCGCCACTTTCTTGGATGAGTTGAAGGACCTTGTTCGCCATGCTCATTTTGCTCCGATGATTTTTTTGTGCACACTGAAGTGCGTGTTAGTAGTTGGTAGTTATTAAGCAATTACCGTACCAACTTTTAAAAGCCAAGCTAAAATATTGAATTCCTTATCAGAATAGAAGATTTTAACTCCTTGCTTTTCGACTATTATACTGTGTGCAACAGTAAATGCACCATATTCAGACACTCTTCATCACTTTTGTTTAAAAACTTCTCGCAGGTGTATCAAAATAGTGCAACTTGGTTTTGCACCAGTATTCACCAAAATGATTAATCGCTTTCAACGATAAAATTATTGGGATTTTATTAAAGCATTAGTATCAAATTTAAATGCGATAGAAACTAATGGTTTAGCTAGTTATGGATAATAATACACCTACGATACAACTGAATTAATGATCGATATTTAGGTTTTTTTTAGCGCATAAGACACCCTTTAATTGAAGTAAATTTAACCGTTTTGTTTTAATTTTAATCAATCTGCCTTTGCATTAATTGTGCTCCATTTTGGTGATTTTGCTTCAAAACGGTTCATATTTTTCCAGCTAGAGCCTGAATTGCTATTTTTAACAACAGCAAGCAGATCTTTTTAAAATATCAATTGAACACATTTTAAACACTTAAATTCAGCCGATTGCTTTGTTCAACTTAAATCCTAAATTTATAAGTCGATAATTTGCTGAAATGATTCC
This sequence comes from Acinetobacter sp. YH16042, assembly GCF_013417245.1. NCBI lineage: Bacteria > Pseudomonadati > Pseudomonadota > Gammaproteobacteria > Moraxellales > Moraxellaceae > Acinetobacter > Acinetobacter sp. YH16042. The sequence goes on from NZ_VPEJ01000007.1 coordinate 71,233, forward strand.
AGTTGCGATGAACTTTGGCGAAATTGTTCAGCAGAAATTGAATAATATTTGCTATGATTGGCTGCATTCTAAATATTTCACTATTTTTCTATTAAAAATATCCACACGATATTTGGGTCAATATACAACTATTTAGAATCATTTCGGACTATTCAAAGCACAGTTAAGTGCATAAATTTCAAAGGTTAATACGCTCATGCTTTTGATGATCGACAATTATGACTCTTTTACCTACAACATCGTCCAATATTTTGGCGAGTTAAATCAGGAAGTAAAAGTTGTACGTAACGATGCCGTGACATTGGAAGATATCGAGCGATGGCAACCGAAGTATTTAGTCATTGGTCCTGGCCCTTGTTCGCCAAGTGAAGCAGGTATTTCAATTCCTGCGATTCAACACTTTGCGGGAAAAATTCCTTTACTCGGTGTGTGTTTAGGCCACCAAGCCATAGGACAAGCTTTTGGCGGCGATATTATTCGCGCTAAAAAAGTGATGCACGGTCGTTTATCTGACATGTATCACAGCGATCAAGGCATTTTCAGCAACCTCCCTTCGCCATTTTCCGCAACGCGTTATCACTCTTTGGTGATTGATCAAGCGACTTTGCCTGAATGTTTAGAAGTGACCTGCTGGACCAATGAAGAAGATGGCACGATGGAAGAAATCATGGGCGTAAAACATAAGACATTGCCTGTCGAAGGCGTGCAGTTTCACCCTGAATCAATTCTTAGTGAACATGGCCATCAAATCTTTAAAAACTTCTTAGAAATTTACGCTTAATCGAGTGCAAAAAATATTATGAATATTCAACAAGCTTTAAATAACATCACTAAAAATATTGAACTCACTCAACCTCAAATGGAAGAAGTGATGCGTACCATCATGCAAGGTGAAGCGACCGATGCGCAAATTGGCGCACTCATGATGGGCTTACGCCAAAAAGGTGAAAGTATTGATGAAATCACTGCCGCAGCACGTGTAATGCGTGAGTTTGCGATCAAAATCGATGTCAGTGATCTGCCACATTTGGTGGATATCGTTGGTACAGGTGGTGATGGTCAAAACTTATTTAACGTTTCTACTGCGTCTAGTTTTGTCATTGCAGCAGCAGGTGCAACCATTGCTAAACATGGCGGTCGTGGTGTTTCATCAAAATCAGGCTCTTCTGATCTTTTAGAACAAGCTGGAATTAACCTTGACCTGAACATGCAGCAAACTGAACGTTGTATTCGTGAAATGGGCGTTGGTTTCCTCTTTGCACCTAATCATCATAAAGCCATGAAATATGCTGCTGGTCCACGTAAAGAATTGGGCTTCCGTAGTATTTTCAACCTACTTGGCCCGCTTACGAATCCGGCCGGCGTAAAACGTTTTGTGATTGGTGTTTTCTCTACAGAATTATGTCGTCCTATGGCTGAAGTTTTAAAACAACTCGGTGCAGAACATGTCTTGGTGGTGCATTCAAAAGACGGTTTAGATGAAATTAGCCTTGCATCAAGTACTTATGTTGCAGAACTTAAAGATGGCGAGGTCACTGAATGGGAAATTCAACCTGAAGCTGTAGATATCGAGTCGCAAACCTTAACAGGTCTATCTGTAGATAGTGCTGCGGAAAGTCTAAAATTAATTAAAGATGCTTTAGGTAAAAATAAATCTGCACTCGGTGATAAAGCCGCGAATATGATTGCCCTAAATGCAGGCGCAGGCATTTATGTTTCAGGCTTAACCAAAAGCTATAAACAAGGTGTTGCATTAGCACATGACATTATCTATGGCGGTCAAGCTCTAGAGAAAATGGGCATTTTGTCAGAATTTACGAAAACTTTAAAAGAATACGAAGCTTAAGATTAGGACTCAAATCATGGTAGATATCGCCAATACAATTTTAGGTAAAATTGTTGACCGTAAAAAAGAAGAATTTGCAGCCCGTCTTAAACAACGTAGCTATAAAGATGTCGAAGAGCTAGCTCAAGCAGCTACACCCGTTCGAGGTTTTGCACAAAACCTCGGCTCTAAACGTCCGGGGGTGATTGCTGAAATTAAAAAGGCATCACCATCGAAAGGCATCATTCGTGAAAACTTTAACCCTGCTGAAATTGCGCAGCAGTATCAAGATGCTGGTGCGGCATGTTTGTCTGTTCTCACCGATGTGGATTTTTTCCAAGGTGCCGATGAAAACATTCAGATTGCACGTAAGAACTGTGACTTACCTGCGCTGCGTAAAGATTTTTTAATTGATCCTTATGGCGTAATTGAAGCACGCGCTTTACATGCGGACTGTATTTTATTAATCGTGGCTTGTTTGTCTGATCAACAACTCGAAGAAATGTCGAAAACTGCTTTTGAGCACAATCTCGACGTGTTGGTTGAAGTACATGACGAAGAAGAACTTGAGCGTGCAATGCGTCTTTCTGACAACTGTCTACTTGGCGTCAATAATCGTAATTTAAAAACCTTTGATGTTGACCTCAACACATCATTACGTTTGAAAAAGTTACTCGAGCCTTCTCGCCTGCTGGTGACAGAAAGCGGTATTGCAACACCTGCAGATGTTGCCATGATGCAAGAACATGATATTCATGCCTTCTTGGTCGGTGAAAGTTTTATGAAGCAGCCACGTCCTGATCAGGCGTTTAAGGAGCTGTTTGGTGTGCCTGATAAAATATAAATGAAATATGTAGGGTGAGTTCGCTCACCCTTTTTCTCCTTTGCATCCATATTAAAAAATTACACATCCTTTTTATAATTTTTATTCAATTGAGAATTAAAAATAATGAAGTCGATTATTGCTTCTACTCTTCTATTCATTTCATTAATCTTGGTTTCACTACACCAGATAAGTTGGGCAAAAAATATAACTCTGTATACAGGCTCACCGTATCTTATTGACCAAAATCATATCCTCTACTTTAATATTTCCACTATGCCCGAAGGCATCATTGCTGCTCAGATTGACCTAAATCAAATTTTTCCAAATATAAATACTAACGTGCTAAAGGGCAAAAATTATGATTTCAATAAGAATCAAATTGAAATCATTAGTTATCAAGGCTTACCAATAGTCATTAATTTCTCAATCAATACTAAAAACAAGAATATTGAAAATTCAACTTATTTTTCTATTTCTAAAGGACATAAAAATTCTTTATCAAAACCAATCAATATTAAATCTCACCCTATTTCCATGGAAAAATTAAATCATTTTGAACAGACTTTTTATAAAGATAATTCTCATTTATTGAAAAAGAATTTAGCTGATGAGCCATATTTAATAAATATATTCATGTTCCATGCAGCAATAAATGATTTTGATGATATGAATGATTTTTTCCAAAATGCGATAAAGAACCTGACACAGAAAAATGATATTGATAATTATGAAAAAGCCAAAAATTTGTATCTTGAATATTTAAATTTTGGTGAAAACAATGAATTTTATGATACCACCTTAATTATGGCGGCTATCGAGCACACAGATATTTCTTTCATCAAAAAAATGAAGCTGAGAAAAATAAATGAACTTGTAGTAGATGAAGTTGAACCACAAACATATTATTTCACTAGATGCTCCCCATTAGGTAAAGCTATTCGCCTAAATCAATATCAGATAATTTCTTATTTACTTGAAAAAGGCGCTTCAACCGAAATCGTGTGTATTTCTAAATTTAATGAAGAACAATCAGCATTAGCTCTTGCAGAACAATATAAAAATAAAAAAGTTATTAAATTAATTAATTCAACTTTGAAGCCCAAATAGGACTTGTAATGAATTAAGAGATCTTCTTTATATAAAGTCTTTCCAGTTCAAATCAGTGCCATTTAAGGCTATAATTGCACTAAATTTTTGTATATTTCCCGTTTTTTCATTATGAGCAAACACGATTCTTCGCTTTCAAAAGATCAGTACAACCTACTGAAATCTTTTAAAAAGCAAATTACGAATCCACATTCCTCTACGATTGCTAAACAGCCTGAGCCAACGCCAAAGACTGTTGAACAAGAGCAGGAAGAAGACTTCGCGCTTTTCCAAAAGCAAATGCAAGGTGTTCAAAAAATGAATGCAGGAAATACTGCAAAAATGGAAAAAGTGGGTCGTAAAAAACCTGATGCGCAAACGTTGGCTAAACGTGCTGCTGCAATTGGTCCTATGGAAACAGATGATGCATTACTTTCTGATACGCAAGCGATGCTCAACCCTGTTGCCAGTCAAGCTGCTTTAAGCTATCGCATTGCAACCTTACAACATAAAGTTTTTGAAGATTTAAAAGCTGGTAATCTACGTTGGTTTGAAGCTGTCGACTTACACGGTTGCACTGTTGAAGAAGCCCGTTCTGCCGTGCTGCAAATTATTCAAATGGCGAAAGATGACAATCAAAACGTCATTAAAATTGTGCATGGCAAAGGTCCAGAAGCAATTTTAAAAACTTATGTAAATAGTTGGTTACGTCAACATCGTGATGTATTGGCATTTGTGAGCGCCCCAGAAAAACAAGGCGGCACAGGTGCTGTACTGGTTCTGCTTAAACGTGCAGAAAAGAACCCACAGTTTAAACAATAATCGGATTTAACTCCAAAAGAAGGCATTGTAATAGTTTTCTGCTACAATGCCGTCCTTGTTCAATCTCTCAGTGTAAGTGAACACGTCTTATGTCTATGCAGCAATCCTACGCAAATATCCTAACTGCCGTTGGTGAAGATCTGAATCGCCCGGGTCTTAAAGATACGCCTATGCGTGCTGCTAAAGCTTTTTCATATCTTACTTCTGGTTATAGCCAGACACTTGAAGAAGTGACCAACAATGCGGTTTTCCCATCAGATAACCGTGAAATGGTCTTAGTTAAGAATATCGAATTCTATTCTTTGTGTGAGCACCATTTATTACCTTTTTATGGTCGCGTACATATTGCTTATCTCCCAGAAGGCAATGTTTTAGGTTTATCAAAATTTGCACGTATTACAGAAATGTTTGCCCGTCGCTTACAAATTCAGGAAAACCTCACTCAGCAGATCGCTGAAGCTGTGGCTGAAGTGACTGGTGCACGTGGTGTTGCTGTGGTGATTGATTCAGCTCACATGTGCATGATGATGCGTGGTGTAGGTAAACAAGAGTCTACAACACGTACCGTTTCTTTTGTCGGTGACTTTAAAACCAATAAAGAAGAACGCCGTGAATTCTTAAGTGCTGTGCCTGAAAGCTATTAATAGAACATTCAGCGTTAGCACTCATAAAAAAAGCCTCGAGCTCTTGAGGCCTTTTTTATTTGTGTTTTAATGTCGCAAATCGTTTGCTTTGATAGCAAAGCACTATTTTCAGGATGAATCATGTCAGATGTATATATTGCCGGTCAGGGTTTAGCGCAAGCCAAACACAGCATAGACTTCCCTCGCCCAGACCGTTTGGTTCAGGGCAATCCTAAACGTGAAACTGCAAGCCTGTATGTACACCCCAATATGGACTGCGGGATTTGGCAATGTGAAGTTGGCGCATGGAATATTGTCTTTGCACCGAACAAACAAGAGTTTTTTACTATCCTTGAAGGATTAGTACGTATTCATGATCAACAAGGCGGATATATCGAGGTTTCCGCTGGCCAAGCGGGCATTATTCCCCCATCGTTTCAGGGCAAGTTTGAAGTTGTCGAAGCCGTCAAAAAATACTATGTGGTTGTCGAAGTTTAAATTACGGTACATCTCGCATAAAGCGTATTTACCCATAAAAAAAACTCCCATATGTGGGAGTTTTTATTCTCAGGATGAATTAGATATACGACAAATGCTTTGTGACTTGAATACAGTTTCGACCATTATTTTTTGCTGCGTACAAGGCATGATCTGCTGCATCTAAAAAGCGCTGATAGTCAGGATGTCCATCATACTGCACACAACCAATACTTACGGTAAAACTAAATTGCTGACCTTGTGCCGTTCGGATCAGGCCCTTTTCAATATATTGGCGAATATTTTCTGCAATTTTCATCGCACGGTTTACACCAGTATCCACCAAGAGTAATAAGAACTCTTCCCCACCGATACGGAATGCATAATCGCTACCTTGACTATAACGCTGTAAGGCTTCGGCAATAAATTTAAGTGCAAGATCACCTGCCGCATGACCAAACTTATCATTGATCATTTTAAAATAATCCGCGTCAAAGGCGAGCAAAGACAACGGCGTTTCATTTTGCCGCGCAAAGGTAATTTCACGTGAAATAATCGTACTGAGATAACGACGGTTCAGAAGTTGAGTTAAAGAATCATTGCCAGACTCAATATATTCAGCCACTTGAAATAGTTGATCGACTAAATGCTGAATTTCACGGTTCAATTCACGAATCTGTTGAATCAACTGTTGCAGCTGATCTTTTTCCGTCATCTGCATCGTTTGCTGGGTTAATTGATCGACTTCATAAATTCGGTCAATAATCAGTTGCACCTGATCTGAACCTGAAAAAGCATATGCCGCTTTATGAATGAACCATAGCCCAAACTCTGATTTTGAAAATAAGGGATGATAAAAACCAACATTGCCCGAAAAGATTTTAAACATCAGTTCATTTTCCCAATCGAGCAATGAACCACGTTGTTTATCTTTATGCACTGCTACATCTTGCATCGCAGAAAATAAGCGATAATTGTGTTTTGTTTCTTGGTTTTTTTCCGTATTGATCTCATAAGATCGGCACATGATTTCAGTGCTGAACCCCATAATTTGTACAATATAACTACACATATGGAGAATATTTTGTGTTTGGTTTAACTCTAAAATTTCAAATATTTTACGTTCTATTTCACGCACACCACGTATGATGAACCATGACGGAATACCAACACGCGCGTGTACCATTCCAACTTTCTGCTGTCTTTTGACTGAGCTTTCAAATTCACCATTCAGTGCGACATTAAACGTTTCTAACAACCATTTTCTTAAAGTGTCGATGAGCCTTTTTTGAATGATATCGTCTTTAAAAAATTCAGCTGACTCTGGCTCACGTGACATTTGTTCATAAAAAACAGTAACTAAATGTTCAACATGCCTTTGGATAAATTGCAATGCTGCAAGATGTTCATTTTCAGTATATTGATCACAAATATCTTTCCAAGCCTGACTTAGACCTGTAATACATTCTTGATTCATTCGGTGACACAAACCACAGCTATTACAAAGCTAGCAATCATACCTTGCTTTACTTACATAAAAAAAACAAATTTATTTGATATTTCATATTTTATCTATCTTAAAAATTAATAGAAAAATACATAACTCAATTTCAATTTATTCCAATCTTGATCATCTTGCTGCTGGTATTCATAGCCTAGTTTTAAAGCATTTTGTTGGTTGACGATATATTGTAATTCAGCATCGAGTTTCAGATTCCATTGATGTGTGTCTTCCCAATACGGAAGCTCTGCCTGAACCAAACTATTTAATTTTTCTGACCAAATATTTTGGCAACCCAATGTCGGCCCAAGGCCCACTCGCCATCCATCATCTAGTGACTTGCCGCCCTGCACCTGCATTTGAGACTGCACATAACACAAATGTGTGCGTTCCTGATTGGCCCAGCTATATCCAGATTGCGCTTTTAATTCAGCTACACCATGTTGTTCCGTTTCGCTAAATTGACCTGCATCTACTGACACTTGCTGCCAGCCAAAATTAAAACCCCAGCTTAGCGGTGTTTTAAATGGCGTGATCGGGTTGTAAGAATTGACCGATAAAAAATCAAAATGATTGAGTTTGAGTTGGTCGTCTCGATATTGGATCGAGCCATCCCAAAACATCAACTGCGTACCAATCCGAAAGCCACCTTGCGGATCGATCAAGTCATGATATGCCTGACGATGCCCGAGTTCGATATATTTTTCACCTTGAACTTCGCCTACTGCGGCTGAAAAATTTCGCGCATGATGTCCATTGACTGGGTCTAGACTTGGCTGCTTAGGTTCAGTCCGTTGTTTGGGTTGTGAAGATTGGCTACGTAAGGCCAAGATTTGACGCAATTTAGGCTGCGTTTCTTCCGCACTCACCTTTCGACCAATCAGTAATAAATACAGATGGTCGTACGCCATTTCCAATATTTTCGCTTGCTCTGCTTCATTAAACTGAGCGACTGCTGTCGACATGTTATCAGGTTCAATTTCAGCGAGCTTATGCGCTTCACGTGCTAAACGATATCCATGTTGCTGCGCTTGTGATAAAAGCTGCGTTTCTAATGCAGGACGATACACCGCTGCTTGAATCAGTTGTTCATCATTGATCGCTTTAATCGTTTCAACAGGAATGGAAGCGACTTTAAATTTTTCGGTTAAATTCAGTGTCGGGCGAACCAAATCCATTAGGCCCAATAATCGATATGCACAGTTATCACTGGCAAAATAATAGGGAAAACTGACATTTTGCATTTCCCAAAGATGTTTAACCAAATAACTGGTTTCTTGCTCGGTCAGTGCTAGCTCATATTCCCACAAATCACGACTTTCAAAATCACCATATTCTTTCACCTTTCGGTAGTACGGCATCAAGGAATATTCACCAGGATATTGCCCTGTTAAGCCTTTCCATGCATAAGACCAGTTATCTTCACCTGCAACTGTCGCAGCATAGTTAATGGCATAGGACACCAAATTTAGCTCTTTCTGATCTTTCGGATCGAGACGCAACAAGGTATGTCCAAACATAGAACTTGGATTCCCCATAAAGTCTGTGGCGTAAATTAATGTCGCTTTATACGGCTTAATTTTCCCAAACCATTCATCAAACTCAGGGCAACTCACTACTGGTAACTGCTCTGAACGGATGGATAATTCTTGCATCAACCACTGACTACGCGCAGGGAAACGACAACGAAAGGCTTGATTATGTTCGGCGGTTTGAAACAGTGCAGCGACATCTGCCTCTAATTCGGCTTGGGCATTTTGACGGCCATTTTCAGCTAGAAAGTAACCTGAAAAAGCAACTTCACTTTGTCCTTTATGATCTGTATATAAAAGTCGTTGCCAACTGATGTGTTCAGACAGTTTTTTTGATTGTGCAAGTTCAATATATCGCTGTAGCTCTACGGTTTTAGAGAGGTTTGGATCTACAACTTGCTGAGCATATAAGATGCTCGGAATCATAAAGGTACAAAATAAAGCAATTGATTTCATTCAGTTATATTCAAATCCATTTTTATATATTTTAGATAATAAAAAACCCTGCCAAGAGACAGGGTTTTGAAAGCATCGATTAAACGTATGCTTTAAGTACTTCATCTTTCGCCATTACGCTTTGTAATGAAGCAAGTACTTGTAGAGAAGACTGGTTTTCAGCTGAATAGATTTCAGCAAAATTTGCTTTAGACACAGCAAAGAAACGTGCTTTATCTGTTGATTGGATGTTTAAAAGCTCAGCCAAAACATTCAGGCTCTCACCTTGACCAACTGCCATATCACGAGCAAGTGATTCAGCATTTTCATTGGTAAATGTTACCGCTTGAGCAGTCACTGTACCTGTACCGCTACAACCTAAAGTACCAAAGGTAATACCAAGTAACTGGTTAGTAAAAATACCGTTGGTAGTCGCAGCTAAAATTTTAGGAATTTTACCTGATTGACCAGCCCAAACTTGAGAACCAACACCACAACCTACGTCACGGTCAGCAAAAGCAGCTGTAGAACCTAGTGCAACGACTGCAACTAAAGCTAATTTTTTTAACATAGCACTTCTCCAGGGAATTTTATTCCATTGTTTTTAATTATTAAAACATGTGTAATTTTGATTACACACCTGTAGATTAACTTGATCTTTCAGAGAAGGCAAAACATTTTCATCTAAAACTTTTGGCTAAAAATAATACATTCTTTTTCACTATTTTTTGAGCAACCAAGTACCATTTTCATCACGTTTTCCAAGGATTTTGAGTACTAAAACCAGACTGAGTAATAACAGCAAATACCAAGAACCGAGTTTACCCCACCCGACCATATGCCATGCATCAACTTGACTTGGATATAACCAAATTTGATAGAAGGTACTGATATTTTCTGCGATCCAAATCAAAAATGCCAAAATCAACAATACCGGTAACATCGGCAACTGAATCACATGATTTTGTAATTGAAAACTGAGCTTGGTTTTCCAAAAGATCACCACACTCCAAGCAAACAAAAGCATACGAATATCTGGCACAAAAAATTTGGTCATAAAATTAAAATATGACAAAACGGCTAAGCACAGCATATTGCCAAAATGCGGTAAGTTACTAAACGATACCTGATATAGACGTAACGAACGTGCAAAGAAACTCCCCACCGCCGAATACATGAAACCTGCAAACAATGGCACGGTCAGCAGTTTGAAAACCGCAGGCTGCGGATATTGCCATGAGGCAATGTGTGGATGGGTGAGAAATATTTCCATCCCCATAGCCAGCAGATGAAACAGTGCTATGACTTTCGCTTCCGCCCAAGACTCGAGTTTTAAGCAGAGTAAACACACTTGAATGATCAGTGCATAAAACAATAAATAGTCATAACGGAAAAAGCCAAAATATTCCTGACTTCCCATTGCTGCAGTGAATGCAAAAGCGATCAGCAGTAATATCCCAAATAAGGCAGCCGAAGCTGCCTTATAAGAGAACTCAAAACATGATTTTATCATCTTGACCACGGTTGAATCCTAAACCTATTTCCCTGAAGCCTTATAAATACTTGGCACTATATTCGTGTACCGTATCAATAAAGGCTTTCGGATTGGTTGGATCTACCCACTGGGTAATACCATGGCCTAAGTTCGCCACATAACCGGTTTTTTCACCATTGGCATATGCGTCATCTAACATAGCACGCGTCGCTTTCGCAATTGCTTCAGGCGAACCATACAATGTTGCTGGGTCTAAGTTACCTTGCAATGCTGCACGGCCTGCGACTGTTTGACGTGCCACATTTAATGGCGTAGTCCAATCTAAACCAAAGGCATCTGCACCCGTTGCAATCATTGGCTCTAACCATTGACCACCACCTTTGGTAAACAAAATCACAGGGACTTTGCGTCCATCTTTTTCACGCTGTAAACCTGCCACGATTTTTTGCATGTAGTTCAGTGAAAATTCAATGTATTCACGGTGTGCTAATGCCCCACCCCAACTATCAAAGATTTGTACGGCTTGCGCACCTGCATCAATCTGCGCATTGAGATATTCAGTCACCGCAACAGCCAAACGGTCTAATAAGGCATGCAGCACTTCAGGTTGTGCATACATCATTTGTTTCGTAAAACGGAAATCTTTGCTTGAACCACCTTCCACCATATAGGTTGCCAATGTCCAAGGACTGCCTGAGAAGCCAATCAAAGGAACTTGTCCGCCCAATGCTGAACGAATCGTAGTCACAGCATTCATGACATAATCTAAGTCAGATTTGGCATTAAACTTAGGTAAATTCAGTACATCTTGTTCGGTACGTACAGTTTTATGAAACTTCGGACCTTCACCTGCTTCAAAATACAGTCCCAAACCCAACGCATCAGGTACAGTCAAAATGTCTGAAAATAAAATGGCAGCGTCTAAGTCATAACGACGCAAAGGTTGTAAAGTAACTTCACAAGCAAATTCTGTATTTTTACAAAGGGATAGGAAATCACCCGCTTTTGCACGTGTTTCACGATACTCTGGTAAATAACGGCCAGCCTGACGCATCATCCAAACCGGAGTGGCATCTACCGGTTCACGTAATAAGGCATGCAAGAAACGATCATTTTTTAAGGTCGTCATTCACTTTCCCAACTTAATTCGATATTCGCATCATCATATCAAAAAGGTTGTAAATATAATAACTTCTCAAGCATTTAAAAACCGATCATGTTGAGTGCCAAAAATGATATTTACACAAAACAACTACTGCATCTCCACTTTTTTTCTGTAATACTTAGCCAGTTTTTAATACACAGTAAATGAATAATTCTTAAGGTTGAATTACATGTTCGTTCGCACCATGCTCGCACTGAGCCTAAGTTGCATATTTGCTGGTACAGCTATTGCCGCATCTACTGCTGAACAACCATTAACGCCAAAAAAAGTGACTAATGTTGCAGTCCAGGATCCCATTGATCCGTTAGCGACTGAAGCTTCATCTGCAACTAGCCAGATTAGCGCTCAAGAACAAGAAGATCTGAACCAAGCATCGCAAACTTTAGACAGCTTGCAACAATCAGAAGATGTTAAAGCCGACATCGGTGCTGCACCTGCTACAGCGACTGCTACAACTCCAACATCAACTTCGCCTGCTGCCAAAGTTGCTTGGGGTTTAAATGACCTAAATAATGCTCAGTGGTATGACAACATTGGTAAAGGTCAACTCCCTGTTTATGCACGTGCGCATGTCATGCTCAATAATGCACATGCTTCACCGGGTGCAATTGATGGTACCAGTGGTAAAAATACCCTAAAGGCGATCGCTTCATTCCAACAAATGAATAGCTTGAAACCTACAGGGACTTTAACTAAAGAAACTTGGGATGCGCTGATTGCGAAACAAGGTTCTAAACCTGCATTCATTGAATACACGTTGACTGATGCAGACTTGAAAGGTCCTTATGCAGCATCAATTCCACACGACTATGCATTACAAGCAAAAATGAAAGGCTTGTACTACACACGTGTGACTGAAATGTTAGGTGAAAAATTCCACATGGACGAAGACTTTTTGAAAAAGTTGAATCCAAAAGCGACATTTAAAAAAGCTGGTGAAAAAATCTTAGTAGCGAATATTCGTAACGAAGTTCCTGAAGATATTCACCTGATCGTTGCACATAAAGGCGCGAAACAACTTTACTTGTTTAATAGCCGCAACCAAATGATCGGTTCATTCCCGGCAACGATTGGTAGTTCAGATACACCATCACCTACAGGTACATATAAAGTAACAGGTGTTGCACCAAACCCTTGGTACAGCTACTCACCTTCTAACTTTGTTCAAGGCAACAACAGAAAACCATTGTCTTTACCACCTGGTCCAAATGGTCCTGTTGGTAATATCTGGATTGGTTTGAGCAAAAAATCATTTGGTATACACGGTACTCCGAACCCATCTGCAATCTCTAAAACTGCGTCACACGGTTGTATTCGTTTGACCAACTGGGATGCAAATGACTTAGGTAAGAAAGTGAAATCTGGTGTGACTGTTAAATTCTTAGAATAATTTTAGTCATATTTAAAAAAGCCTGCTTCGTGCAGGCTTTTTTTATAGTTGCGCCTTTATGCATAACAAAAGACTCAATCTTGGATGAGCGTTGCAAAAATAGGATGAATTGTCGCTAAAAAACTATATATCCCGATTTAGTTCAATCCTAAAATAGGCATATGTTCAATAATTAAGATAAGGATGAATGCCATGAATGCTTTTTTACATCCAAGTGAAAACCGTGGTCACGTAAAAATGGGCTGGCTTGAGTCTAAACACAGCTTTTCTTTTGGTAACTGGTATGACCCGAAATACATGGGCGTTAGTGCGCTTCGTGTAATTAATGATGACTTAATTGCAGCCCATGAAGGTTTTGGTCAACACCCACATGACAACATGGAAATTTTAACCTGTGTGTTAAAAGGCACCATTACGCATAAAGACAGCATGGGCAACCATGGTGGCATTTCTGCGGGTGAATGGCAGCTCATGAGCGCAGGTACAGGTGTGCGCCATAGCGAAATGAACCAAGGTGATGAAGATGTGCATTTACTACAAATTTGGATCGTTCCAAATGAACGTGATGCTGAACCGACCTATCAACAAATTAAATGTGATCCACGTGATCAACCCAATCAATGGCATTTAATTGTCGGTCCAAATGACAATGCAGCTATGCATATTCGTCAGCAGGCGGAAGTTAAATCTGCATTTTTGACTAATGGTCAAGCTTTAGACATCCATGCAACGCAGCATATCAACTATATTCATGTTATTTCAGGTTCAGTGCAAATTGCTGAACATAAAGTTGAAGCTGGTGGTGCAATTGCGTTCTTAGAAGATAGCCAAATTGAAGCGCTTGAAGATGCTCAAGTGATTTGGTTTGATTTACCCGAAGTAAAATAACAAAACAGCCCTCAAATGTGAGGGCTTTTTTTATGCCGCTTGGCTTAGGCGTTCACTGCGTTTATACAACCACATCAACACAAAGACGGAATGATAAATCCTGCAGCCACCATGATGCCATGTAGGATTGAGGCATAAGGTTCAGCAAGCATGGCCAAATGTTTCATTGGAGATGTCAATGGATGGAATCACTTTAAAAGTCTCGAAATCAAGCATTTTGAGATGTTTTTAAATGACGCTCAGTAGCTCAACATTTAGATAAAATTCATCAATCAAAGGTGATTTTATTCTATTGCTGATGCAATCTATCTAATCAGCCTTCAGTTTCCACGCGATAAAAATGATTTTGCATAAAGACGCCAAACATAGAGGCAAATAATTGCCGATCTTGTTCAATTTGAAAGATGCCCCCGAAATAGTCCCGATCTGTGGTTAAAATTAAATCGAAGAACGTTGCTTGGTTAGGAACCACTCCCTTTCTTTGGCAATATGCAAAATATGCGCTGACACCTTCAAATAAATTCCACCATTCCTGTGGACTTCCAATCTGAATACCACCTAATGAATGTTCCAGATCAAACATCGCATTGAGCAGATACTGAAAATTTTGCTGTGAACATTGAAATTGAAATCTCGGATAATCTGTTGTTAGATTTAATTCGATCAGATGTAAATGGATTCTCCAAGCACGCTCTAATCTACATTTAACTTTTAAATATTGTTGATAACGACGTCGATCTTTTGCTGTGACCGTTGTTAGGCGGGATAAATCCATATTGTCGTGTAAATCACTGAGTTTTACTTCACACGCTATTGCATTTTTAGCAGTACGCTGCGCAGCTTGAAATCGGTTCTCACCTGCTGTTTTAGTCAGTGCCAGTATCGCGTCAATAATATGCGCTTGAAAACCCATAGCACGAAGCTCATCCGTCGTTGTCGCAGTATCTTCTAAAATGTCATGTAATACAGCGACGATTTTAGCGTCGGGATGTTGCACATTTTGCATCACACGAAGTGGATGTTGAATATAGGCTTGTCCCGCTTTATCGACTTGTCCGAAATGGCGTTCAGTCGCCAAAGAAATCGCATTTTCTAAAGTTGAAATAAAGAATCTCCCCTTCGTGGTCTTTTTTATTTTTCTCCATCATATTAACCAATGAATACAGATATTTGTAACTCTAAGCGCTACTCGAACGACACAGATTGACTCGTAAAATACATATCTACCGTGAATTATCGTGAGGTAGATCTTTTGCAAATACTTCTATGCCATTCGCGCCAACATTTCCAAAGTAATTTTTTTCACCTCTTCTTTACTTTGCTGAATATGGCTGCGCATTTTCTCCAATGCCGCTGTCACATTATGTCCAAAGATCAATTGTAAAATTTGTTGATGCTCTGCATAAGTGGCTTCAATTCGATAATCTTTAGAAAAATCTAAACGTCGAATAATACGGATTTTTTCACTCACATCCCGATGCACCTTTGCTATTTCACTATTGCCTATTGCTTCAACCAATTGACAGTGAAATGCTTCATCTTGCATCGATAAAGTTTTTAAATCATGCAAATACTGCTCAGGCTGAATACACCACAGATTCACCAAGTCTTGTAAAGCCTGTTTGAGTTGTTCTGTTTCCATTTTGCAGAGCTGCTCAATGGCATAGCATTCAAGCAAAATCCGCAAATCATACAGTTCTTCATAAGCTTTAAAGTTCAGCGGCTTCACCTCCCAACCGCTACGAAAATGTACTCTTACATAGCCATCTTGCTGTAAACGGTATAAAGCCTGACGTACGGGTGTACGGCTCACTTCATACAACTCGGCAATTTCAGATTCGGTAAAACGTGCGCCCGGTTTGAGCTGGAAATCAAAAATATCGTTTTTTATTTTTTGGAAAACCAGCTCAGACAAGTTGTCTGAGCTTTTCCCAACAATGGTGGTTGTGGTCATGTTTATTCCATATAAACCAGCGGCTCACCGCTATGTACCGTTTGTCCTGCACGGCAGATAATCGCTTTCACGATACCATCATCATCGGCATAGACTGGAAGCTCCATTTTCATCGCTTCAATAATGGCTACAGTCTCACCTTTCTTCACAGACTGTCCCGCTTCGACAAAAATTTTCCAAATGTTGCCGGTCATCGATGCATTCAAGGCTGCATACTGGCTATAGTCGGTATCATCTTGCAGGATTTCCATTTCCGCAGGCGCATCAAACTCATCTTTCCAGCGTTCAACTTCAGTTGTAAATGCCTGCAGCTGCTGCGCTTTAAATTCGGTAATACTGTCCTTTTCTGTTTCTAAAAAGGCTTGATAGGCTGCAAAATCAAATTCAGTTTCTTCAATTTTGATTTCCGCCACACCATTGGCAAAGTCAGCACGGAATTGATCCAGTTCAGCTTCGGTTACTTCATAATATTTAATTTGATCAAAGAAGCGTAAGAACCATTGCTGATCGCCAAACTGTTTGTTCTTTTTAAACTTATTCCAAATAGGCAGTGTACGGCCAATCAATTGATAACCGCCTGGTGAGTCCATGCCATAGATACACATGTACATACCGCCAATACCCACTGTGCCTTCTGCAGTAAAAGTACGTGCAGGGTTATATTTCGAGCTGAGCAAACGATGACGCGGATCAATTGGCACTGCACAAGGTGCAGTTAAATACACATCGCCCAAACCTAAAATTAAGTAATTTGCATCGAAAATGATGTCTTTGACTTGCTCACGGCTGTCTAAGCCATTAATACGCTGAATGAAATCGACGTTATTTGGCAACCATGGCGCTTTGGCACAGACACTTTCTTGATAACGTTCCACAGCACCTAAAGTTGCCGAATCCTCAAATGCCATCGGCAAGTGAATAATACGGGATGGAATTTTAATTTGGCTCAAATCGCCCATCTCATTTTCGAGACCCAATAAGAACTGAATCAAATTCGCTTGGCTGAAACGCAATCCATCATATTTAATTTGCAGTGAACGTACACCTGGTGAAAGCTCTAAGATGCCATCAATATTCGCTTCACGAATCAGCTGCATCAGTCGATAAACACGTAAGCGCAATGCAAGGTCGAGAACGTTTTCGCCATATTCCAGCAAGATGTAACTGTCACCTGCCTGACGATATATAGCTTTCGGCGCATACGCATCTGCTTCACGCACTGCCAATATCCCTTCTGGCTTACATTCAAAAGTTGCCGCCTGTTTTGCTTCAGGTGCTTGAGCAAAGTTTTGGATATCGGCAATTTGTTGAACTTCCAAGGCATTGGCTTGTTCAACACTCATCGGATAGAAACTGATGCTGTCATCTGCTTTAAGCTGACCAATCTTCCAAAGTTCTGCT
The DNA here is from genome assembly GCF_013417245.1 of Acinetobacter sp. YH16042. NCBI lineage: Bacteria > Pseudomonadati > Pseudomonadota > Gammaproteobacteria > Moraxellales > Moraxellaceae > Acinetobacter > Acinetobacter sp. YH16042. The sequence continues at coordinate 88,653 of NZ_VPEJ01000007.1, forward strand.
TTGGCAATGGTTACTGGGCAAACAAAGCCACCGAGGCTTGGGCCATCTTTAGCCAAAATCACAGGGAAATCACCGGTGAAGTTAATCGCCCCAATGGCATATTCACAATCATGCACATTGGATGGATGTAAACCTGCTTCACCGCCATTTTCACGTGCCCAGCTTGGTGTCGGACCTGTTAGGCGAATACCTAAACGGTTTGAATTAAAGTGCACATTCCATGTTGAAGCAAAGAATTCTTCAATATATTCAGGTTTAAAGAAATCGGGTGCACCATGCGGACCATACAGCACGCCAATTTTCCATTCTTTGCCATAGCTTGGAATACGCTCTGCTGCCAAAGCTTGTGGTGCTGCTGTAGCAATTTCCAATCCATCCAAAGGCAGGCTAGGGTTGACCATTTTAATCATGTCGCCTGCGCGCAGCACTCGCCCTGCATGACCGCCAAAATTACCCAATGCAAAGGTTGAACGACTGCCTAGATATTTAGGTACATTTAACCCATTGCGGATTGCAAGATATGTACGGCAACCCGATTCAACTTGTCCTAGTACCAAAGTTTGCCCAGCTTTGATGTTGATCGGCTGCCAAAAATCGACATTTACTCCATCTAGAGCCGCGCTGCATGGCGCACCTGCTAAGGCTACGATGCTGTTGGCATGAAATTTAAGACTTGGTCCTTGTAAGGTAAATTCAAAGCCTGCTGCCGATTTTGGATTACCCACAACTTGATTGGCCAACTGAAATGCATAATCATCCATTGGGCCTGATGGCGGTACACCAATATCCCAATAGCCCACACGCCCCGGATAATCCTGAATCGTACTTTGTGTACCTGGTTGCAGCACCTCAATCACATTTGGCACATATTTAAAATCATCCAGCAGGCGTGTCCAAATTTGCATATTTTCAAAGCGTGCATCAGACACTACGGTATGCGCATAGTCTAAGTTGGTGCTGATGCCATTCAAGCGGGTTTCAGCCAAGGCTGTTTTTAACTTGGCAATCGCACTGTCTCGGTCTGCAGCATGCACAATAATTTTGGCAATCATCGGGTCAAAATATTGTGAAATTTCAGTACCTGTAGACACCCAAGTATCCACACGAATATCTTCAGGGAAATACACATCCGTCAACACACCCGGACTTGGCTGGAAGTTTTTCACTGGATCTTCCGCATAAATTCGCACTTCAATGGCAGCACCATTGGGTTGAATATTGCTGAGTTTTTCCCAATCTAAAGCATCACCTGCCGCCACTTTCAGCATGCATTCAATCAGGTCTAAGCCCGTCACCATTTCAGTGACTGGGTGTTCAACCTGCAAACGGGTATTCACTTCAAGGAAATACACTTCATCACGGGCAGCATCATAGATAAACTCAACCGTACCTGCGCTGCGGTATTTCACCAATTGACCAAGCTCTACAGCAGCACGGTGCAATTTTTGACGGGTTGCTTCTGGTAAGTGCGGTGCAGGTGTTTCCTCAACGACTTTTTGGTTACGGCGCTGCAATGAACAATCGCGCTCCCCAAAGGCAACGACTTGACCTAAACCATCACCAAAAATTTGTACTTCTACGTGACGGGCTTTATCGACAAAACGTTCGAGGAAAACACCTGCATCCTTAAAGAATTGCTCGCCTAGACGCTTTACACTTTCATACGCATCTTTTAATGATTGTTCATCATCACAGCGGGTTAAACCAATTCCGCCACCACCTGCGGTGCTTTTCAGCATGATTGGATAGCCAATCTCTGCAGCAGATGCGAGTGCTTCATCCAAACTTGCCAATAAACCTGTGCCTGGTGTCATGGGTACATTGGCGGCCGCAGCCAATTCACGTGCACGATGCTTCAAACCAAACTCTAAAATTTGTTCAGCCGTTGGCCCCATAAAAGCAATGTTATTTTCCTCACATGCACGGGCAAAGTCGGCACTTTCAGATAAAAAACCATAACCGGGAAATATTGCTTCAGCGCCAGTTTGTTTGGCTGCTTGAATCAATTTTTCAATACTTAAATAAGTTTCTGCAGGTTTAACACCTTCAAGTGAAACCGCTACATCTGCATCTAACACATGCTGTGCATAACGGTCGGTCTCTGAATACACGGCAACAGATTTCACACCTAATTTTTTTAGAGTACGAATCGCACGAACAGCAATTTCACCACGGTTTGCAATTAAAACTGTTTTAAACATGATTATTTCCCCGATTTTTTTAATTTGATTTTGCTGTTGTTGCTTGCAGTGATTGGATATAAGCGCGCCAGCCGCCAAATTCACTGATATTTTTTGCACCGTTTAGGCCATAAGGTTCACAAATAAAGCCTTTCACCCAACGTCCATCGGCAAGCTCGACATTGCCCATACCTAGTGGTGTTGGAATTTCGGCGACAAATTCACCAAAGCGTGCTTTTGGAATATCCCAAAGCTCGACAATAATTTTTTGACCCGCTTCCTGACGCGCTAAACCTGGTTTCGGCGGTACTGTGCCCGGCAGTGCATAAAGAGTGTAATCAGCAGAAGTGGTTGTGGTTTCAACATGCACGGCTTGGCGTGTTGTCAGTTGGAAATTGAGTGGCATACCTGTGAGATGTGCGCCTACAACAGCAACACGAAAATGCTGTGCTGATGGTGCAGAAATGACTGAAGCTGCGTCAGGCAATGTTTTAGCTACTGCACCCAGCGATAATTGCAGGTGCTTTTGCCATTTTTCTGCAAAGTCTGCTAGAGCCGTATCGTGCCAAGCCGGCGCAATGAATGTGATTCCAAAAGGCAGCCCGTCGGCACGAAAGCCTGTAGGTACAGCGATGGCACTGAGGTCAGCTAAATTAGTAAAGTTGGTATAGGTGCCAAAGTGGCTATTATTTTCAATTGGCGCTTCTGCCATTTCAGCCAGTGTGTGAATGGTTGGCGAACTTGGCACCACTAAAGCATCAAATTGCGCTAAGGTTTGCTGAATTTGGCGTGCCAAATCTTGCTTTAAATATTCGGCGTTATAAGCATCCACCGCAGTGTACTGCTGCCCTTTTTGAATAATTTCTAAAACTGTTGGATCAAAGTCATCTGCATGGCTGTCTAAAATTTCAGCTACGGCTGCCGTACGCTCTGCTACCCATGACCCTTGATACAGTTGTGCAGCCAATTTTGCAAAAGGACTGAAATCAATTTCAGTTAGTACTGCACCTAAGTTTTTTAATTCAGTTAGTGCTTGCTGAAATGCATCAGCAGATTGAGCATCGCCAAAAAATTCTAACTGTTTTGGAATGGCTAACTTTAATTGTGCGCTGAACTTTGCAGGCGCTGTTGCTGGGTTCACACGTGAATAGCTGTCGGTTACATCAAAACCTTCCATAACTTCTGCCACTGCAGTTGCATCAGCGACGGTTAAGGCAAAAATTGAAATACAATCTAAGCTCTTACAGGCAGGCAATAAGCCTGTATTTGAAAAGCGACCTTTGGTCGGCTTTAAACCGACAATATTATTGAAAGCTGCAGGGATTCGTCCTGAACCTGCAGTATCTGTACCGAGTGCAATCGGGACTAAACCACGTGCTACTACACTGCCTGAACCAGAGCTTGAACCACCGCTTACATAGTCAGGATTAACAGTATTCGGCACGGCACCAAATGGCGAACGCGTACCGACTAAACCAGTAGCGAATTGATCTAAATTGGTTTTACCTACAATGATGGCACCTGCTTGTTTTAAGCGCTGCACCACAGAGGCATCTTCAGTTTTAATGTCCGTAAATAATTTAAACGCAGCCGTCGATGCAAAGCCCACCACATCAATATTATCTTTCACTGCAATAGGCACACCAAATAAAGGTAAGGCCGTAGCATTTTCAATTTGTTTTAAAGCTTCAATCTGCGCAGTTAATTGCTCTATAGATGCAATGGAAATCCATGCTGGGTCTACGCGATCAAATTGCTCGACCAAGGCATATAAGTCTTCAAGTTGAATTGTGTTATTCGTGTAGGCCGCTTTCCATTCCGCTAAGGTCCAGCCTAAAGTTTTTATTGAGTTCATTGATGTGCTCATTCTTGTATCCAAGTTTGAATACTGTGTTGCACACATCATGCCAACTCTAATTATTATTTATTTTTCAATATCTTAATATATTTTATCAATCATTTGCCTATTTTATTTAGCCAGTACAAAAGGATAAATGTTCTATTAAGTTTCCAAGCTCCACTATTTTGGTGCATGACTTTTATAATCGTGTTTTCAATAGATTCTTTTCATTTAGATGCAGATATAAATACAGTGAACTTTCTATTTTCACTCTTTATAAGCTTTCAATTTAGATGTTTTGTATGACTTTGAACTTAGAATAAAAAGAACTGAGAAATATTTTGAATTTTATATATAGAAAAAGATACATCAATGATGGCTAAAGCAATATTGGGCTTTGAGATTGATCGGGTTGAATAGAAAAGTAGTAATAATAAAAGCTATTGATTCGCAAAATTTAGTTCAACAATCAAAACTAAAAAATGGTGCGCTCAGCGGGACTCGAACCCACGCCACAGGCTTCGGAGACCTGTACTCTATCCAGTTGAGCTATGAGCGCTTATTTTGGATTGCGCACATCATAACAAAAAAAACTGTAAGGTAAAGCAACTATATAGATGTTAGGCTTTTTTCTGCTTAAGCTTTATACAACGTTCTATTTATAAAATGCAGAATTCCATACGATTTACTTGGTTTATTTGCCCCGATATCGCACAATACTCACACTATTTATAGAGTGAATTATTTATGACTGATGCACTAACGTTAAAGCAGCTGTCAAAAACCTATAAAAATGGGTTTCAGGCGCTTAAAGGTATTGATTTAACAGTACCCGAAGGTGAATTTTATGCACTTTTAGGTCCCAATGGTGCAGGAAAATCTACCACGATTAGTATTATCAGTTCACTTACCCGTAAAACTTCAGGTACTGTCGAAATTTTTGGGCACAATTTAGATACCCATCCCTCGCATGCAAAGCAGTGTTTGGGCGTTGTACCTCAAGAATTTAACTTTGGTCAATTTGAAAAAACATTTGATATTTTGGTGACTCAAGCTGGTTATTACGGTATTTCTAAAAAGATAGCAGAGAAACGTGCAGAGGAATATTTAGAAAAGCTTGGCCTTTGGGAAAAACGTAGCACCCAAGCACGCATGCTATCGGGCGGTATGAAACGCCGTTTAATGATCGCTCGTGCCATGATGCATGAACCTAAACTGCTGATTTTAGATGAGCCGACTGCTGGTGTTGATATTGAACTACGCCGTTCGATGTGGGATTTCCTCACTGAAATGAACGAAAAAGGCACGTCCATTATTTTAACGACACACTATTTAGAAGAAGCTGAAATGTTGTGCCGTCGAATCGCAATTATTGATCGTGGTGTGATTAAAGAAGACACCAGCATGAAAGGTTTCCTCAGTCAGTTGAATGAAGAAACATTTATTTTCGATCTAGCCGAACCCATTGAACCGATCCATATTGAAATTATTGGTGTCCGTTTCAACTTAGTTGACCCCGTCACTTTAGAGGTCACTATGGATAAAGCCCATACCTTAAATGATCTATTCCAACTCATGGAATCTCAAGGTATTCAGGTTCGTAGTATGCGTAATAAATCTAACCGACTAGAAGAACTGTTTGTCCGTATGGTCGAAAAAAATCTTGAAGGTGCAGCACAATGAATTTTAACCAACTGTGTATTGCCCTCTACACCTTAGTGTATAAAGAAATTCGCCGTTTCATGCGTATTTGGCCGCAAACCCTTCTTCCACCGGCGATCACCATGAGTTTGTACTTTGTGATTTTCGGTAATTTAGTCGGTTCACGCATTGGGCAAATGGGTGGTTTTAGCTACATGCAGTTCATCGTACCCGGCTTAATTATGATGGCAGTCATTACCAACAGCTATGCCAATGTGTCATCAAGTTTCTTTAGTGCAAAATTTCAAAAAAGCATCGAAGAATTAATCATGAGCCCGGTGCCGTTACACATGGTGCTTTGGGGTTATGTGATCGGTGGTGTTTGCCGTGGTGTTTTAGTCGGCTTTATTGTCACTGCGATGAGCCTATTTTTTACTGAATTACACCTGACCAATATCTTCGTAACTATATATACAGTTCTCATTACTTCGCTGCTGTTTTCTCTTGGCGGATTTATTAATGCTGTTTATGCAAAATCTTTTGACGACATTTCGATTATCCCGACTTTCGTCCTGACTCCGCTGACTTATTTAGGCGGTGTTTTCTATGCCATCTCATCACTGAGTCCTTTTTGGCAAAATCTCTCTTTAATCAACCCTGTCGTGTATATGGTCAATGCATTCCGCTACGGTATTTTAGGTCATAGCGATGTGAATGTCGGCATTTCACTGACAGTTATTACTGCATGTTGCGTTGTACTTTATGGCGTGGCGTATCATTTACTTTCTCGTGGTTCAGGAATGCGTGAATAATGAGTGTAGAACAATCCCTTTTAGGTAAAGACACCAACTACCCTACAGAATATCAACCCGATATTCTGTTTCCGATTGCACGTGCCACTGCACGTGAACAATATGCCCATGTGGAAGGCATCCGCCAAGGTACAGACTGGTGGCATGTTTTTGAAATTTCTTGGTTAAATGCTTCTGGTGTGCCTCAAGTCGCTATTGGCCGTTTAACTTTGCCTGCAAGTTCAGACAACCTCATCGAATCGAAATCTTTAAAGCTCTACTTTAATAGTATGAACTTTACCAAATTTGATTCTCAGGCAGCGTTTAAAGCAACCGTTGAAAAAGACTTATCTGCTGCAGCCAATGCCGCTGTGACTATTGATCTATTTCATGTTGATGAAGTTGAAATTTCAAAACCGCAAGGCATCTGTATTGATGACTTAGAACCCACCCAGTTAGAAAATCATCCAAATGCAGATTTACTCTCGTTAGATGAAGATGCAGCGCAAGATGAAGTTGAAATTCAACTTTATTCACATTTATTAAGAAGTAACTGTCCAGTCACGGGTCAACCTGATTGGGGAACGGTATTTATAAGGTATAAAGGCACTAAGCCTTGTTATCGTAGTATTCTGGCTTATATTATTTCTTACCGTCAGCATAATGGTTTCCACGAACAATGTGTGGAGCAAATGTTTGCCGATATTTGGCAACATTTAAAACCAAGTCAGCTGATGGTATATGCTGCCTATACACGCCGTGGTGGATTGGATATCAACCCTTGTCGTGTATCGGATTTAACATGGATGCCTCGCCCCATTCGATTGGCGCGACAATAAAAAAATTGAGGTTAGTGATGCCATTTTTTGGTTTTATTCCTTCTGAGGAACTTCTAAGCAGTATCCAAACTGGTCACGCGAAAAAAAATTCGAGTGAACCACTTTATCCTTTACGTGATAAAACAGCTTTGCTGATTAATGAAGAAATCATTGGTGCAACTATATTAGCTCCTGTTCATCTGTTTCCTGCAAGCGACAAGCGCGACACAGCAGAAAAACTGGCTGGCTATGTCAAATCAACAGTCGCTGTATTGTTAAAGCAGCTACTGGGTAAATCTCCGAATGATGTGGTGAAACAATCCATTGAATTTTCAGAACGAAGTTTATTTCAGGACACAGTCGGCGCTCATCGTGTAGGTCTGAGCTTAGATGCTGGACTGGTCACTAACCTTAAAAACAGTTATGCCGAAATTAAATCAGGTGTAGATGTCAATAAAGCTGCTTTTGGTGAGCTGTATAAACAGTTTGCTGAAGCTGCAGTACGTCATTTTATGAATGACTTTAATAAAACACTCGATTTAGGCATGATTAAACGTAAAGCAGCCGATATCGGTTCTTCTGCCGTGATTAAAGCAATTCATATCGCGATTGATAAGATTTTCCCAAATCTAACCAAAGAAGAGCTAGGTGCCCTTGCAGAAGCACATGATGCGATGTTTAACAAGTAAATCGCGCTATTCGTCAAAACCTAGCTTCGGCTAGGTTTTTTTTTATGGCTAAACTCATAAAATCGAATCTCAAAATAATGACTATATATAGTCATACAAATTCAGTTCTAGGATTTGAAACGATCCCTATTACAAGGCAGTATATTTATATGTACAATTTTGAAAAATACACACAGAAAAGAAAGAACCTGATTACAGATCAAATTTTAATGTTTGCCGTCATTTTGGCTTAAATTTCAATGCGTCCATTTTAAAATCCAATCTCTTTCTTTTTTATCATTCAGTCTATATTTCTACTTTATATAGCAACCTTTTCAAGTGCTTTGAAGCGTTAACGAAAACACCAATGAGGTGAATAAACCACCACCTTCACATGGGTCTTTTTAGACCTGTACTTTTCTAATCCTGCCTCTTAGTTTTTAGATCACACACTGCAACATTCGTAGCTACATAAACAGCATTTAGTAACGCTATAAAAGTTTATTCGTTCTGCGTTTTTATGACGCATGAGTTTTAGAGTCATCTTATTTCAAATGATTTGTGAATTTTTGCAAGTTATGTAAATGAATATGTCACTTTTCAATATGTTAACTGCGAAAAAACCCCTTGCTTTGTCTTTTTTTGTATATCTATTTATGAAAGCATGCACTGTCAGTGGTATCTTAGTTGCTATTGGTAACCTTTACCTTTAATGAGCTATGAAACCAGAAGGTCATCACAATTTTCAGGATCTTTGCCCCTCGAAATTTTGTTCATACTCATCGCTAAAGCAACTGGAAATTTTTTATTTATGCTAAATCGAAATTTTTATAAAAAACTAACACATATTGCCATTATGGCCGGTTCACTTTCACTGACTAGTTTTTGTCAGGCCAACGACTTCCAATCTCATCCGGCATATGCGAGCTTTAAACAAAATGCAATGCAAACCTATGGTCTGAGTGAAAATCAAATTGATTGGGCAATGCAAGGTAGTAAAAACCTACCCAACATTATTAGCATTATGAATAGACCAGGCGAATCAAAGCCTTGGTACCAATACAAAACCAACTTTTTAGCTGAAAGTACAATTCAACGCGGTGTTCGCTTCAAAAATCAGTATGCCGACACTTTAAATCGTGCAGAACAACAATTTGGTGTGCCTCAATCCGTGATTTTAGGCATTTTGGGTGTTGAAACAGGCTACGGCAGCAATAAAGGTAATTTTATCACCCGTGATGCTTTGGCGACCCTTGGTTTTGGCTATGAACGCCGTGCGCAATATTTCCAAGATGAACTTGCTGCACTGATTGCTTGGTCATATAAAGATGGTGTTCCAACCAACTCTGTCGTCGGTTCATATGCTGGTGCTGTGGGTTATCCTCAATTTATGCCAAGTAACATTCCAAAATTTGGTGTGGACTACGATGGCAATGGTCATGTTGACCTGCGTAATTCGGCTGTCGATGCCATTGGTTCAATTGCAAATTATCTAGCAAATTATGGTTGGCAGCGTAATCAACCGATTGCTTTTGCTGCTCGCTATAGTGGAAACAACCCAGATGCTATTATTGCAAAGGATTTAAACCAGCCAACACCCTATGGTGTACTCAAGGCTCAAGGTGTAACCCCTATGAATCCATTGGTAAAAATCGATGATCTCGATTTGGTCAATGTCATCCAATTGCAAGATAGTTATGGACCAATTTATTACATCACTTATCCAAATTTTCAGGTCATTACAACCTATAACAAAAGCCGTATGTATGCGACTGCGCTATGGCTTTTAGGCACTGAAGTTACCAGTCGATAAGACTGGTTTTTTAATATAGAGCAAAAAAGTCAACAAATATTTTCATCAAAATGAGTATTTATTCGGCATTTTAAACACCTTGTTACATTATTGATTATTTTTCAACCAACTATTGTTAATTTTTTAGACATTTTCAAAGTATTTTAATTAAACACTAGACAGCCTATCGATGGCATGAATATTATCCATCTCGTTAAATGTAGTTGCAAAAGTGAAATATCAGACGTGTTTACATGGATATCAGCGACTTAGTTGAACCAGTAAATATGCCATTGGGAGATAAACAATGCAGTCATCAATTATTAAATATGCCTTAGCGGTTGCCACGGCAGTTGCGCTAAGTCAGTCACAAGCTGAGATGGTTCAGTCGTCATCATTCAATCATGATAATGACAACTCGCGTCTTGCAGCTCGTGTATTGAATAAAGAAGCTCAAAGCTTCAATTCAAACTTTACGAATTTAAGTAGCCTTTCAATCACTGAGCGTTCTGGCGATAAAATTCGTCGTCAAACCATCGCTGCTAAAATCGAAATCCCTGAAGATGAGCCTTCAGTGATTGAAAAGTTAAACACTGTCGCTTCGAATACTGTTCGTAAGTTCACTCAAACAGGTACTGCTTCTTGGTATGGTCGTCAATTCCACGGTCGTAAAACAGCAAGCGGTGAAACGTTTGACATGAACGCACTTACAGCAGCACATCGTAGCCTGCCACTTAATTGTTTTATTCGTGTTACGAATCGCAATAATGGTAAAAGCGTCGTGGTAAAAGTAAATGACCGTGGTCCATTCCATGGCAACCGTGTTCTCGATTTATCTTATGGCGCTGCTAAGCAATTGGGTATTACCAGTGCCGGTACTGCAAATGTGAGCATTGAACGCGTAGACGGTCCAAATTCTTAATTCTCCAATGAAGTGACTGCATTTAACAGACCACGCCTAGCGTGGTTTTTTATTTGTAGCCTCTTAGCCTTTCTAATCTTCAGTAACCCTGATTTTGACCCTTCCCCCATTCTTGTTTATATTAGAGTCTTTCCCCATGATTAAGGACTATCATGAAAACAATCAACGAATGGTTTGATGAATACAGCGAAAGTCATCAAAATAAAACCAATAAAATGATTCACTGGATTTGCGTACCCACGATTTATTTTTCAATCGTTGGCATATTGGCACATTTTAGCGCGCTACTTACTGCTGTCTTACTTGCCTTAGCATTTATCTTTTACGCACGTTTAGACATTGTGCTTGCTGTTGCAATGGCCGCGTTAACGTTAATCATGGCATGGCTAATTTGGGTGTTACCAGTTGGATATGGCTTTTATATCACGCTCTTTGTATTCGCATGGATTGGTCAATTTTATGGCCATAAAATTGAAGGTAAAAAGCCCTCTTTTTTCAAAGATCTCCAATTCCTCCTCATTGGCCCTATTTGGTGTTTAGATACATTTGCAGGAAAAGTACTTGGTAATTGGAAAGCACGCCATAAATCGCAAATAAAGAGCATTTAAAGCATGATTAATTTCATAGATCTCTTTTTCACTTCTTCCACATCGGTTTTCTTCATATTCGATGCTTAAAACCCTATTGTTTATAGGTGTATTTATCTCTGGTATTTCCAATCATTTTTTCTATTTATACATCCAAAAAGCCAGTGTTTAAACACTGGCTTTTACTCAATATGGTTAATCCAATTTTATGTTGATAGCTTCATCTGAATCATGATCATTTAAATGACTAAAGTTAAAAATGACTACGTGATTTTTATTGATAGGTTTTACCTTGATGCTTTAACCAACCATCCTGATGACGTCCATTCGGATCGTGATGTGTCCAGTGCATCACACCTCCCTTATCTGAATATTCGTATTCACCGTAAAATTGAACTGTATCGCCTTTTTGCAAGTCGTCAATTCGTGGAGCAAGATCGATATTATGCGCGACCAAAAGCGTTTGACCATTATTTAAGGTCAAAATGAACTTTTGATGGCGACTACCTTCATTATCATCTCGTAGTACCGCTTTCACTTGACCTGCACCTTCAACCTGAACATTACTGAGTTTACTTTTAAATGCATGCGCAATGATATCTTCAGCACTCTGCCCTTTTTGTTGAGCATCTGCGGGTTGTACTGGTTCTATTTGTGGCTGTGAGTTTTGTTCAGCTGTCGTCTGAACTGGTGCAGTTTTTTGTTGTTGTAAATCGATTCCGAAATAAGCTGCTGCAAGCGCAACAATAATTCCGCCGATGGTTAAGTTTGTTTTGTTTGCCATAAGATAGTTTAAATCTAAATTTTCAACTCATTATAGTCATTAAAATTGATAAAAATAGAATCTGTGAACAACAATGTACACAATATAAAGTTTAAATAGCTTTGAAATCAGTAAAGCTACAGCCATAAAAAAAGCCCTCTAAAACGAGGGCTTTTTTCTACAAATAATCAGAGATTATTTTGCAGCAGCTTGAGCAGCAGCAACTTCTTCAGCGAAAGAAAGTTCAGCTTTTTTCTCAATACCTTCACCAACTTCGAAACGTACGAAGTTAGCAACAGTAGTACCAGTTGCTTTAAGAACTTCTGCAACTTTCTTATCGTTGTCGATAACGTACATTTGGTTCTCAAGAACAACTTCGTTCAAGTATTTCTGAACTGAACCAGTTACCATTTTTTCAACGATGTTTGCTGGTTTACCAGATTCAATTGCTTTCGCTTCAGCAATTTCTTTTTCTTTAGCGATAAGTTCAGCAGAAACGCCAGCTTCGTTTACAGCAACTGGGTTGAATGCAGCGATGTGCATAGCCAAACCTTTACCAGTTTCAGCATCACCAGCGTATGCAACTACAACACCGATTTTTAAACCGTGTTTGTAAACTGCAAGGTTGTCGCCTTCAACGATTTGAGCACGACGCACTTGGATGTTTTCACCGATTTTTTGAACAAGCGCGATACGAGCTTCTTCTACAGTAGCACCATCTTCAAGTTTCAATTCAGCAATTTGAGCAACGTCAGTTACACCAGCAGCAAGCGCAGCAGCAGCAACTTTAGCAGAGAAACCAGCAAAGTTTTCGTCTTTAGCAACGAAGTCAGTTTGACAGTTAACTTCTACAAGGATTGCTTTGTTGCCTTCTTGAGCGATAGTGATCGCGCCGTCAGCAGCAATGTTACCCGCTTTTTTAGCAGCTTTAGCTTGACCAGATTTACGAAGGTTGTCGATCGCTAATTCGATGTCACCGCCCGCTTCTGTTAATGCTTTTTTACATTCCATCATTGCAAGACCAGTACGATCGCGCAATTCTTTAACCATGCTTGCTGTAACTGCAGTCATGTTAATCTCCTAAATACGGTAGAAAATGAATTCTTTTTAGAACAGAAACGGCCCAGAGCTGTCTCTTGGGCCGTCTGCATACATGACGCTTACTTTGCCACCATCACGTGTCGCAAAAATGACAAGCTTACGTCAAACGCATTAAGCCTCAGAAGCAGGAGCTTCTTCGCCTTTAGCTTGTGCATTTGCTTGTGATTGAGCATATTCTTTACCAGCAAGAATCGCATCAGCCATAGCAGAAGCGTAAAGAGTAACTGCACGGATCGCATCGTCGTTACCAGGGATAACGTAGTCTACGTTGTCTGGGTTAGAGTTTGTATCAACGATACCGATAACAGGAATACCAAGGTTTTTAGCTTCTTTAATTGCAATTGCTTCGTGATCAACATCGATTACGAATAATGCGTCAGGTAAACCACCCATGTTTTTAACGCCGCCAAGAGCGCGTTCAAGTTTTTCCATCTCACGAGTACGTTCTAATGCTTCACGTTTAGTAAGTTTAGCGAAAGTACCGTCAGTAGATTGAGTTTGAAGGTCTTTTAGACGGTTGATTGACTGGCGAAGAGTTTTCCAGTTAGTCAACATACCACCCAACCAGCGGTGATCAACATATGGTTGACCTGCACGTTGAGCTTGTTCACGGATGATTGCAGAAGCTGCACGTTTTGTACCAACGAACAAAACTTTGTTCTTTTTGCTAGCCAAGTTGTTAGCAAAGTTCAAAGCATCATTTAACGCAGGAACAGTGTGCTCAAGGTTGATGATGTGAATTTTGTTGCGCGCGCCGAAGATGTATTCGCGCATTTTTGGATTCCAAAAACGTGTTTGGTGACCGAAGTGTGCGCCTGCTTGAAGAAGGTCGCGCATGCTTACGTTGTAATCTGCCATTTTCTTTACCTTAAAGTTTGGGTTAGGCCTCCATATACCCGCATTCTCCACCTAAAAAGGCACCCAGAGAAATGTGTCGATATATGTGCGGATTTTATTGCCCCATCGCACAAAGCTCGTGAAAGATATTCACGAAAAAGCATTTGATAAAATGGGCGGCTATTTATACCATAGTCACATACAAATTTCCAAAAGTTTTTAGAGATCATGAACAGTACTTACGAAGCTCCACGTCGATTAATTAAAACGCCTGACGAAATTGAAAAAATGCGCGTCGCGGGTCGACTGGCGGCAGAAGTTTTGGATATGATCAAACCGCATATTGTTCCAGGTGTGACTACCCTAGAACTTGATACGATTTGTCATGACTACATTGTCAATAAACAAGAAGCTATTCCTGCTTGTTTAGGTTATGGTGCTGCGCCGGGTCGTCCAGCGTTCCAGCACGTGATCTGTACTTCAGTGAACCATGTGGTGTGTCACGGTATTCCATCTGAAAGCAAAAAGTTAAAAAAAGGTGACATCTTAAACATCGATGTCACTGTGATTAAAGATGGTTACCACGGTGATACCAACATGATGTATATCGTAGGCGGTGAAACATCTATTTTAGCGAACCGTTTATGTAAAGTTGCTCAAGAAGCCATGTACCGTGGTATGGCTGTGGTAAAACCAGGCGCAACCATGGGTGATATTGGTAATGCCATTCAACAATATGTTGAATCAGAACGTTTTGGTGTTGTACGTGAATATTGTGGTCATGGTATTGGTACTGTTTTCCATGACGAACCACAAGTTTTACACTACGGTCAACCCAATACAGGCATGATCTTAGAAGAAGGCATGACCTTTACCATCGAACCAATGGTGAACGGTGGCGACTGGAAAACCAAACTTCTTGGTGATAAATGGACTGTCGTGACTAAAGATCATAGCTTGTCTGCACAGTACGAACACACGCTACTTGTAACAAAAAATGGTGTAGAAGTGCTAACTGCTCGCCCCGAAGAAGATCTATCGCGTTTTGTTCAATAAGCAAAGTATTTGAAGTACAAAATTTCATTAAAAATGGTCACACATGTTGTGGCTTTTTTATACCCTATTTTTGTCCGTGACTTTAAGAATTTGCCATAAAATTTGATTAAAAATTTAAGTAACTCAATGTAAATTTTCTCAATTATAGGGTTAGGATGGAATATCACACTTTTTTGCACATTGTTGATTTTGCCACTCCCCATTACTGTGCATTTAAGCTAAGATAGTGTGCTTTTTATTTTTTAATCCCTATAAGAAGGAATACTGCCGTGGACGTACGTCTGTCTGATCGTGTAAATAGCATCAAACCGTCCCCTACACTTGCTGTTACTAACAAAGCTGCTGAATTGAAAGCTGCTGGTAAAAACGTAATTGGTTTAGGCGCAGGTGAACCGGATTTCGATACCCCACAACACATCAAAGATGCTGCAATTGCTGCTATCAACAATGGCTTCACTAAATATACAGCTGTTGACGGTACTCCAGGTCTAAAAAAAGCAATTATTGCTAAATTAAAACGCGACAATAACCTTGATTACGCTGCAAACCAAATCTTGGTTTCTTGTGGTGGTAAACAATCTTTCTTTAACTTGGCACTTGCTTTGTTAAACAAAGGCGACGAAGTAATTATCCCTGCTCCTTACTGGGTAAGCTACCCAGACATGGTGATCATTGCTGAAGGTACTCCTGTAATCGTGAAATGTGGTGAAGATCAACGTTTCAAAATTACGCCTGCTCAATTAGAAGCTGCAATCACTGACAAAACTCGTTTAGTGGTTCTAAACAGCCCTTCTAACCCAACAGGTATGATCTACACTAAAGAAGAATTACTTGCTTTAGCTGACGTTCTACGTAAATACCCAGAAGTTTTAGTTGCTTCTGATGATATGTACGAACCAATCCGTTGGGACGACGAATTCTACAACATCGCAACAGTTGCACCAGACCTTTACGATCGCGTAATCGTTCTTAACGGTGTATCTAAAGCTTATGCAATGACTGGCTGGCGTATTGGCTACGCAGCGGGCCCTGCTAAACTTATTGGTGCGATGAAAAAAATCCAATCTCAATCAACTTCAAACCCAACTTCTATTTCACAAGTTGCTGCTGAAGCTGCATTGAATGGTCCTCAAGACGTTCTTGAGCCAATGATTGAAGCATTCAAACGCCGTCACGACCTAGTTGTGAAAGGCTTGAACGACATCAACGGTATCACTTGCCTTCCTGCTGATGGTGCATTCTATGCATATGCAAACATCCGTCCATTGATTCGTGCAAAAGGTTTAAAATCTTGCACAGAATTCTCTGCATGGTTATTGGAAGAAACTGGTGTTGCCGTAGTTCCTGGTGATGCGTTCGGTCTAGGTGGTTACATGCGTATTTCTTATGCAACTGCAGACGAAGTTCTTGTAGATGCGCTTGCACGTATCAAGAAAGCTGCTGATTCAATCGAAGGCGTAGACGCTGCGATTGCTTCAATTGCTGCTGAAAAATAATTTGATCTAGAGATCAAATCAAAAAAAAGCCCGCGAATTTCGCGGGTTTTTTATACTCATCAAAAGAATAAATTAATACTCTTCACTTCAACACGCTTTTGATCAATTTTTTTCGCGGTTCAAACTAAATAACAAAGCTCATCCAGCCCATTTGACTTCCTTCAAATCGACTTAAATATTAAAAAACCAAACGATAAAACCTAAAACTAACCTTCATATTCAAATCCTTGGTTTGCATTCTTTTTACATTTTCAGCTATGTTATTTAAATAAGTTTCATTTTAGAACCCAGAACAACCACAAAACTAACCTATCCAGAGATCTACCAATGAACATCAAAGAAATGACTGGACTAGAAATTTTAAAGGCAATGATGCAAGGCCAAATTCCTCCAGCAAGTATTAGCGAAACTATTCCTATGCAGCCTTATGAAGTATCTGAGGGCAGTATTAGCTTTAAGGCTAAAGCAGATGCACGACACATAAATCCGCTAGGCGGCGTGCATGGTGGCTTTGCTGCTACGGTACTCGACTCGGTGACAGGTTGTGCCATTCACACGCTATTAGAGGCAGGTGTAGGTTATGGCACCATCGACTTAAATATAAAAATGTGTCGCCCAATCCCAAAGGATGTTGAACTTACAGCGATAGGAACAGTCATTAATATCAGTAAAAATTTAGGGATTTCTGAAGGGAAAATTATTGATGACAATGGCAAACTTTATGCACATGCAACTGCAACCTGCATGATTATACGTCCTTAATATTTTATTTTTCTGCTCGCAATTCAATGCGAGCAGATGATGATTCAAACTTAAATTGCTGAATGTAAGGCACGAATTAATTGGCCTTCACTTAGATCAATGCGATTACTGCCCTTTTGAAAGCAATAATATTTTAAAGCACTATCTAACTCAACACGAAGTTCCCGTTGTTCTGAAATAGACCATACTTTAGAACGATTTGAGCCTGATAACGCATTACCTGCCAATTGGTATAAATACAAATCTTGCTTGCGTTGCAAAGGCACACGACGACCATCATCTTGATGTTCAAAACGTAAATGACATGGCGCGTTGATCAACCATTTTTCACTAAACCACAGTTGTAATAAATCACCCAATGCTAAGTCACGTTGACCCAAAGGCCAAACGTCAACGTACGCCCCTTCGACAGGTGTTTGATATTGCTCTTGGTTACTGATAATGGAAAGATAGTTTTCTTGATAAAAAGAAAAGTTTGAAAAAATCTGAGAAATAGTCAGCGTATTCATTCGCTTTCTCCTGTTTAGCCATTTTAGTGCTGGCAAGTTGGGTTTAAATCCACACTGTTTAAACATATGTTTAAACGCTCTGTTGTTGCATTCAGACTATCAATTGAATTTTTTCTTTGCAAGCCTAAGATTCATTTTTTCTAAAAAATCCTTCTTTTTGTTCAAATAAAAAACATCTATCACGCATTTCTCCTCATATTGGTATTTTTAGCTTGACCCTCTTCAAAATCTGCTTATAATCGCATTCAGATTCTCCAATAGCTCAGTCGGTAGAGCGACGGACTGTTAATCCGCAGGTCCCTGGTTCGAGCCCAGGTTGGAGAGCCAAATTCTAAAGCCCATTTATTTAAATGGGCTTTTTTAATGCCTTTGATTTACATATAATCTATAAGTCATTGTCATTAAAATAAAAAAAATGTTCATTCAAGTTGATGCTGAATCAAATAAAACTGCCTTAAAACACTACCTCACTGCATTCATTTTTCTTTTAATTTTTATCAGTCCATTTGCAATTTATTTGGTGAGCTGCACACCCGAAAGTGAAATTGAACAACACTTCAAAACACCACCCAATTTATATAATAGTGAATCGAACACCCTTCTTGACAGCAACCTACAATGGTTGATTCCACCTCAGCAGATTCAAAATCACAATACTATTCCGGAAATATCTGAATCTGTATTGGACGAGATGACAGAAGGACAATATTGGTCAAGCACACCGATTACGCTGCAAAACCAATCTGATCAGTTATATGTTCATATCGATTTTGCAGGTCAGCAACAAACTCGAAAAGATCTTGAAATTTCGGTACTGCCGTTATGTATTGTTCACGAAAAAGAAACACCATGTATGAAAGCTGGGTTAAATGCAAGTGGACAACTCTTTAACATCTCAACTCAAAAAAATACGCAATATCACACATTGGAGACCAATAAATCTTGGATCTTTTATGGCCATGAATTCCAAGAAAATTATATTATCCCACCACAAGCCACTCTCAAATTTTTAGTTAAAGCCAACATCCCTGAACACTTAACCCTACAATGGCTTAGGCTAAGCATCAGTACTAGCCCCATTGTTGAGAAACAGCAAAATTTTATGCTCATGACGCAAAACAGTATGAAAATAAAATATGCACTTGCTCTATTACCACTCTTCATATTAGCTTTGATGCACATTTTTCAAGGGTTTGAAAGCCTTCGTAATTTATCTATCGGCGCACTTTCAGCACTTTTATTTGCTATCAACACCATCATTTGGGATATCCACTATATGGTGATTGGTTGCTTGATTTTATGTTTTGCAAGTGTCTTTTATTGTTTTGAAAGCCGATATTATCGACTGCTCTATTTAACGGGGTATTTACTGATCGCAGGCTATTCGCAGCAATATTATGGTGGTTTTAATAAACACTTTTTCACTCAAACCAGTTTAATTTTATTGATAGGTTTATCGATGTTTTATCTTGAACCTAAAGATAGCTAAATCATTTTCATAAAAAAGCTCCGCAAATCGCAGAGCTTTTTCTCTTTTAATCACCTTAGATTACATTAAAGCTCAAAGTATATTTATATCGTTTTAATGTATCGCCTTTCATTTCAAAAGGCTGTTGATAATCGATTTTCAGTAAATACTGACCACGATCTGATAGGCTAAAATTCAAGTTTCCATCTTGATCAGTTTTAAGCGTTTTATAAACTTTTCCTTCACGGCTGTAATCCGTTGTTTGCTGCAAAATTTCAATCTGCAAACCCGCAACCGCTTTTTTCTGATCTAGCACTTTCAGTTGGACAGGCTCATTTTGCATAATGGCATTCGGATGGGTTTTAAATTGCACATCAAAGCCTTCATGTAAATGATTCACCACATGTGTAGACGTTACACGGCGTGATACAAAAGTTTCAATGATTTCCTGGGTTTGAATACTTTTGATTTGCGACTTTTTAGTCAACTCGGCTGTATAAATGACATTTGCATTCGCAGTTTTTTGAGGATCACGCACACCATTGATTAACGCTTTCCACTGCTTTTGATCATAAGCAAAACGCGCTGTACTTCCCTGCTTTTCACCGCGAATACGATACGTGCCATCTTGCTTATTTTCTAAACTATAGCTGCTGACTGTTTGCGTTTTTGCCCAATCAGTTTCCGTTAAATGCAGCTTTTCACCAGACGGTGTATGTACATGGAAATTAAAATTTTTAATGGCTATTTCAGAAACAAACGGATTGTCATAAAAACCAGAAAGAATGGCACTATGATTATTAAATGTTTGATAGTTTAGAGGTGCAACATAAGGATAATGCGCTTCAGCCTGACCAACCGCACACAAAGCGATACAGAGTAAAGTGAATTGTAATTTCATATTAAATAAGTGAGCTTAAATTGTTTGATTCATAGAGATCGTTTCATTTTAGATTCACCCAAGACAATTGTAAATAATTCTTATTATCGTTTATTTTAAGTGCATAAAAAATCCCCCATTTTGGAGGATTATTTTATCAAGCTGCTTTGACTGGCACACCACTATGAAAGCGGAATAAATCATCTGGGCTGCTAATCAGATTTTTTTCAACTTCACGAATATGCTCAATACGCATCTGAATATCTTCTTTCGGGTTCTTTAGCTTATTGGTCATCGCCACATCCGTGGCCAATGCTAAATAGTCCTCATAATGGCGTGATTCAGACTTTAGCAAATAGCGGTAGTAACGCCCCAACTCTTCATCCACATGTGGTGCAAGCGCATAGAAACGCTCACATGACCGTGCTTCAACAAATGCGCCAATCACCAAGATATCAATTAACGCTTCTGGCTCGTAAGTCCGCACTTCTTTACGTAGACCACCTGCATACCGACCAGCAGTGATTGCAGTCCATTCCTGACCACGTTTTGCCATCAGTTCCAGCACTTGCTCATAGTGCAGCATTTCTTCACGTACTAGCTGTGCCAGTTTGATTTGTAAATCCGAGAAAAAACTATAACGAAACATCAAATTCATTGCTGTACTTGCTGCTTTCTTTTCACAATTGGCATGATCCTGCATCAGGATATCCAAATTATTTAAAGCTTCATCTAGCCATGCTTTTGGTGTTTCACACCCCAAGAAGCCAATGACTGGCTTCATTAGGGCATCATAATCAATATTTGACATATACTTTACTTAAAAATTAACGTGCAGATTTAATCGCAGCTTTCATTTGTTTTACAGACTGTGCCAATCCAATAAATACAGCATCAGCAATAATCGAGTGACCAATATTTAGTTCATGAATTTGAGCAATGCGCGCAATCGGAGTGACATTGTCAATATTTAAGCCATGACCAGCATTCACAATCAATCCTTTAGATGCCGCATATTCAGCACCTCGAATAATACGTTCCAGCTCTGCTTTCTGCGCTTCAGGTGTTTCAGCATCTGCATATGCACCTGTATGCAACTCAATCGTAGGCGCACCACAGGCAATCGCTGCATCAATTTGAGCAAAGTCAGCATCAATAAATAATGAAACTTCGCAACCAATCGCCGCGAGTGCTTGAGTCGCGTTTTTTACATCTTCAAAATGCCCAACCACATCTAGACCACCTTCAGTCGTGACTTCTTCACGCTTTTCAGGAACAAAGCATACATGATGCGGCTGAATCTCTTTGGCAAATTCAACCATTTCATTGGTCACTGCCATTTCAAGGTTCATATGGGTTTTTAATACAGAACGCATTCGACGTACATCATCATCTTTAATATGGCGACGATCTTCACGTAAATGCAGCGTAATCCCTTCCGCCCCCGCTTGCTCACAAATAATTGCGGCATTCACAGGATCTGGATAAGTTGTCCCACGTGCATTTCGTAGTGTTGCCACATGGTCAATATTTACACCAAGCAAAGCTGCCATAATTCTTTCCTAATGACGTTGAGTTTGAGAATTCTGTATCCACAATTGACGACTTTTTAATGGACGATCGCCAAGCAAGGAAGTAATCATTTGTCGGTACAACTTAGACAGTAATTGTAACTGTTCAGAATTAAATTCCCCACCTTTTTCATAATCACACATACTTAAAATATGTTGACCTGACAATGTTGCGCGTGAGGCTTTAATGACAGGTTGAAAACCTTCATTTAAATGAAATTGATAATTTTCATGAAGCTGAATTTGCTGTTGATTTGCATCAGTTGAATAATCTAGCGCATAACCCAATTCTTCAAGCAACTCATGCTCAAACTGTCTAAGGATTTGTCGCAAAAAAAGATCAGGATTGTCCTGCGCAGACATGCATTGGAGTTGTTCTAAGGTATGCGCATATTGAGCAAATGTCTCAGGCATCTCGACCTCTAAAGGACATAACCTCAATAAAACTTCATTTAAATAAAAACCTGAAAAAAAAGCATCCCCAAAAAAGAAAATGGGTTGATTCACAATTTCAAGTTTACTGAAATTTTTAAGCTCAGACTTGCCGGATGCTTGCAAGCAAATCGGTTGATACTGAGGCGGAGGTGTTTGTCTGAGAATACCGTCAACTCGGCCATGCTCCTGCGTAAACAGGTGCACGATATGACTTTTTTCACGATATTTACGATGGTGAATTAAATAACCATGCAGTATCTCATTACGCATGATTTAAAATATTAATCCTTGTCTTTCTTTTTCTTTTCGTCTTCATCTTCTTCATCATCCCCATCTGGAATGACTGCACCCACAACTGCAGCAGTGCCTTTGACCACGCCCTTTGTGGTTTTATAAGCCACTTTGACAGGAACAGTAACGATTTTATGAATACACCCTTGTAGAAACAAAACACATGCCACTACAGCTAATACTCTCATCATTACTCTTCCCTCAAAGTTTTAAATGTCCAGCAATTAAATATCGCTATAACCCAGGCTTTTCAATGCACGCTCATCATCAGACCAACCACCTTTGACTTTCACCCAAAGTGTCAGCATGATTTTTTGCTCGAACATTTTTTCCATATCCACACGTGCATCCATACCGATTTTCTTCAGTTTGGCACCTTTTTCACCAATCACAATGGCTTTTTGGCCAGAACGATCGACAAAAATCGTCGCATCAATATAGGTACACGCCGCTTTAGGACGACCCGTTTTTGGATTAACCGTTGCTTCTTCTGTTTTAAACGACTCAATTTGAACCGTTAAATCATAAGGCAGCTCTTCACCCAATTGACGCATGATTTTTTCACGGATAATTTCAGACGCAAGGAAGCGCTCTGAACGATCCGTTAATTGCTCAAGTGAATACAGTGGTGGTTGGAATGGTAAATATTTCTCAATCGTGCTGCGCAAATGATCTAAATTTGCACCACGTAATGCTGATACAGGAACAATTTCTGCAAAATTCATTAATTTTGCACGCTCTTGTATCAATGGTAATGCATGGTTTTTATTCTCTAGTGTATCAATTTTATTGATCACAAGAATCACTGGCATATCGGCTTTTTTTAGCTTCTCTAACACTAAATCATCATTCTGTGTCCATTTGTCTGCATCAATCACAAACAAAACTAAGTTCACATCACGAAGTGCAGAATGTGCCGCACGGTTCATCATTTTATTGATGGCACGGACTTCTTTTTTGTGCATCCCCGGGGTATCTACAAATACCGCTTGAGATTTTTCGCGTGAGTCAATACCCACAATTTTATGACGTGTGGTCTGTGGTTTACGAGAGGTAATGGAAAGTTTTTGACCCAAAATATGGTTCATCAACGTTGATTTACCCACGTTTGGACGACCAACAATCGCCACAAACCCACTTTTAAAATCGGCAGGAATTTCAGTGCCTTGTGCACTAAAAAACTGACTAATTAAATCGTTACTGTCGCCTTGCGACTCGTGATCAGCATCTACGTGATCGGAATGAGTAGTCATTAAGACTTTTTCTCCAAAATTTCTAAGATTTCTGCCGCTACTGCCTGTTCAGCAAAGCGACGGCTTGAACCTTCACCGTATTTAACAGGGAGCCCTTCAACTGTACATTCAACTTTAAAATGTTGGTTCGGAGCATCACCCTGAATATCTACAACCTCGTAAACCGGGAGAGGTTTTTTACGTGCTTGTAAATACTCTTGCAAACGTGATTTAGGATCTTTCAGTTGATCAGTTGGTTCAATATGATCTAAATATGGCACATACCATTTAAGAACAATCGGTTCCAGAATTTTTAAATCCTGACAATCGACATAGATTGCACCAATGATCGATTCAACGGTATCCGCAAGTATAGACTCACGATGATGACCGCCAGATTTCAACTCACCTGTACTCAAGATTAATTCTTGACTGAGTTTTAAGTCATTGGCAATTTTTCCTAGCGCTTCCTGACGAACCAGTGTCGCACGCATACGCGTTAGACGCCCTTCATTTTCATGCGGGTAGGCATGGTACAGATAATTGGCAATTATCATACCCAATAATGAATCGCCCAGATATTCTAGGCGTTCATAATTGTATTTATGGCTCACCGATCGGTGGGTCAAGGCCAGTTGTAACAATTCAGGTTGTTTAAACTGATAACCGATACGACTTGCTAAACGAGCTTCATTTAGCTTGGACTGAGCTTTGATCAAAACTTTTCTCGAACTTCAACACAATATCAATATTCAATAAGAAAGGTTTTCTTATTTCATAATCTGTTTTCACTTGTAGACCATCTACATTAGTGACTTGAGCAATATCTTTAAAATTTAAATCACGTACACCATTCATATCTAAACGCTGTGACATTTGTGACTCAAACTTACTCGGAGCAATATTTTTAGGACTGCTCTTCATCAATTCTTCAATTTCATTGTTGACGAGACGATCGTCAACATACGGTCCCCAAACCGCAATTAAAGCTTTAGCTAAAAAAGCAAAACCAATCACAGCAATTAAAATTGCAATATAAGACGTTCCCCGTTGATGTCTCATTTTATTTTCCTGATGTAAGACTAATCAATACTGCCATTACGACTAAATGAAGGCAGTTTTAAACCGGGTTCCTTATGCATCCACTTGTAAAAAGCACGTCCAGTGAGGTTTTCTTCAGGCACAAAGCCCCAAAAACGACTGTCCGCACTTTGATCGCGATTATCCCCCATCGCGAAATAGTGACCTTCAGGAACCTTAACTTCCCAATATAAACCATTTTCTGTTGAATATTTACCATTTTCAACATAGTTGATAAATGGTGCTTGGCGCGCAACATTGACGCCTTCAAGCTCACGCATGGTAAACGTATGCTTACCCATGGTTTCTTTATGATAAATCGATGTAGGTGTATCAAGTTGATCTTTTTCACGGCTAAATTCTACAGGAACTTTTGCCACCTTTTGACCATTCACACTCAGTTGACCATGATCGTAAATAATATGATCACCTGGTAAACCGACCACTCGTTTAATATAGCTGATGGTTGGTTGTGGTGGATAACGGAATACAATGACATCACCACGCTCAGGTTCACCGACATCAAGAATTTTTTTATTGACGATAGGTAAACGTACGCCATACTGATATTTATTCACCACAATAAAATCACCTGTCTCTAAAGTTGGAACCATAGAGTCTGATGGAATATTAAATGGCTCATATAAGAATGAACGCATTACCAAAACTATCGCTAGAATCGGCCAAAAGTCATAAGCCCATGCGATAACGACATTTTCATTCCCTTTACCTTTGGTCTGTCGTTGTTTCCAGACAAACTTATCCAACAGCCAAATTAAGAAAAAAATGACTGTGGCAGGAACAAGGATCAAATTAAAGTCAAAATCCATGAGCTCATAAACCTCTATTTATTATCTTTCTACTTTCAATACCGCAAGGAACGCTTCTTGTGGGATTTCGACGCTGCCCACTTGTTTCATACGTTTCTTACCTTCTTTTTGTTTCGCAAGAAGTTTCTTCTTACGCGACACGTCACCACCATAACATTTAGCCAAAACGTTTTTACGCATCGCTTTTACAGTTGAACGTGCAATGATTTGCGCGCCAATTGCTGCTTGAATAGCCACATCAAACATTTGACGTGGAATCAAGTCTTTCATTTTTTCAACTAAAGCAATACCACGGTGACGAGCATCTTGGCGGTGACAAATCATGGCCAAGGCATCAACCTTCTCACCATTAATTAGCACATCCACCTTAACCAAAGATGAACTCTCAAAACGGACAAAGCTATAGTCAAGCGATGCAAAGCCACGTGAACATGATTTCAACTTATCAAAGAAATCCATTACCACTTCAGCCATTGGAATTTCAAACGTAATGGCCACTTGGTTCGCCATGAACTTCATATTCTTTTGAACGCCGCGACGTTCAACACATAAAGTCATCACATTACCCAAGTATTCTTGCGGTACTAAAATGTGACATTCAGCAATTGGCTCACGTAAGTCTTCAACTGTTGAACCATCCGGCATTTTAGAAGGACTATCGATATAAATGGTTTGACCATTTTTCATCACCGCTTCATAAATTACGGTTGGTGCTGAAGAAATCAGGTCCAGATCATACTCACGTTCTAAACGTTCTTGTACAATTTCCATGTGCAGCATACCCAAGAAGCCACAACGGAAGCCAAAACCAAGTGCATCTGAACTTTCAGGTTCAAAGAACAACGCTGAGTCATTAATTTGCAGTTTGTGCAGCGCCTCACGGAACGGTTCAAATTCACTTGAATCGATTGGGAATAAACCTGCATAGACCTGTGGTTTCACTTTTTTGAAACCCGGTAAGCTTTCAACTTCTGGTGTAGTTGCCAAGGTAATCGTATCACCAACTGGAGCACCAAAAATATCTTTAATACCCGCGATCACGAAACCAACTTCACCTGCTTCGAGCATGTCAGTTTCTGTATGTTTAGGATTAAAAATACCTACTGAAGTAATGATGTGCGTTTGACCTGTTGATTTCATCAACATTTTATCGCCTTTACGCACACGACCTTCTTTAATACGAACTAAAGAAACCACGCCCAAATAGTTGTCGAACCAAGAGTCAACAATTAAGGCTTGTAATGGTGCATTACGATCGCCTTCGGGTGCAGGAATAACATTTACCAGTGTTTCAAGCACCCCTTCAATGCCTAGACCGGTTTTAGCTGAACATGTAGGTGCTTCAGTCGCTTCGATACCAATAATGTCTTCAATTTCTTGAATAACACGCTCTGGCTCTGCTTGCGGCAAATCAATTTTATTTAAAACAGGTAGGACTTCTAAACCTTGTTCAATTGCGGTATAGCAATTCGCTACAGATTGTGCTTCTACCCCTTGTGCAGCATCGACAACCAATAGTGCACCTTCACACGCAGCCAATGAACGTGAAACTTCATAAGAAAAGTCAACGTGCCCCGGTGTGTCAATGAAGTTGAGTTGGTATTCTTCACCATTAGGATGGGTGTAATACAAAGTCACTGACGCAGCTTTAATCGTAATACCACGCTCACGTTCCAATTCCATAGAATCTAGAACCTGCGCCTGCATTTCACGATCTTGCAAACCACCACAAGTTTGAATAAATCGGTCGGCAAGGGTCGACTTACCATGGTCGATATGCGCAATGATCGAGAAGTTACGAATGTTTTTTATATCAACAGATTTTTTAGCTTGCGCCATGGGCTACCTTGGAAAAATAAAAGCGCTATACATGCAATTCTTTATGCATAGCAAAAGCCGAATAGAAATTGCCGAGGATTATAGCAGATGGATTTTTCAAAGTATCGAAAATAATGCATTGCTTTTATGCAAGTCATTCATCCTACATGGAGAACTTGGCTGGTCTTGGTTTGAAATTTTGCGATAAAATCAAACTCAAAGATCATAAGCACTAAAATCCAGCGGATTTAGGCTATCCGCAATAGGTTGATACGCTTGGGTAAAGGTTGGCGACATGCGTTTTGGACGACCTGTGGCAATTTCAATGCATGCCCACTGCGTATTGCCTGTAAATATTATCGCTTTGTCTTTAGGGCGATAAAATACATACTGACGAAACGAATACAACGCATTGATATCATTTAACCAAGTTCGCAGAATAATCTCCTCACCTTCAATTGCTGCTTTTCGATATTGAACATGATGCTCTACAGCAACCATGGCATGCTTCAATTCAATATATTCTTTTAAGCCTAAACCCAAGGCTTCAATATGTGCTGTCGCGACATCTTGCATCCAACTGACGTACACCACGTTATTCACATGATTTAATGTGTCGATATGTTCAGCTTGAACTGTAATTTTTAAATCAAAGATATCGCTCATAGCGTCCTGCAAATTTTAAAATATGCTCCACAGTCTACTCATTTTTATCTAAGGGTAAATTGCAAAAACACTAAAGTTAAAAAAACCACTCGCTTGGAGTGGTTTTCATTCAGCAAATCATTATTGAATGCGCATGCCCACAATCGCACGTTGCCCCTGACGAATCAAAGAAACACGTGCAATGCTGCCATTTTTCAATTCTGAAATAACTTTCACAAAATCTTCTGCATTATTCACAGCTTTATTATTAACTTGAGTCACAACGTCACCCGGCTGAATTCGCGCTTGTGCAGCAATACCACTAGCTCGTACATCTTGAATTAATACACCACCTTTCACACTCAGTTGCTTTAATTCATCTGCAGTTAAATTACGAATTGACACCCCAATCACCGGGCCTTTTTTCACAGGTGCAATTTCAGCTTTTGCAGGCGTATCATCTGGTGCAGTGATCAAGGTTGCTGAAATGTTTTGGCGTTTATCATCACGTAATACTTCAAGCTGAATACTTTGATTAGGACCTGTACGATTGAGATAATTCAGTAGTTCGCCAGTACGTGAAATCGGTGTACCATTAAATTTCAAAATGACATCACCCGCTTTAAAGCCAGCTTTTGCTGCGGGTGAATTCGGTGCAACTTGAGTAATCAATGAGCCCTCAGGTTTTGAAAGGTTATAGGATTCAGCTAGATTACGATCGATATCTTGCAGCATAACGCCTAAGTAAGCACGTGTCACCTTGCCGTTTTTCTTTAATTGGTCTGCAACATCCATCGCCACATCAATAGGAATCGAGAACGATAAACCCATATAACCACCCGTACCACTAAAGATACGAGAGTTCACCCCAACCACTTCACCAGACTGGTTAAATAAAGGGCCGCCTGAGTTTCCGGGGTTCAATGCCACATCGGTTTGAATAAATGGAACCGAGGTTTCTCCCATCATATTGCGCATTTTCGCACTGACAATCCCTGCCGAAGCTGAATAGTCAAAACCAAATGGTGAACCAATAGCCAACACTGGCTCACCTACACGTAAACGGTCAACATTACCTGTGCGTAGCTCTGGAAAATTTGAACCTTTCACCTTTAGCAAAGCCACATCAGTCCGCTCATCACTACCCACAACGGTGGCATCAATTTCACGGCGGTCATTCAATACGATGGTGACTTTCGATGCATCTTCTACCACATGGTGATTAGTTAATAGATAACCATCTTTACTAATAAAGAATGCGCTTCCATAACCGGTCTTTTCTTGCGGCATTTTTTGCTGCGGGATAACGACCTGATTACCAAAAAAGCGTCGTAATATTTCTGGGACTTGCTGCTGTAAAAGCTCTTCTTGACTGAGCTTTTTAACCACATTCACGCTTACGACAGCTGGGCTGACCTGTTCAACCAAATTGGAAAAATCAACAGGACCTGCTGCCTGCGTTTGTACGCTAGCAACCGTAAACACAGCTGCATAAAGTCCCTTTTGTAAATACGATTTATTCATTGTTAGCATTCACTCAATTGTGCTTATCATTTGAAATACGTTAGTTTTTATCACAATGCAAGTCTAGGCTTCGTAATAAAATGTTTGATGAATATTTAGGATAAACAATCTTAAACATTCCTTAAATATTACAGATCTATGAATATTTTTCATTATTTAGTTAATTTATAGTCATTGCGTTTTTAGGCAAAAACAGTTGTGATGATCGGACATTTTTAAAATTAGCTGATGGACATGTCTAATTTAAACACGACACATCAATTTGATGTGATTATTGTGGGAAGTGGCGGTGCAGGTTTAAGTTTAGCCCTCTCGTTACCAGATCATTTTAATATTGCTGTTTTAGCTAAGTCGACGCTGACGGATGCCAGTACATATTTTGCCCAAGGTGGCGTGGCAGCCGTCCTCGATAAAACAGATTCCATTGAACAACATATCGATGACACCATGATTGCAGGTGCACATTTATGTGAAATGGCGGCGGTAAAACAAACCGTTGAAGGTGGTAAGCCCTCTGTCGATTTTCTACTGAATCAAGGGGTGCAATTTACTTTAGACGAACAAGAACAGCTACATCTGACCCGAGAAGGTGGCCACTCTCAGCGCCGTATAATTCATGCAGCGGATGCAACTGGACGTGCAATTTCCACAACATTGGTAGAACGCGCCCAAGAAAAATCAAATATTCAGATCTTTGAAAACTATATCGCGATAGATCTAATTACCGCACAAAAGTTAAATCCTGAAGCTGAAAGCCGTGCTCTAGGCCTTTATGCATTAGATGAAAAAACCGAAAAAGTACATACCTTTTTAGCACCATTTACTGCCCTTGCCTGTGGCGGTGCAATGAAAGCTTATTTATATACATCGAATCCCGACATTGCGACGGGTGATGGTATTGCCATGGCTTATCGTGCAGGCTGTCGTGTTGCCAATATGGAATTCAACCAATTCCATCCAACCTGTTTGTACCATCCTCAAGCTCGCTCCTTTTTAATTACCGAAGCGATGCGTGGCGAAGGTGCCTATTTACGTCTTCCTGACGGTGAACGCTTTATGCTGCGCTTTGATGAGCGTGCAGAATTAGCACCACGCGATATTGTAGCGCGCGCTATTGATTATGAAATCAAACGTCTGGGCATACGTCATGTTTGGCTTGATATCACCCATAAACCTGCAGAATTTGTCAAAGAACATTTTCCTACATTGTATGCACGCTTAATGGAACTTGGCATTGATATCACCAAAGAAATGATTCCTGTGGTTCCTGCTGCTCACTACACCTGTGGCGGCGTTGTGGTTGATGAAAACAGTCAGACCGATATTCCAGGCCTATATGCCATTGGGGAAACCTCTTATACTGGTCTACATGGTGCAAACCGTATGGCGAGTAACTCCTTACTGGAATGTTTCGTTTATGGCATGAGTGCATCAGCACATATCACAGCACAGCATCAGGGATCCTATCAGGCGCCTCATGTCCCAGAATGGGATGACTCGCAAGTGACCAACCCTGACGAAGACGTGGTGATTTTGCAGAATTGGGATGAACTTCGCCAAACCATGTGGAACTACGTCGGTATTGTCAGAACAACCAAGCGACTTCAACGTGCGCTCCATCGTATTGAAATGCTTAAGCGTGAAATCACCGAGTATTATCAAGATTATCAAGTCAGTAAAAATCTGATTGAACTCCGTAACTTAGTATTGGTATCAGAAATGATTGTGCGCTGTGCAATGGAACGTAAAGAGTCTCGTGGTCTGCATTTCACTTTAGACTATCCTGAACAAGCAGACGAACTACGTAAAACTGTGTTAAGTCCACCCGATTTCCAAGTGGAATGTCCATTGGTGAATACAGAACTGGTTTCTTAAACATCTAAAATGTCTAAAAACCATAAAAAGCCGAATATAAATTCGGCTTTTTATTTGAATCAGCAAATGCAATTGAGCCTTTATATTCGTTTTGGTGGAATAGAATAACTCCCTGTTATATGTGCAACAGGCTCATCCACACCTGCTGAATACACCAACACCTCACCATAAATTATACTTTTGCCCACTTTCAGCAATCGACACTCGCCTATTAAATCTTGATTGGCTTCGGGTTTTCTTAAAAAATTAATATTCATATTGGTCGTGACCGCCAGTCCTACAATCCCGATCTCCCCCAATATAGCCACATATAGCGCAAAGTCAGCCAAAGTCATCATGGTTGGGCCAGATATCGTATTGCCCGGTCTTAGATCTTGTTCTGTGACATGCCAAATTAAAGTCGCGGTTTGCTGTCCAACTTCTTTAATCGTGCAATTTTTTAAACTTGGGGCAAATTCACGTTGTAAAAAATCAATAATCGCCTGCTTTCGATGCGGCATAAAAAAATCATCCATAACTTATGCTATGAATGATTTTTAAATCAAATACCTAAAGATTACTATGGCATTTTAGATCTGTTGCAAATGCAATAATGCCTGTTGAAAAACCTGTTCAGGTGTTTGCGTCGCATCGAGGCGCTTCATGCGTGCAGGCTCATTTTCATGAATTTCAGCAAAACCTGAACGCACTTTCTCAAAGAACGTTGCTTTCTCTTGCTCAAATCGATCCAAAGCACCACGTTCACGTGCACGTAACATCCCCGTTTCAATCGGTGCATCTAACCAAAAGGTAATATCTGGCATACGCGCCACAAAACCGTCATTTAAAACTTTGAGTTTTTCTCGGTCCAAACCACGACCTGCACACTGATATGCAAAACTCGAATCTGTAAAACGGTCACATAAAACGATTTTATCTGCAGCTAACGCTGGCAGAATCACGGCTTCTAAATGCTGTGCACGCGCTGCATACATCAGCAATAATTCAGTATCATTACTCATGGTTTCTTCGTGGTTCACCGA
Organism: Acinetobacter sp. YH16042; assembly: GCF_013417245.1. Taxonomy (NCBI): domain Bacteria; kingdom Pseudomonadati; phylum Pseudomonadota; class Gammaproteobacteria; order Moraxellales; family Moraxellaceae; genus Acinetobacter; species Acinetobacter sp. YH16042. The sequence continues at coordinate 121,087 of NZ_VPEJ01000007.1, forward strand.
AAGTAACAGTGAGCGAATTTGCTCTGCCATAGGTGTACCACCCGGCTCACGGGTTAATACCACATCTTTTGCTAAGTGTTGGAAATGCTCATGTAGTTTACGAATCAACGTGGTTTTACCCACACCTTCCGTGCCTTCAAAACTAATAAACATGCTCACTCCTCAATTTTTCGCACGAATTACCGATAAATACTCTTGTACCGCTCGGTTATGGTCTGACAAATTACTGCTAAATTTATGACCACCGTTACCTGTCGCCACGAAATAGATGTTATTTGACGCATCTGGATGCATCGCGGCTTCAATTGCTTTTTGACTCGGCAAAGCAATCGGTGTAGGCGGTAAGCCATTGATCGTGTAAGTGTTATAGGCTGTAGGTGTACGTAGATCTTGGCGAGTGATATTGCCTTGGTATTTATCACCCATGCCATAAATCACAGTTGGATCTGTTTGCAAACGCATCCCTTGTTTGAGACGACGCACAAATACACCAGACACTTGTTCAAGCTCACTATCAATACTGGTTTCTTTTTCAATAATCGACGCCATAATCAGGGCTTCATATTTATCTTTATACGGTAAATTTTGAGCTCGATTAGTCCAAGCCTGATCTAAGGCTTTGATTTGTCGGTTATACAAATCCTTCAAAATTTTTCGATCAGATTCGCCTTTTGCAAAGAAATACGTATTTGGTGCAAATAATCCTTCTGGGTGTGAATACGGAATACCGAGTTCTTTTAAGATTTGTGCATACGGTAAATGACTGATGTCATGTGTCACCAAAGGATCATTTTTTAACGCGTCTATCAGTTGCTTAAATGTCGTCCCTTCGATCACTAAAATTCGATTCATTTGCGCATTTTCAGAGTTAGAAATCAGTTTCATGACTTCACGTACGCTCATGCCTTCATGGATTTCATACACACCTGCTTTTAAGGTGTCATTGATCATGAATTTTTGGTACAACTTCAAAATAATAGGAAAATGAACTTGTTTCTCTTTGGCCAGTCGGTCAATAAATCCTGAATAGGTATCCCCTGCACCAATCGCCAACATTTGCTTTTTGCCTTCCACAGGATAGGCTTTAAATAAACTCGACCACAGTAAGATCGCCGCAACTACAACGATACCAAGTAGCACAACCAAACATGCTTTAAATGGAAAACCTGCTTTGGCAGATTTTTTCTTATTTGTTTTTTTAGACGCGGTGGACATATTAACGAATCTGACTTAATTGAAGTGTTCGGAAAAGTTCAATACAAGCTTGAACATCTAACTCAACTCCATTCAGAGTTGATGCAATTTTCATGGGACTTAAAGCATTGCAGAAAAAAACACTCTGAAAATGCGTAATTTCATCCATATTGACGTGACGTTGAGTACATGGAATCTGATGCTGCTGCATCCGTTTTAAAATTTCTGCACGCATGACACCATGCACGCCATTATAACGAAGTTCGGGCGTAATCCATCCTTCATTTGTACGAATAAAACAATTACTGCTCACACCTTCGACAACTGTACCTTGCACATCCGTCACCAAAGCTTCCCCCCATGGGGTTTGATCCAACTCTGCTTTGAGCATGACTTGTTCTAATCGATTTAAGGACTTCAAGCCCACCAAACTTGGCATGGTTAACCCAATGGCTTGATGTAATACACCACTTTCGACATTTTCGTACTCAAAATCTGCAACAGCTTTGGGGTAATAAAACACCCAAACATCTGCTGGATGCTCAGGTAAACTATAGCCACGCTGACCGATACCACGACTCAACACAATCTTCAAAGTGCCATTGACGACATCTTGTTTACGTAACAATTTTAGAGTGTCTTCAATGAGGCTTAAATCTGCATTTAGCTTTAATCGCTCATTACTCAGTTTTAATCGTGCAATATGCAAAGCTAAAAGTTCTATTTGTCCTTGGCGAATACGTGCCGTGCTAAAACAGCCATCGCCATAGTGAAAGGCGCGATCAAGTAAATTAACTTGTTCTATTTGCTGCGCATTTTTAAAACACTGCATACATCGTCATCCCAATTACATCACTTTATTTTAAAAAATAATCGTTCAGCATATATTTCTTTTTTGTTCATATTAAATTCTTTTTTAATTATTTTTTCTGCATTAAAACTACAGATATTCTTGCCTCATCCAACAAAACATGTATAAAAATTGAGGACAACATGAATCTATCTAAATTAAAACTTGGGGTTTTGGCTGCATTCATTTCTGCCACAGCATTCAGTGCATCTGCCAAAGATTTCTTAAATGTGTCATATGATCCAACCCGTGAATTGTATGACAACTTCAATAAAGACTTTAGTGTTTACTGGAAAAAAACCACAGGCCAAGACATTAACTTTAAACAATCTCATGGTGGATCAGGTAAACAGGCTCGTGCTGTTATTGATGGTCTAGATGCCGATGTCGTCACTTTGGCCTTGGCTGCAGATATTGATGAAATTGCTGCACGTGGTTTAGTTGCAAAAGACTGGCAAAAGAAATTTCCGCAAAACTCAACGCCGTATACATCGACTATTGTGTTCTTAGTGCATAAAGGCAACCCGAAAGGCATCAAAGACTGGGGCGATTTAATTAAACCGGGTGTCGACATTATTACCCCGAACCCAAAAACATCGGGTGGTGCGCGCTGGAACTATCTAGCAGCGTGGGCTTGGGCCAAACATCAAGCAGGTGGTAATGATGCAAAAGCCCAAGAATTTGTCCGTCAAATTTATAAGCAAACCAAAGTCCTCGACTCAGGTGCTCGTGGTGCAACAACTACATTCGCTGAACGTGGTATTGGTGACGTGTTATTGGCTTGGGAAAATGAAGCACATTTGGCAGTTCGTGAACAGCCGGGTAAGTTTGAGATCGTGACCCCTTCACTTTCTATCTTGGCCGAGCCGCCTGTTGCGATAGTAGAAAAAAATGCCAAGAAGGATGGCAATGAAAATTTAGCCAAAGCGTATTTAAATTATCTGTACTCACCTGCAGGTCAAACCATTGCAGCACAGAACTATTATCGTCCACGTAATGCTGCGGTACTGGCAAAATATAAAAATGTTTTTAAACCTTTAAAATTAGTGACTATAGATAAAGAGTTTGGCGGCTGGAGCAAAGTACAGAAAAAACATTTTGAAAATGGTGGCGTCTTTGACCAAATCGTGAAGACCAATAATTCCAAATAATGCTTTAAATAGCGAAAAGCATCTTCCTTTCGCATAAGGTCGATGCTTTTTTTTCGTAGATACGTCTGTTATCTTTTTTATTCATATAAAATTCGTTTTTAATTATTTTTTATGCATAAAGATTGGCGCTATTCTTCACCCATGTTACAGACAAAGTAAAAATTATTGAGGTTCACATGAGTATTTCCGCAAAATTTAAATTGGGTGTTCTTGCTGCCGTCATCTCGACAGTTTCTTTTGGCGCAGCTGCAAAAGACTTTTTAAACGTATCTTACGACCCAACGCGTGAACTCTATGAAAGTGTGAATAAAGACTTCAGTAAATATTGGGAAAGCCGTACAGGTCAAAAAATTAATTTTAAACAATCTCACGGTGGTTCAGGTAAACAAGCACGTGCAGTCATTGATGGCTTAGATGCCGATGTGGTGACTTTAGCACTTGCAGCGGATATTGATGTGATTGCAGAAAAAGCCAAACTTTTACCTGCAGATTGGCAAAAGAAACTTCCACAAAACTCAACGCCATATACCTCAACCATTGTGTTCTTAGTACGTAAAGGCAACCCAAAAGCGATTAAAGATTGGGGCGATCTGGTTAAACCAGGCGTAGGTATTATTACCCCAAACCCGAAAACTTCAGGCGGTGCGCGTTGGAACTATCTAGCTGCATGGGCTTGGGCAAAACATCAAACGGGTGGTAATGATACAACGGCTCAAGAATTTGTCCGTAAGATTTATAAAAACACCAAAGTACTCGATTCAGGCGCACGTGGTTCGACTACGACCTTTGCTGAACGTGGCATTGGTGATGTATTACTAGCTTGGGAAAATGAAGCACATTTAGCGATTCGTGAACAACCGGGTAAGTTTGAAATTGTGACCCCTTCACTTTCAATTTTAGCTGAGCCACCTGTTGCTGTTCTTGAAAAAAATGCGGAGAAAAAAGGCAATCTTTATTTAGCCAAAGGTTATTTAAACTTCCTTTATTCACCACGTGGTCAGCAAATCGCAGCTCAGAATTTTTACCGTCCACGCAACGCTACAACGCTTGCACAATACGCGTCAGTCTTTAAGCCACTTAAACTCGTAACCATTGATAAAGAATTTGGTGGTTGGGATAAAGTCCAAAAAGCACACTTTGAAAATGGCGGCGTGTTTGACCAAATCGTTAAAGCCAACAACGGAAAATAAGACCAGTCATTGACTGAATCAGGAGAACTTGACATGACACATACAGTAATTGTCCCAGGAGTAGGCGGTAGTGAACACGCGCATTGGCAATCTTGGTTACAACGTCAGCTCATGTCTAGCTCTCGTGTTCAGCAAAAGGACTGGAATCACCCTGTACTAAAAGACTGGATTAAACAATTCGTTCAAACCTTACGACCATTACAGGGTGAAATTCAAATTGTGGCGCATAGCTTTGGTTGTTTAACCACGGTGGCAGCATTGGCCTTGCATCCAGAACTCAATAAAAAAATCAAAAATTTAGTTTTGGTTGCGCCAGCCAATCCAGCTCGCTTTGGAGAAAACGGCTTTGCACGCGACAGTACAACGGATTACAAAGCATTTTTTCATCAGCTGAGTATTCGTGTGCCGACAACGATGTTGATTAGTGAAAATGATCCTTGGCTTGGCTTTGAAGATGCAAAACAACTTGCAGATGCTTGGAAGCTCTACCCTGTGAATATGGGCGCTGTAGGACACATTAATGTTGCATCAGGTTTTGGGCCGTTTCCTGAAATTTTCAATTACTTAATTTCAGAAAACCACATGAAATATATCAGCTTTACTGATGAAAACAAGTATTTATTTCAATTTGCTTTTTAAGTACTGAGCATTAAGCTTGTCGCAAAATCATTTATTCAATTTTGCTGACCTTTTAAGTCAGCTTTTCTCATTTTGAGGAGTCATCATGTCGCAGCGATCCCGAGTGCTGCCAGGATTTGGTCTTTCTCTAGGCTTTACCCTAGCGTATTTATCCTTAATTGTGCTCATTCCCCTTTCGGCCGTATTTATTAAATCTTTAGGTATCGGTTGGGATGGACTATGGGAGATTTTAAGCTCAGATCGTATTTTAAAATCGTTACAACTGAGTTTTAGTGCCGCCATTATTGCTGCGTTAGTCAATGTAGTTTTTGGTTTGCTCTTAGCATGGTGTTTGGTTCGTTATACCTTCCCGGGTAAACGTATTGTCGATGCTTTGGTTGATTTACCTTTTGCATTGCCAACTGCCGTTGCTGGTATTGCATTAACTTCGTTATATGCACCGACTGGTTGGATCGGTCAGTACCTTGAACCTATTGGCATTAAAGTCGCATATACCCCGATCGGTATTACCTTGGCCCTCATCTTTATTGGTATTCCGTTTGTGGTTCGTACTGTACAGCCTGTACTGAGCGACCTAGAAACTGAACTTGAAGAAGCAGCTTCGGCACTGGGTGCAAATCGCTTTCAGATCGTGACCAAAGTGATCTTACCTATTCTATTTCCCGCACTGTTAACAGGTTTTGCTTTAGCCTTTGCTCGCGGTGTAGGTGAATATGGTTCGGTGATTTTTATCGCAGGTAACCAACCCTTCAAAACTGAAATTGCCCCATTGATGATCATCTCTCGTCTTGAGGAATATGATTATGCAGGCGCGACCACGATTGCAGTGGTGATGCTGGTGATTTCTTTTGCCATTTTATTCTTAATTAACTTGGTTCAAGCATGGGCAAGTCGCCGTACAGGGAGAACTGCACGATGAATACGAATAGTAATGCGCTTGCGGAAAAATTACAGTCGCGTGATGCAACACGTGAACCGACATGGGTTCGTTATACCCTGATCATCATTGCTTTAATTTTCTTCTTAAGCTGCCTGATTCTGCCATTAGTTTTGGTTTTCGTTGAAGCCTTTAAACAAGGTGTTGGCGTTTACTTCCAAGCACTGGTTCATCCAGACACATTATCAGCAGTGAAACTGACCTTACTGACCGCTGTGATTGCCGTACCGCTAAACGTAGTGTTTGGTGTAGCTGCGGCATGGTCTGTTGCCAAGTTTAATTTCCGTGGTAAATCTATTTTAACCACGATTATTGATATGCCATTTTCAGTCTCTCCAGTTATTGCTGGCTTAATGTTGGTATTGATTTTTGGTACTCAAGGTTGGTTAGGCGGCTGGCTGATGGATAACGACATCAAAATTTTATATGCCGTTCCAGCCATTGTCCTTGCCACTGTGTTTATTACCGTTCCTTTTGTGGCACGTGAGTTGATTCCATTAATGGAAGCTCAAGGGACTGAGGAAGAAGAAGCGGCAATCGTCTTGGGTGCTTCAGGCTGGCAGACATTCTGGAAAGTGACACTTCCAAATATCAAATGGGGCTTAATCTACGGCGTGATTCTCTGTAATGCACGTGCAATGGGTGAGTTTGGTGCTGTTTCTGTGGTTTCAGGTCACATTCGCGGCGAAACCAACACCTTACCGCTACACGTAGAAATCCTTTATAACGAATATACCTTTAGTGCTGCTTTTGCTGTGTCTTCACTATTAGCGCTCTTGGCGATTGTGACCCTGATTTTAAAAACATGGGTTGAACTACGTCAGGAACGACAAGACAAGCGTAAAGACGATTCACAAGTTTCTTAAGGAATGACCTCATGAGTATTCAAGTAAAAAATATTGAAAAACACTTTGGTGCATTCCATGCACTTAAAAATATCTCTTTAGATTTCCCTGATGGTCAGCTCGTTGCGCTGCTCGGCCCATCAGGCTGTGGTAAAACTACCCTGCTCCGTATCATTGCAGGTCTTGAATCTGCCGATGGCGGTCAAGTGATTTTAGAAGGTGAAGATGCCACTAAAGTTCATGTCCGTGAACGTGAAGTTGGGTTTGTATTCCAGCATTATGCACTGTTCCGCCACATGACCGTATTTGACAACATTGCTTTTGGTTTACGTGTACGCCCACGTGCAACACGTCCATCTGAAGCGGAAATCAAAAAACGTGTTATTCGTTTGCTTGATCTTGTTCAGCTTGGTTTCTTGGCTGACCGTTACCCTGCTCAGCTTTCAGGTGGTCAACGTCAACGTATTGCCTTGGCACGTGCTTTAGCGGTTGAACCACGCGTGTTATTACTGGATGAACCTTTTGGTGCATTGGATGCCAAAGTTCGTAAAGAATTACGCCGCTGGTTACGTACCTTGCATGACGAACTCCACATCACCTCTATTTTCGTGACCCATGACCAAGAAGAGGCACTTGAAGTGGCCGATCAAATCATTGTGATGAATAAAGGCAACGTAGAACAGATTGGCTCGCCGCGTGAAGTTTATGAAAAACCTGCAACACCGTTTGTATTTGACTTTTTAGGTCAAGCCAACCGTTTTGAAGGTCAAAATAGCAATGGCCTCATTCAAATTGGTGAAGACCGAATTTTGTTGCCACAAAACGCCAATGCGCCGCAAGGAAATGTCATTGCCTTCGCTCGTCCGGATGAACTACGCATTCATGCACAGCCGCAAGAAAATGCTATCCAAGCAACTTTTGTACGTGAGCTTTGGATTGCAGGTAAAGTGATTGCTGAATTGCATGACCGTCAGGGCAATCTGATTGAAATTTCATTAACGGCAGATGAAGCGAAAGCACATCAATTCCGCCCAAATCAAACAGTATGGTTAAGTGCAACGAACTTGCATTTATTTGAAAACCAAGTTGCATAAAACAAAAAGTTGGGGGCCTTTACAAGCCCCACTTGCTTTTAAGGTAAAATAAAATTATGAATTTCCAACAATTAAGAATTATTCGAGAAACCGTACGTCAGAATTTTAATTTAACAGAAGCGTCTGCTGCACTTTACACCTCGCAGTCTGGCGTGAGTAAACACATCAAAGATCTAGAAGATGAACTTGGTGTACAGCTATTTATTCGTAAAGGTAAACGTCTACTCGGTTTAACCGAACCAGGCCAGTCTTTATTGGGAATCGTTGAACGCATGCTCGTGGATGCAGACAATATTAAACGTCTAGCAGATGACTTTAACAAAGTGGATGAAGGGACATTGACTATTGCGACCACACATACGCAAGCGCGTTATGTCTTGCCGCCGATTGTGAACCAATTTAAAAAAGAATTTCCAAAAGTTCATCTAATTTTGCAACAAGCAAGCCCTGTTGAAATTACAGAAATGCTCCTTCAAGGTGAAGCGGATATTGGGATCGCAACCGAATCGTTAACCACCGAAGATAACCTTGCAAGTGTGCCTTACTATAACTGGCAACACAGTATCATCACACCACAAGAGCACCCACTCACCCAAAAATCAAATATCACCATTGAAGATTTGTCGAACTATCCAATTATTACTTACCACGGTGGTTTTACGGGTCGTTCTAAAATTGATAAAGCTTTTGAAGATTCAGGCTTTAATGTAGATATCGTGATGTCCGCACTTGATGCAGACGTTATTAAAACCTATGTTGAACTTAATATGGGGGTTGGTATTGTCAACGATGTGGCATATGACCCAGAACGTGACTACCGTTTAAAACAGATTCCTACCGATATTTTTGGCGTTAATACCACTTGGATTGCTGTTCGCAAAGGACATTTGCTACGCGGTTATGGCTACGAGTTTATTTCTTTATGCTCACCAGATGCCGACATCAAAGCGTTGAAAAAAGTGGCTTACCCAGAAGAATGATAGGCCAATTGACGAATTAAAGAGGACACCTACTGTCCTCTTTTTTTGGTAAACACATATTTTATCTAAGTTTTCTTGGCTTTATTTTTAATTTTGATTAAAATACATCCAACACAATAAAAATTAAAACCTTATTACTTCCGACCCATATTTATGAAAAATCAATTCGTCGCAGTGGCAGTCGGTATCGTCTGCCCCATACAGATCATGTATGCAGCAGGAATAGAAAACTCAGATCAATCGATCTCGGCCTTTCTTGAACCCGGAAATTATACTGAAGCCAGTTTCGCTTATGTCGATGCTCAAGTTGACGGCAAAGTTCAGAATCAAGGCTTAATTAGTGAATTGGGCATCACTGATTTTTCTACAGGGAATCTCGCTCATCAACAATTTTCTGGGAAATTTGCACTTAAAATTCAACCACATGAAAATATTTCTGCGGGAGTAATTTATGAGCAACCTTTTCATACTGATATCAGTTATCAATATAGTCCTCGCTTACCAGATAGCTCAAATATCGATATTGAAAGCGCCGATATTAACTTTAGAACGCATAACCTAACTGGACTGGTAGGCTATCAACCCAATAATAATTGGAATATTTATAGCGGTTTAAGCCTACAAACATTTAAAGGTGATTTAAAAATTTCTGGGCAACAATATGCTGCTCTCAATGGCTACCATGCCGATTTTAAACAAGATGAAGCGATTGGTTGGCTGCTCGGATTCAGTTATCAACTCCCTGAATATGCTATTAAAACTAGCCTAACCTATCGTTCAAAAATAAAACATGAAAATAAGACCTCTGAATCAACTTTATATTCAAATGGTCCTTTTCAATTAGTACTTGACACCCATACCTCAATTCAAACGCCACAAAGCGTCAATTTTGAATTTCAAACAGCTGTTAGCTCACATAATGCTGTATATGGCACAGTTCGTTGGATTAATTGGAAAGATTTCAACATTCAGCCACCGCAGTTTAATGCCGTGCTTCAATACGCAGCACTCGATCCACAATACCGTGATTTAGCTGATATCCAATTGGTGGAATATCAGAAAGATCAATGGTCAGGAAAGTTAGGGATTGCACATCAATTGAATCCGAGTTGGCTCGCTGCTGCAGAGTTTATTTGGGACAACGGGACAGGAAATGCGGCGTCTACCTTAAACCCAAGTGATGGCTATCGAGGTTTAGGTTTAGGTATGATGTATAAATTTAACCCGAACAATTTTCTAGCGACTGGCCTGTATTATATGAAACTCTCAAAACCATCGAATACTGAAACATCTCATATTTCAGGTCTTGCAAGTGTCTCAGACAATGATGCCATGATCTATGGTCTGAAATTTGGTCACAGATTTTAAACGCTTTCTAAAAACAAAAAAAACGAGCCGAAGCTCGTTTTTTGTTTCAGTAAGAACTTACCAATGGTAGCTCACACCTACTTTACCTACTGGAAGCCATTCATATTTGTCATCTTGTTCGATGCTACGTTCATGGTCAGCAAGTAATTCGCGGTCAGCAGCAGTACCACCAACAGCCGTTAATTTTGCAGTTGGGTTACCAGTGTAATAAGCACCTACTTCACCGAATACGCCCCAGTTTTTATTTAATTTTGGTGCAAAACCCAAACCTAGGTATGGTGCGATATCGTTATCGTAAGACACTTTACCGTTTAGGCGTTCGAAAGAAGTTTCTTTACCATCAATTTTAATTGGTGTATCACCTTTACGACGCTTATCTAACGTATATTCAGTGTCGATATAACCTACACCCGCAGCAACATAAAGACCTTGAGCCCATGGATTAGCACTTGCACCCCAAGGACGAACTTCTGCATTTAAGTAACCAACTTTGTTATCCATATCCATGTCGTATTTTACGCCATCGACAGATAAGTCATCTGACCATGAAATATCACCACCGTTATAACCTAATGCAAGGCCGACGTATGGGTTCGCAGTCCAAAGTAACGCACCACCATAACCAGTCGTACCCACTTCTAGACGAGCGCCAGTTGGGATAAGTTGGTTTTGATCAAATGCATAGCCATCATGAACTACAGAGGTATCTGCCATTGCAGTACCTGCAGCAGTAAGTAGAGCAGCTACCGTTAATAAACGTAATGATTTCATGTGTTTCTCCTCAAAATAAACTGTTATTCAGATTTTACAGACTTGTTATATGGCACATGTTAAAAGGAAACTTCGCTTAACTTTTATGCAAATTTACTGATTTTTTGTTAACTTTTGATACATTTAGATTTTAATATTGATTAATAAAGAGTTTTTCTTTGATTTTTTAAACATAATAATGATGCTTGAGAACAATTCTGTATATTTTGCGTATTTTTTATACAAATTTTATGAAAGTGCTACATCCATCACCCTTAGTTTCTTGGATTTAGTGCTTGCTTAATAATTAATTCCGATCCTAGGCCGATTTACCATCTATTTTTGACTCGATTTAGTGTAAAATCTTGGAAAATTTTTTTCTGGATGGAAGAACATGTCTCAGCTTTCAACAATCATTGAACAAGCGTTTGAAGACCGTGCTAATTTCACTGCAGCTGACTGTCCTGCTGAAGTACGTGCAGCAGTAGAAGAAGTGATCGCTGGCCTAGATAACGGTACATTACGTGTTGCTGAAAAAATTGATGGTGAATGGATTGTTCATCAATGGGTGAAAAAAGCCGTTTTGCTTTCATTCAAATTGAACGACAACAAGCCAATGGAAGCTTGTGACTTACGCTTCTATGACAAAGTTGACACTAAGTTCTCTGACTGGACTGAAGAACAATTTAAAGCTGCTGGTGTACGTGTAGTACCACCTGCTGTAGCACGTAAAGGTTCTTTCCAAGCAAAAAATGTTGTATTGATGCCTTCATATGTCAATATTGGTGCATATGTTGACGAAGGTACGATGGTTGATACATGGGCAACTGTTGGTTCATGTGCTCAAATTGGTAAAAACGTTCACTTATCAGGTGGCGTTGGTATTGGTGGCGTTCTTGAACCACTTCAAGCGAACCCAACAATCATTGAAGACAACTGCTTTATCGGCGCGCGTTCTGAAATCGTTGAAGGTGTAATCGTAGAAGAAGGTTCTGTGATTTCAATGGGCGTATTCATTGGTCAATCAACTAAGATTTATGACCGTGAAACTGGCGAAATTCATTACGGCCGTGTTCCTGCAGGTTCTGTTGTGGTTTCTGGCAGCTTGCCGTCTAAATGTGGTAAATACAGCCTCTACGCTGCTGTAATCGTGAAAAAAGTTGACGCGAAAACTCGTGCGAAAACAAGCTTGAACGAATTATTACGCGAAGACTAAGTCTTTATTTCAGCGGAGCATTCATGTTCCGTGGAGCCTCTATCGCTCCTCGTCTCTACGGTTAGCAATGATCGTAGAGATTTTTTGTTTTTTTATATCTGGTTAATTTTGTTATGAGTACCCTTCGATCTTCCGCTATTCCTGTTTCTGATCCGTCTGCGGGTTTACGTATTACGGAGATTTTTTATTCATTGCAAGGTGAAGCCAATACCGCAGGTTTGCCTACGGTCTTTATCCGCTTGACGGGCTGTCCGTTACGTTGCACTTATTGTGATACAACCTATTCGTTTGAAGGCGGTGAACGCCAATCATTAGAAGAAATTATTCAAACTACTTTAGATTTTAAAACCCCTTATATTTGCGTGACAGGTGGTGAGCCGCTTGCTCAACCGAACGCCCTTCCCCTCATGACTCGTCTGGCCGATTTAGGCTGCGAAGTCTCTTTAGAAACCAGCGGTGCTTTAGATGTGTCTAAAGTTGACCCACGTGTTTCAAAGGTTATGGATTTAAAAACCCCAACTTCGGGTGAAGTTGCACGAAATTTGCTTAGCAACTTCGATCATCTAACTCAACACGACCAAATCAAATTTGTGATTTGTAACCGTGAAGACTATGAATGGTCAAAACAGCAAGTTGAGCGCTATAAGCTAAACGAAAAAGTCAACACCATTTGGTTCTCTCCGGCCTTTGCCGTTGAAAAAGGCGCTGTTCGTTTACCTCAACTTGCACGTGATTTAGCACAATGGATTTTAGAAGACCATCTCCCTGTTCGCTTTCAATTGCAGTTACATAAATTGCTTTGGAACGATGAAACTGGTCGTTAAGTTTTAAAGAATTATTTGGAGTAATGCATATGCGCCCTCGTGCCATAGTTTTATTGTCTGGCGGCTTAGACTCAACCACTTGTTTAGCTTGGGCTCAAGCGCGTTATGAATGTATCGCCTTGAGTTTTATGTATGGTCAACGTTCTACGACAGAACTAGATGCTGCTCGTGAGTTAACTAAGCAGGCTGGTGTAGAACATCGTGTCATTAATATCGATTTAGGTAACTTAGGTGGCTCTGCGTTAACGGACCATAGTATTGAAGTACCAGATCATGAACAAGCCGGTATTCCTGTAACTTATGTACCAGCGCGTAACACGATTTTCTTGTCATATGCTTTAGCTGCGGCGGAAGTTTTTGGTGCAGAAGCAATTGTCATTGGTATTAATGCGGTTGATTACTCAGGCTATCCAGACTGTCGTCCAGAGTTTATCGAAGCATTTGCCAACATGGCTCGCCTTGCAACAAAGGTTGGCGTTGAAGGAAAACCACTTAAATTTGAAACACCTCTGTTACATTTATCCAAAGCAAATATCATTCGCTTAGGTATAGAACATGGCGTAGACTACAGTCAAACGGTGTCTTGCTATCAAGCAGATGACCAAGGTCGTGCTTGCGGTAAATGCGATAGCTGCCGTCTTCGTAAACAAGGTTTCGTTGACGCAGGTGTTGAAGATCCGACACGTTACATACCGAAATAACAAGGTAGGGTTTATGAAAAATTTAAAATCAAACATTATTCTTTCTGCTGCTTTCTCTGCAGCTGCATTGTTTGCTTCAGTTGCACACGCTGACAACGACAAGCTTCAACAAGCATATAAGAGCACTAACGTAAAATCTTCGTTAATTAATGTTTGTAAAGAAGAAACTGGCAAAGGTAAAAAACTAACTGCCGCTGAAGTTAGCAAATACTGTACTTGTGCTGTTGAAGCAGATGGTCGTTTAACCAATGCTCAAAAATGGGAAATCCAAAGCACAATCAACCAGAAGAAAAGCCCTGCAACACTCGCTTTTGTTCAAAAACAAAATAAAGACCTTCAAGCATGTTTCGGTCCTCAGTTAACAGGTAAATTAAAAAATTTAACTGAAGAAGCAATGAAATCTGCTCAAGCGAAAAAATAATTTTTCGTCTCAAAAAAGCCTGCAAATGCAGGCTTTTTTATTGCTTTAAGTTCAAAGTAAATTCTGTATGATGGTCATATTTCACATACTTTGTTTAAGCCCCTTTAGGGATAAGACACGAAAAAGGAAATCTTCATGACTGAAATTAGCTTACCAAATCAAACCTTCCCAACCACCTCAGGTGAAGTCAACCTTGCAGAACTAAATAATGACTGGCTGATCATCTACTTCTACCCTAAAGATTCAACACCAGGATGTACGACGCAAGCTATAGGGTTTTCATGCTTAAAAGATCAGTTTGATGCGCTTAATACCCCAATCTACGGCATTTCTCGTGACTCGGTTAAAGCCCATCAAAACTTCACTGAAAAGCAAAATCTAAGCATTGATTTAATCAGTGATAAAGAAGAAGTGCTATGTCAGCATTTTGACGTGATTAAAGAAAAAAATATGTATGGCAAAAAGGTTATGGGCATCGAACGTTCAACCTTTATTTTCCATAATGGAAAGCTGGTAAAAGAATATCGTAAAGTCAAAGCTGCAGGCCATGCAGAACAAGTCTTAGAAGATTTAAAAGCACTACAAGCAGCATAACAGTAATGATTTGAGCCTGCTCCTATAGGAATGGGCTCAAATTTAATGAGGTCATCTAACTAGAGCAATAATGAAATTGCAATTCCGCACATCACAACGCCAATAATAAAGTCTAAAATTTTCCATGCCTTTGCACTCTGGAAGAGCGGTAATAAATAGCGCGCGCCAAATCCAAGGACAAAGAAAAACACCCATGAAGCTGTAATTGCCCCAATCGCAAAATATACGGCTGTCGATTCAAACTTCGTTGAAATAGACCCAATCAGCACAACCGTATCGAGATACACATGTGGATTTAACCACGTTAAAGCCAAGCAAATCAGTATCAACTTCAATAGTTTGGTTTCATTCTTCTCACTGGGCGCTAAACTGCTCGAAGTTTTAAAGGCTTGCAGAAAATGCTGTACCCCATAAACTGCTAAAAACGTTGCGCCCAAATATTTCGCTGCATTGACAATTTCCGGATGACTTTCAACCAATTGGGAGAATCCGAGCACTCCCAATAAGATGAGTATCGAATCAGAAGCAGCACAAATAGCGCAGAGCCAAAAGACATACTGCTTTTTTAACCCTTGCTTGAGAATAAACGCATTTTGCGCACCAATCGCGATAATTAGGCTAAATCCAATTGCGAGCCCTTGCATATAACTGTGCAACATTTTTAACTACACTTTCAAAGCTTTAAATGAATCTTGCTATTATCTAAGCTTATTGCTAAAAATAAGTATTTATAAATAAATATCAATATAACTAAGTTTTTCTTAGTTTATGTAATTTCTAATACTCGTAGGTGACTCATGTTACAAAGCAAACATAGTGAAGCATTTCTTGCGGTTGCAGAAACAGGAAGCTTTGAACAAGCGGCACTGCGTTTAAATATTACGGCATCTGCGGTCACGCTCAGGCTACAAACCTTAGAAAAGAAATTAGGTCATGTGCTCATTGTGCGTGAACGGCCCTGCCGCCCAACACTCGCAGGCCAATCTTTATTGCATTATTTACAACACAGCAAATTACTAGAACATAATTTTCTGCAAAATCTAACAGGACAAACGGCGAATGCTTTCTATCAAGTCAATATTGCAACCAATGCTGACTCACTTGCGACATGGCTGCTTCCGCTACTCAAAGATCTCTTAATTGAAGAAAAAATCGTGATTCATTTTCAGGTCGATGATCAGTCACAAACACATCATTTATTAGAAGCAGGACTGGTCAATGCCTGTGTCACAACAGAATCAGAAGCCATGAAAGGCTGCGTCGCAGAATATCTGGGTGAAATGCATTATCGCTTTGTAGCAACCCCTGATTTTATACAAAGATGGTTCGGTCAAGGCGTGACGCGAAATGCGTTAAGGGCTGCGCCTGCACTGATTTTTAATGAGAAAGATGACCTACATACGCAATCGATTCAGAAAAATTTCGGACTCAATCCTTCACAATATCCACATCATTTCATTCCCTCTTCAACGGCATTTTTTGATGCCATTACGATGGGCTTGGGCTATGGATGGTTACCCGACTATCAAAGCAAAGACTTATTGGCAGAGGGAAAATTGATAGAGCTTTCAACAGAACTCAGTATTGATTTAGCCTTGTATTGGCATCACTGGAACCAACAATCTGTTCAATTACAAAAATTGACTGCTGTTGTGCTGCAACATGCCAAAGATCATATGTGTTAAACCCTGTAAGACTGCGGTTATTCAAGCCGCCATTGGCCTTTGAGCTGAATCAGTACTTGCTCACCAACTCCACCGAGTGCTTTACGCATACCAAAATCACTACGCTTAATGGTTGCTAAAGATTGAACATCCAACACTTTTGGATTTTGCGGACTTGGGGTAAGTGTAGTATCGAAGATCACAGGTTTAGTGATACCACGAATGGTCAGATCCCCTCGAATCATATATTTCGCATAAGCCACGGGTTCGATTTGTTTACTGACAAACTTCACTTGCTTAAATTCAGCGGCATCAAAATATTCACTTCCCAAGATTAATCCCTTTAAGCTTGGGTTACTAAAACTAATGCTATCTACATCTAACAGTAAATGCGCTGAACCTTTATGTGGAATTTCAGGATCAAACTTAAGGTTCGACTGAACCTTATTAAAGCGCCCTTCAACAATCGACAGCCCCACAGATTTAATACCAAAAGTGACCTGACTATTAGGCGTTAGCGTCCATTCAGCAGCATGTAGAGGCAATACACAGCATAGTGCTAAGCCTCCCATATATTTTGCAAACGTTCCCTGACGCAAACTCATGTTTTTCTCCTGAATAAAACACAGCCTAAAAGCACTACAATGTTTATTTTTTTACTCCATTGTGGTGCTAGAACTTTAGCGTTTTTTTATAGCAGATTTGTTTTATCCTGAGTCATAAATTTGTGTTGAAGTTGTTTATAAATGTCTGTCTGTTGAAATTTTTGCAAAAAATCAATGGTACCTTGAGGAAAGGCATCTCGTTCAATTTCACCACGAAAATACGCTTCACGTACTGGTGTCGCAGAAATCGCCCCTTCTAGACTATCCAGCTCAACCATTTCCCATTCTGGGAAGAATTTTAAATAATAAGAAGAATCATCTTTAAAATGCCCGATCAAACCGACTTTTGCATTCGTTTCAATTACATCATTCACCAAAGATTTGACTAACTTTTGCCATTTTTCATCGTTATATACATCTA
Organism: Acinetobacter sp. YH16042; assembly: GCF_013417245.1. NCBI lineage: Bacteria > Pseudomonadati > Pseudomonadota > Gammaproteobacteria > Moraxellales > Moraxellaceae > Acinetobacter > Acinetobacter sp. YH16042. Next base: position 138,531 of record NZ_VPEJ01000007.1, read on the forward strand.
TCACATGCACAAACTTGATTCGCTTCTGATCTTGCTCTGAAAAATTCGACAGGATCATCTGCTCACGTTCTACGGCCAAAAATGGATTTTTGATATTACGTTCATTTTGCGCCGAACCCAGTGCTAAAAGCACATATTGACTTTGTTGTAAGGCAATTTTAATGGTTTGCAAATGCGCTAAATGGAACGGCTGAAAACGCCCAATGAAAACCAAATAATCAAATGTATATTTCATATCAAATCAAACTTTTTATGAACTGAGCAGTTGTGCCACAGGCTGAAATATGCGACATAATGTCGAGCATAAAATCAAAACGAAACTTTTACGCAAGGATAGTACGATGACACTGAGCTGTATTCAACAACCCCATGAACATTTGAATGCGAATTTGGACAATGGCGTACTGACCTTAGCCATTAACCGACCTCAGGCGAAGAACGCGCTGTATACAGAATTATATCTGTGGATTGCAAAAGCATTAGATGAAGCTGATCAAGATACTTCAGTGCGTGTAGTTGTACTCCGTGGTCAAGATGCTGACTTCAGTGCGGGCAATGACATGCAAGATTTTATGAAATCTGCTGCTCAAAAAGGGCAAGCTCCAGCTTCTGAAGGCGCACCGTTCATTTTATTAAAATCTGCTGCTCAATTTTCTAAGCCGCTGATCGCTGCGGTTCGCGGTGTTGCCATTGGGATTGGTGTTACGATTCTGCTTCATTGCGATCTTGTCTACAGCGACAATACTGCCCTATTCCAAATTCCGTTTGTGAGCCTTGGTCTATCGCCTGAAGGTGCATCGAGCAAGCTATTGGTTCAACAAGCCGGCTACCATAAAGCGGCGGAATTACTGTTAACTGCTCAGAAGTTTGATAGTGCGACAGCGCTTTCAGCAAATTTGGTCAATAGCATTGAAGAAGATGCTTATGCGACAGCTGCGAAAAAAGCAGCACAGTTATCTGCACTTCCACTAGCGTCTTTGGTTCAATCAAAAGCATTAATGAAACATAATGTAGATGAAATCGTGGCATGGATTGACCATGAAGCTGAGATTTTCATGGATCGAGTAGGTTCTCCAGAAATGATGGAAGCTGTTGCAGCCTTTATGCAAAAACGCAAACCTGACTTCTCTCAGTTCAATTAATGTTTTAATGGAACGTAAAAAACCACTCATATTTGGGTGGTTTTTTTCATCTTAGCCCCAATCTATTTTCTAAATTTAAAAACTGGATGTTTCCACATGACTGCAGCATCACAAACTGAAACTAAACCTGAAAAGAAACGCTACTACGAGCCTGCGCCTGAAGGCATCGATATCGAGAATTTTAAAAAAATTGTACAAAGCCGTCGTTCTGTACGTAAGTTTACCGACAAGGCCATTCCAAACGATGTTTTAGATGAATGCTTAGACCTCGCCTTACTTGCACCCAATTCATCGAATTTACAACCGTGGACATTCTACGTCGTTCAAAACCCTACAAAGAAAAAACAATTAGTGAAAGCTTGCCTAGGGCAACTAGCTGCAAAAACTGCTGCTGAATTGATTGTCTGTGTCGCGCGTACCGACCGTGTAGATGAAATGGCAAAGCGTAATATTTCGGAATTCCCATTTCCTGAAGCACCTGCAGCTGTGCAAAAGTATTACAAGTTTATTCCTTATAACTATAAAACAGGTTACTTAAACGCACTAGGTAACTTTAAGAAAGTAGCTTTCAAAGTTGCACGGACATTGGATAAACAATTGCCTGTAACAGCATTTAATGAAGCCGATGCTAAACTTTGGGCGAGCAAAACTACAGCCTTGGCTTGTGAAAACTTAGTTTTGGCTTTACGTGCCTATGGTTTTGACAGTTGTATGATGGAAGGTTTTGATGAACCTTTGGTGAAGAAAATTTTAGGATTAAATGCTCAGCAATACCCAGTGATGGTGATTGGTGCAGGTGAACGTGCTAAAGATGGTGTGTTCTTCCCGCAGTATCGTTTTGACCGTGAGCTGTTTATTCAGAAGATATAATTTGCTTTCAAAAGAATAGTCACAACCACAATTAGCTACGTGACTTTAGTTTATAACGCGTAGGTATTACGTTACTTTGAAGGATCAAAGTAACCAAAATCCCTTGTTAGACAGAAGATTCATCCTTGAATCTCTGTCTAACGGGTGACATCCATGTCACCCTTCGTGTATCTACTTTTTTCTATAACTTAAAAATTTAAAAGCATCATTAAAATTGAATATCCACCATTTGAATAAACTCAAATGCCGGCTCTTCATAAGGATGACTTGCTTTTAAAGCCCTCGCTACCGCACTTGCCTTTTCTTCAGGCACGATGGTTTCCACTCGCCATTCAGGGATAGACTCTAGCTGCTCCAACTCACCAATAAATGGATTTGCACCTTTTACAGGTTTAAATTGCCCCTTCCCTAAAACTTGCCAAGCACAGTGTTCATAGTTGCCTATACCACCTGCTCCTGCTTCAAATACGGCCAGTTTAGTCGACTCTAGGTGAGACTCAGGTACATAATAAATTAGTTTTAACATTGACTATTCCAGACGCTATTGTGCAGTCACATCATTTAAAGCACTGCAAATCATTTTCAATGCCGTATTATTCGATGCATGCGGATAGGTAGCATATAAACCTAGTTTCGGTAATTCCATATCTGTTTGAATGACTTTGACCGAATCATTTAAAAACTTCAGTAAATATTCGGGCACAAAACTCAGCCCCATACCCATATTAATCAAATTTAAATGCTGCATGACATTGGTCACCCACAGCATGTGATCATGTTGTTGCTGATCAAAAGGAATCAAGGCATTTAAGGTATCGTAAAACACAGGAGAAGCATTTTGTTCACACATAATAATGGTGTGATTTTTTAACTCTTGAAGTTTTAAGATGCGATCTGATGGATGCAAATGCGCTGCACCGACTAGATAAATCTGCTCACTTAAAACCTGAATATTGGTGAAGTCGTCATGAATTAAGTGATGACGAGTAAAGCTAATATCCAATTCGGTATTTTTAAGTTTTTGGATTTGCTCTGTACACGTCAAGCTATGTAAATGAATTTTTAAATCAGGGATATGTTGTTTTAATTGCGCCAAAATACTCGGCATAATTTTCAATTCTGCGACATTTAAAAAGCCAATATGTATTTGATTATTTTTGGCTTGCGCCACGTGGCGAGCTGCAGCTACAGCTTGTTTGGCATTTTCTAGTGCTTGCTCGGAATATTTCAGAAAAGCCTGCCCTTCATCGGTCAGTAAAACTTTGCGAGCAGAACGTTCAAATAATTGCACCCCAACCTCTTGCTCTAAGTCTTTAATTTGCTGACTAAGCGATGGTTGTGCTGTAAATAGTTTTTCCGCTGCCTTGGTAAAGCTCTGTTCTTTCGCCACCGTCACAAAATAACGTAAATGTCGTAATTCCATTCGCTTCACTCCACATACTTACTACATCACCCGTGTCATGCAGTCAAAATACCAATAGATCTATAGTTTATATGAATATCCATTCTACTCGGAAAATCATTTGCCTAGACTTCGGACTATTCCAAGTTTGCGCTTCACATACACATGGAGTTTTGTATGACACAGCAATTCGATACCGATGTTCTGATTATTGGCACAGGGCCTGCAGGTTCTACTTTAGGTTTGGCCTTGGCAAATTACGGCATACAGGTTCAGCTTTTTACCCAATTTAATTGGTTAGCCAATAGTCCGCGTGCCCATATTACCAACCAACGTGCGATGGAAGTGTTGCGTGACTTAGGTATCGAAGAACAGGTCAAAAAAATTGCAACGCCTTGGGAACAGATGGGTGAAAGCCTCATTACCACGAGCCTTGTCGGTGAAGAAATTGCCCGTATGAGTGCTTGGGGAACCGGTGATGAACGTCATGGCGATTATATTAAAGGCAGTCCTTGTCCATTGGTCGATCTCATTCAGCCGAAAATGGAAGCTTTGTTGGTAAAAAATGCGGCTGAACGTGGTGCAATTTATAATTTTAATACTGAATATTTGTCCCATGTGCAAGATGAGCATGGTGTAACAGCAACCTTTTTAAATCGTATTACAAATACTGAATTCAGCTTACGTGCCAAATATTTGGTCGGTATGGATGGGGCAAAATCCAAAGTCCTTGAACAGCTTGATTTACCCCTGGAAGGGGTGATGTCTCGCGCAGGTACAGTCTATGTCACGTTTAAAGCAGATCTCTCTCAATATGTGAAAAACCGCCCTGCTATTTTGCAATGGATTGTTAACCCTGAAGCGAGCTTTGGTGATCTGGGCATGGGCTTACTCCGTGCCATTACACCTTGGAATGAATGGATTATGGGTTGGGGCTTTGATATTTCCAAAGGCGAACCACAAGTCACCGAAGAGCAAGTTCGTGCGCGTTTAAATGCCTTTGTCGGTGCTGAAGTAGAAAATGTCGAAATTCAAAAATTGTCTTATTGGTATGTGAACCAAACATGGGCAACCGAATATTCAAAAGGTCGTGTATTCTGCGGCGGTGATGCGGTGCATCGTCATCCACCATCAAGTGGCTTAGGTTCAAATACCTGTATGCAAGATGCCTTTAACCTCGGTTGGAAATTAGCGTATGCCATCAAAGGTTGGGCTACTCCTGCTCTACTTGATTCTTATACATTAGAGCGTGCGCCTGTCGGCAAGCAAATCGTGGCGCGTGCCAATCAATCTCGCTTTGACTATAAGCATCTCAAAGAGGTATTTGGTTTTGACCAAGGCATCACAACTCAAGCTCAAATGATGCAACGTATTTTTGCGGAAGATGAACAAGCTGCAGAAATTCGCCAAAAGCTATATCAAGCCTTAGAAATTAAAAACTTTGAATTTAATGCCCAAGGTGTAGAGTTGAATCAGCGCTATACATCCAATGCCATGATTGCTGAATCTGAGCCTGAGATCTTTGCCAAAGATCAACAACTGTACTTACAAGCGACCACACGTCCGGGGGCAAAAGTTCCACATACTTGGATTATTGATGCCAAAGGTGATAAGCAATCAACCTTAGATATTACTGGGCATGGTCGCTTTACCCTACTGACAGGTCTTTCAGGCAAAGGTTGGAAAACTGCTACCGAATCTTTGAATCTACCTTATTTAGATGTGATTCAAATTGGTTCTCGTGAATACCGTGATGTGTATGGCACATGGAATGCGAAATCTGAAATCCATGAATCAGGTGCAGTATTAGTCCGTCCAGATGGTTATGTCGCTTGGCGATACCAAGACAGTACTAATGCTGCTTTTGATTATGAAAATACGTTGAAGGCTGTCTTAAAGCAGATTCAGTTAATGATTTAAATAGAATCATTAACAGTCAATCATCAAATCAAATTTTAATATTTGATCACGGAACCTGCGACATGGATGTCGCCCGTTAGACTCTGTCGGACTAAATGTTGAGTTGGTATTGTCTCTAAATTTACCACGTACAGTGCTCAAAATTGCCTACCTCTGACACCTGCTTCAAATACGGCAAGTTTGGTAGATTCAAGATGCTATTCAGGTATGAAGTAGATAAGCTTGAGCATTGCATTTGATATATGAAAATTTACCTAATGCTAAGTTATATTAAACCCATTAAGAATATATAAAGATTAACAATGACTAAAACCTTTGAACAACAATGGAATGATCACTTTCCAAATAAAGTACCTATTCCTTACGTATTAAAATTTTATTTTTCGGAATATTGGTTTCGTATGCATAGCTTGCCCGAGTCTAAACAATATGCAGACACAACAGAAGAAGTGCTACTTTTATTAGATCGTCAAAATCAGATCATCACAGATTGTTTAGGCTTAGATACCTCGGTTTACCTTGTGACAGGTAATTATGTTACGCCACATTATTCTCAGCCAGAGCCAAATTATTTCCACCCGGAGTATGATAGAAGAAAAATCATTTCCTACAATTTAATAGAATCACCTTCTATGAATCTACATCAGATAGATCCTGAATACTTTGATGATGGTGATGAAAATGATGTCTGTTTTATACCCTTATACACTCAAATAATATGGGAGCCTAAAAAACATGATGATTTATTATTAAAAATTGCAAATGAAGAAATTCATGCATTTCTCGTTTCATTTGAAAAAAAAATTATTGTTGCACCTTATGATGGTGGTATTGATTTTATTATTTGGGATAAGAAGTTTAAAAAGCAATTGAAAGAAAAATATAGTGCTTTGTTACCATCTAACGCGGAAGGCTTATAAAAACCGCCTCACGGCGGTTTCAATTGTTCAAATATTACATCTGCAACGCATAACCCAAAAATAAAAACACCAACTGCAAACACACCACTGCACCAAAAAGCTTCCAACCCTTTTTACGCAGCGCAGACTTATCCACTGCCGAATATTCTACTATTTTAATCATGTCATCACCTCATCATGAGTGTTGATACTGAACTCGTTTACTTATCCATCTTTCTTTTATCTTGCTGTCTTTTATCTTGCATAGTTATTGTGCATAAATTACACACTAGCATGTTTCCACAAATATAAAAGCAAAATCTAAACCAAGTTCAGTGGGAGAAATAAAATTTAAAAACCAACAAAAAACCACCCGTAGGTGGTTAAAAATCGAAAGCGATTATATGTGTAAAAACAAGCATTCACAATAATTAATATATCTTTTGGTAAATTTTAACCATAAAAAAGCCACCCGAAGGCGGCTCTTTTCTATGATTCATCTATCTAAGATTAACCAATAAATTTACGTGCATTACGGAACATACGTAACCAAGCACCGTCTTGATCCCAATCTTCTGGTTTCCAAGAATGCTGAATCGCACGGAAGTTACGTTCAGGGTGCGGCATCATAATCGTTGCACGACCGTCTTTAGACGTTACACCTGAAATCGCTTCTGGCGAACCATTCGGGTTCATTGGGTAATGCTGCGTTGGGTTGCCTTGGCTGTCTACATAACGCAAGATCACTTGATCACCTGCATTCAATGCTGCAATGTTTTCCGCGCTAGCAACTACACGGCCTTCACCATGTGCTACAGCGATAGGAAGAATCGAACCTTCCATACCTTCTAACAATACAGAATTTGATTTTTCAACGCGTACGTTAACTGCACGCGCTTCAAACATCTCAGAAGTATTGCGGTGGAAACGAGGCCAAGCTTCTGCACCCGGAATGAGTGGTGCAAGCTGAGACAGCATTTGACAGCCGTTACAAATACCTAGAGAGAATGTTTCGTCACGGTTGAAGAATTTCTCAAATTGGTCACGAAGTTTAGGATTGAATAATACTGATTTAGCCCAACCGCCGCCTGCGCCCAATACGTCACCGTAAGAGAAACCGCCACATGCCACTAAACCTTCAAAGTCATCAAGACTGATACGGCCAGCAAGCAAGTCGCTCATGTGTACGTCTACAGTGTTGAAGCCGACCTTATCGAATGCAGCAGCCATTTCTACATGACCATTTACACCTTGTTCACGCAGAATCACCATGTTTGGACGGCGTTCATTGATGTACGGTGCTTCGATCGGCTCGTTCAAATCAAATGTTGGTTTTGCAATTAAACCTGCATGTGATTTGTCAGCAATCAACGCATATTCTTGATCCGCAGTTTCTACGTTATCACGCAGACGTTGGATTTGATGTGACACTTCAGTCCATGCTTGCTGTAATTCAGCACGGTCTAAGCTCAAACCATTTACAGTTAAAGTATCTGTATCGTTTACAGTACCTACTACTGCAATTGCATCTTTAATTGATGATGCAGCGACTTCAGCTTCTAATGCAGCCCAATCCGCTTTGCTGATTTGAAGAACTGCACCAATTTCTTCTGCAAACAAGCTTGCAGTAGATTGATCTTCAAGTGCTACACCTAGGCGTGAAGCGAACATCATTTCTGCAACAGTTGCCAATAGACCGCCATCACCGATGTCATGGTAAGCCTTGATTAGACCACGGTTGTTCCAGTCTTGAACCAATGCAAAGAATGCTTTGAAGTCATCGAAGCTGTCTACGTCAGGTGTTACAGAACCAATTGCTTTATAAACCTGAGCAAGGATCGAACCGCCAAGACGGAATTGACCTTTAGACAAATCAATACGTACCAGTACAGACTCGATATTTTTAAGTTCAGGTGTAAGTGTTTTGCGAACATCAGTCACAGGTGCAAATGCAGTGATCACGCCTGTCATAGGAGATGTTACAGATTTATCAACACCGTCATCATTCCAAGTTGTACGCATAGACAATGAGTCTTTACCAACAGGAATTGCGATACCTAATGCAGGACACATTTCCATACCGATGGCTTTAACACCTTCGAATAACGCTTGGTCTTCACCTTGTTGACCTGCAGCAGCCATCCAGTTTGCAGATAATTTGATGTCGCTGATCTGGTCGATTTTTGCAGACATAATGTTTGAAATCGATTCTGCTACAGATAAACGTGCAGAAGCAGCAGGATTCAACAACGCAACTGGTGGACGCTCACCCATTGCCATCGCTTCACCTGTATAACCAACAAGGCTCGTCGTTGTAACCGCAGCGTCAGCTACAGGCACTTGCCACTTACCTACGAACTGATCACGTGCAACCATACCTGTAATCGAACGGTCACCAATAGTGATCAAGAACGATTTAGATGCAACAGTTGGGTTTTTAAGAACGCGGTAAATCGCATCTTTCAAATCTGTGACTGTTTCAGCAGTGAAGTCATCGCCTTTACGTTCAATCGTTTCGTATGAACGGCTCATACGCGGTGTACCGCCAAGCATCACTTGCATTGGCATATCCACAGCTTTGTTTTCAAACAATGGATCGTTCACTGTCAATTGACGCGCTTCAGTTGCTTCACCTAATACAGCGAATGGGCAGCGTTCACGTGCACACAGTGATTCAAATAATTCTAATGAGCTTGGACGAATCGCCAATACATAACGCTCTTGCGCTTCGTTCGACCAGATCTCCATTGGAGACATGCCTTTTTCCAATGATGGAATTTTACGAAGATCAAGAATTGCACCTAACTCGTGATCGTTCACAAGTTCAGGCATTGCATTTGAGATACCGCCCGCGCCTACGTCATGTACAGACACGATTGGGTTATGATCTTCCATGCGCCAGCAAGCATCAATCACTTCTTGGCAACGGCGTTCCATTTCTGGGTTTTCACGCTGTACAGATGCGAAGTCTAGGTTTTCACCCAACTTACCGCTGTCTACAGAAGACGCTGCACCGCCGCCTAAACCAATCAGCATTGCAGGACCACCTAGTACGATCAGTAAATCGCCTGGTTGAATCGCATCTTTTTCTACATGGTCAGGACGGATGTTACCGTAACCACCGGCAATCATAATTGGCTTATGGAAGCCTTTTACATCACCATTGACATTTTGTTCAAATGTACGGAAGTAACCATTTAACGCAGGACGACCAAATTCATTGTTAAACGCTGCACCACCCAATGGGCCTTCAATCATAATTTGAAGTGGAGATGCCATACGAGATGGTTTGCCGTAGTTTTCTTCCCAAGGCTGTTCAAAGCCTGGAATATTCAAGTTAGATACGGTAAAACCTGTTAAACCAGCTTTTGGCTTACCACCACGACCTGTTGCGCCTTCGTCACGGATTTCACCGCCCGAACCTGTTGCTGCACCAGCAAATGGTGCAATCGCTGTCGGATGGTTATGGGTTTCCACTTTCATAAGAATGTGAGCAGCTTGGCTCTTATACTTATAAACATGGTGACCTGTTTCAGCATCTTGCTTTGGATAGAAGCGTTGTGTGTCAAAACCCACAATTACAGAAGCGTTATCTTTATATGCCGACAATACATCTGTAGGTGATTCTTTATAGGTGTTTTTAATCATTTGGAACAATGACAATGGCTGCACTTCGCCATCAATTGTCCATTCTGAACCAAAGATTTTATGACGGCAGTGTTCAGAGTTTGCTTGAGCAAACATCATCAATTCGATGTCATGCGGGTTGCGACCCATTTTTGTGAATGCATCGGTTAAATAATCGATTTCTTCATCAGAAAGCGCAAAACCAAATTCAGAGTTAGCTTTCACCAACGCTTCTTTACCTTGACCCAAAATATCAATTGAGTTTAAAGGCTTTGGTTCAGTTTCAGAGAAAAGTGCCGCAGCATCTTCAATAGCATTGAAAACGCTTTCAGTCATGCGATCATGTAATGCTAGTTTTACTTCATCAGAAACAGCATTTACACCCTTCAAAGTAAACAAAACACCGCGTTCAAGGCGATGAACCGGTGTATTACAGTTGGCAAAAATGTCTGTTGCCTTAGACGACCACGGAGAGATGGTTCCAACACGTGGCGTCACTAAAATTTGGACTTCGTCACTTGCTGCTTGGTGCAATTCAAAAGATTGACCATCGTTGAGAAGCTGTAAAGCGGATTGCTGTTGTTGCTCGTTGAGCGCTTGGTCAAAAAGGTAAACCCATTGACTTTCAATTGATTGAACAGAACTAATTGACGTTAAACGTGATAATAGTTGAGTTTTCTTAAATGAAGAATGTGCAGGTGCACCGGCAACGATAAACATGCTGATTTTGGCTCCACGGGATGATCGAAAAGACCATGCCACAATGTGACTTGAGAGAGCGCATATTCTACTGTGTATTAGTTAAATCAGCTAGATGTGAAAGTGAAATTGTAGTGCTTATATCGGGAAGTTTAGGCAATAATGCTTTTATTTTTAAATAATAAAATTGAATTTAGTCGCACAGATTAACACAAAATTATCTGATTTTTTCATTTCATCCTAAGAATAATATTCAAACTAGAAAAATGTTTTATTTTTCAACAACAACTCACTTTTTAATCAAGCTTTAAAACCATATTTGAAAATGAATTTCAGGTCTAAATGTGTGAGATTTAAACCTGAAATTCATAAAGACTAAAATCAATTCACATTTGAAATTGAAACATTTTATTTATTCAAATCTAACAATAGATGTTGAATTACATTAAGGGCTAAGTTCAGTGAGTTTACATCTACACCATCAATCGTATCGCAAGCCTTGTGATAGCACGGTGCAAATTCGAGTTCATCACCTTTCATTTGCTCATTAAATAAAATTAGTGAAGTAACGGGAACTTTCCCTAAAAATGGCAAAGTATCGCTTGCTGTTAAAGTCGTTACATCATCTTTAATCTGCATATTATTGGTTTTAAAATATTGACGCATACTTTGTTCTAATGCAGCATCCTGCGGGTGCTTAGGTAATTGACTCATGCTGTCTAAGATTGGCTGATAATCACTTTGTGCAAGTCCATTGGCTTTAAACTGTGCCGCCATTTCTCCAATTGATGAATGGTCACCATCGGCGATCATGATATTCGGATTCTTTGTTCCCACCATATCAACATTGATATAGGCTTGAATGCCTTGAAGCTGTTTCTCACTGAGTGATTTCACAAAAGCTTGTGAACCTGCAATACCAACCTCTTCCGAATCCCAAAAGGCAAGATATAGTGTGTGTTTAGGTTTTACCTTTTGCTTCGCATAGTCTTGTAATAATGCTAACAATATTGCAACGCCTGAAGCATTATCATTAATCCCAGGCCCCATTTTCACCGAATCATAGTGTGCGCCGACTATCACAGCGGTATCTTTGGATTGTCCTTCAATCTCAATCACAATATTTTGCCCAACGGTCTTTTCTCGATTTTCAAATGGCAACATTTGCGCGTGCAAGCCTGCTTTCTTGGCTTGTTCAAGAATATATTGTGCAGAAGCCAATCCACCTGCTGTACCTACTGCACGATTGCCACCATTTTGTTCTGCAATTTCTTCAAATGTTTGTAAATGATGCATCATGCTATTTTCTGATGCAGCAACATTTTGGTTTGGCTGCACTTTCGTTATATTTTTTTCTGTGTTGAAACTTGTACAACCTGACAAAAAAAATGTCACGCCCAAACTTAGTGCAGTCAACGTAGGAAGAAATTGTTTTCTATACATTTAAATTATTCTCATTAAAAATTAAAAAATGGGATAAAAGGTAAAATTTGCCCATCTATACTAACAGCCCATTTTTAAATTTCTGTTTTGTTTTGCATTTCATTAAGGCAAATCACTCATACATCTTTTAAGACAAGTTGTGTCGTCCCACACTAGTGCTTTTCTGCTAAGTTTGGCATTATTCAATTCAAGTAATAATTGAATAATGATAAATGACTCAAATGCGTTGGCTTGAACTTCTTTCTACAGTTCGTATTGGTAGCAATAAACACAGTTCTGAACAGGCACGTAGCCCCTTCCACAAAGACTACGACCGCATTATTTTTTCGCAAAGCTTTCGACAGCTTAATCGCAAGACCCAAGTCCATCCCCTCACCCAACACGATGGTATTCATACTCGCCTGACTCACTCTTTAGAAGTGTCTTGTATTGGACGTTCATTGGGGATGCTGGCGGCTGAAAAAATTAAAGATGAACTCCCGATGTGGATTTCACCTGCCGATGTCGGTGCAATTATTCAAGCTGCGTGCTTGGCACACGATATTGGTAATCCACCTTTTGGCCATGCAGGCGAATATGCCATTCGAGAATGGTTTGATGACGCATCGCATACCAACTTTTTACAGGACTTAAGCCCTGAAGAAGAAGCCGATGTGCGTCAGTTTGAAGGTAATGCACAAGGCTTACGTTTACTGACTAAAATTGACTATCACCCGAATGATGGTGGTATGCGTTTAACCTATGCAACTTTAGGTGCATATTTAAAATACCCGTGGCTTTCAAAAACCATTGCATCGCAAGGCAATAAACCTGCAAGCCAACGAGCAAAGTTTGGTTGTTATCAAGCAGAAAAAGAAATCTTGCAGCAAATTGCAGAACAATTGGGTTTAATTCAACTGGGCGAATATCACTACTGTCGTCATCCGTTGACCTATTTGCTTGAAGCCGCAGATGATATTTGTTATGCCCTGATTGATTTGGAAGATGGCATTATTCTCAATATGTTGAGTTATAATGAAGTTGAGCCAATTTTCCTTGACCTGATTGGTGATTATGGTATTCCTTCCGAACTTGCAATGACGGATACCACATGGCAGCAGAAAATTGCCGCTTTGCGTGGCCGTGTGATGAAGCGTTTGGTTGAAGAAGTAACGACAGCTTTTGCACGTCATCATAATGAAATTTTGTCTGGCCAACTTAAAGGCAGTTTATTGCAATATTGCAGTGATGATATTGAAATCGGGATTAACCGTGCCAAAGAACTGGCTCGTGATAAAATCTTTGAACATCCGCATAAGGCAGGTTTGGAAATTATTGCACACCAAAGTTTGCAAAATATTTTGGATGCCTTTATTCCACTGACCACGCCCAATAAAACTTTGAGCTTTAAAGAGCAACGATTGATGTCTATTTTACATCGTTCAGGAGCACATTTTGGTATGTCGCATTATGACAATATTATGCAAGTACTCGATATCATCTCTAAGTTTTCAGACCATCAGGCTTATAACCTTGCACAAGAACTTCAAGGCAATAAAGTTGGTTTCTTTTAAAGCTGAAAAAATGTGAAGGCTAGTAATTCGCTGGCCTTCAAGCTAATCTCACAACAAATTGAAATTGAGCAAATAGCTCAGACTAAACTGAAATAAAGTGAATAAATGACATGATCGGATGTTTAATTGGCGAAGTGCTGGCATTGGAAGCACCAACAGTATTACTCAATGTAAATGGTGTGGGCTATGAGATTGACACCCCACTTTCTACATTTTGCCAACTACAGAAAGGTCAAAAAATTACCCTGTGGACACATTTGGCTGTTCGTGAAGATGCACAACTACTGTATGGATTTAGCAATGCTCAAGAAAAACTGATTTTTCGCACACTATTAAAAGTCAACGGCGTAGGCCCTAAAATGGCACTGGGCATTTTATCAACATTAAGTGTTGAAATGCTGATTCACACGGTTGAACATGAAGATGTAAACACTTTAGTCAAAGTTCCGGGTGTAGGCAAAAAGACCGCTGAACGCCTCATGATTGAGTTACGTGATCGCTTTAAAGCCATGGCTTCAGGTACGGTACCAACGAATTCAACTGTTGAACAAATTCAATTTACAGGCAACTCTGCCGTAGCCGAAGCTGAAGCGGCATTGCAATCATTAGGTTACAAACCAATTGAAGCACAAAAATTAGTGAATGCTGCCAAAGGTGACTTTACTGAAGCCAGCGACATTATCCGTGCAGCACTTAAGTCGATGAATAAATAATTTTTACTTTCTAATGAGCAGTGCATCCTTTGCCCTTTAGAGCTATAGACAGTATGTGAATCACGCAGGCGACAAGGATGTCGCCGTTAAACTGTGCTACAAGGACGTAGCATCAGTTTAACAAATGGGTTTTGTCACTTTTGCCCAGTCAAAAGTGAGAATCGCCTACACAATGGCACCTTAACACAAATCACAACTTGAGGCTGTGCCTCGAAAGTTCAGCCAGAGATTGATTTAATTATATGCAAGACCGTCTTATCAGTGGTTCAGAAAAACCCGAAGACCACTTCGACCGCGCCATCCGCCCAACTTCCCTTGATGACTACATCGGGCAGCCTGTCGTCCGTGAACAAATGGAAATCTTTATCGGTGCTGCACGTGGCCGTGAAGAAGCACTCGATCACACCTTAATTTTTGGCCCACCGGGTTTAGGTAAAACCACACTGGCCAATATTATTGCCCGTGAGATGGGTGGTAACCTAAAATCCACTTCTGGCCCTGTCCTTGAGCGTGCAGGCGATTTGGCTGCAATGCTAACCAACCTCGAAGAAGGTGATGTTTTATTTATTGATGAGATCCATCGTCTTTCACCGGTCATCGAGGAAATTCTCTATCCAGCGATGGAGGATTACCAACTCGACATCATGATTGGTGAAGGCCCTGCTGCCCGTTCGATCAAACTGGATTTACCACCCTTCACTCTTGTTGCAGCGACGACTCGTGCAGGCCTACTGACCTCTCCTTTACGTGACCGTTTTGGTATCGTACAACGCTTAGAGTTTTATTCTGTCAAAGACTTAACGCATATTGTGACTCGATCTGCAAACTTGATGGATGTACCCATGACTGCCGAAGGCGCACAGGAAGTTGCACGCCGTGCTCGTGGGACACCTCGTATTGCAAACCGTTTATTACGCCGAGTCCGTGATTATGCGCAAGTTAAAGGTACGGGTGAAGTAACCCAAGAGATGGCTCAACGTGCTTTGGACATGCTGAATGTCGATAAAGATGGTTTAGACACACTAGACCGTCGTTATTTATCAATGCTGCTTGAGCGTTTTGATGGTGGCCCTGCAGGTGTAGAAGCTCTAGCTGCTGCTATGGCAGAAGACTCAGGGACCCTAGAAGATGTGATCGAACCCTACCTCATTCAGCAAGGCTATGTCATGCGTACTGCACGTGGACGTATTGCCACCAATATGGCGTATTTACAGTTTGGGATGACACCACCAGAGCCGAAAGATAAGTAAACGATAATTCACTGAACGACTTCAGGGAGTTAAATGCTCCCTGCATGTTTATTTAAATTTTAAAATAAATTCAAGCCACTACAAACAATAGACTAAAATGATAAATCTTGAGAATAGAATAATTAACAAAATTAATAGCGACTACATTCAAAATCTACCATTAGACAGTGCCATTGAACACATTCCCAGAGAACAACCCATCAGTTCATTTAGCCCAAAACAAATGAGTGATTTTGAAAGCTTATTCCACACCGAATACAATTATTTTATCACTGTCGAATGTGAAAACATTCTTAGCAAAGAAACCATAGAAGTTGATGAAAATAATATTTGGGGCTGTACTAGATTAGCACTATGTTAATCGATGAAAATGAAGCTAACTAACTGTAAATTAAATAAGAAAACTCAATTAAAACTACTAGAGTTTTTCGTGCTAGGAGTGACTGCAAGAGCTGCT
>NZ_VPEJ01000080.1:0-2491 GCF_013417245.1 Acinetobacter sp. YH16042
ACAGGAGGTGTTGCTGAATATATATCCATGTTCATGGATTAAGTCCCCACTTGTTTTTAGGTGGGAACTAAATTAAGGCTTATAGGATCGCTTGGTAAGGCTGTGTTAGCCGGATGCTTACGTCGGTAGGAACCAAACAACGGCACTATGTGAGATAGAAGCTCCAGACTATATTGAAGTACAGGGAGGTTTACCAACTCCTGAAGCTTTGGAAAAATGGTTTGAAGAAATTGATCAAGAGTTCACTAGAAGTTTATATAAGCCTTAAGGATATAGACTATGAGTAATCGCATTAATATCTGTGACATAGTGGTAGGTCACTTTCGAACATTGCGTCAAACTCGTAACAATAAAATAGGAATTTTAGAATTTCTTGTATTCATTGTGCTTCCAATAATTTTATCAGTTAGTATTATTTTCATACCATTGAATGGGAAGGAAATAATTTCTTTACTGGTTAATTTAGGTTCAATATTCTCAGCTTTACTTTTATCAGTTCTAGTTCTAGTTTTTGACCAAGAACAAAAACTGGAAGAAAGAAGAGAGTTAGCTGAAGAGAAAGAAAAAGCGATTGATCCACTCTTTGATATTAAGAAGTCGGTATTAGAAGAGCTTTATTACAATATTAGCTATTCCATTTTATGTTCTATTGTCCTTGTTTCTTTATGCCTAATTTATACATCAATCAAATATATAACTATATTTCATGGTTATATGTTGAAACCATTGATAGTTTTCATTCTTATAAACTTACTTCTTAACATATTGATGATTTTGAAAAGAATGCATACATTGCTTGTAAGTAGATGATATATAAATATTAAATTATGTTTAAGAAGAATTTGAACCTAGCCTTTAGTACGTTTTTTATTGACTAATATGTGTATTCATATATATTAGTAGATAGATAGCTTGTGGGGTAGGAAGATCCTCACGTTAAACTCTCAAATTCCTTGTATATCATGTGGGGTAGGAAGATCCTCACGTTAAACTCTCAAATTCCTTGTTGCTATCTAGAAAAGCCTCGACAAATGTCGAGGTTTTTTGCATTTAAATGGAAATATATATGCAATTAAAGAAGTTAAATACCTCTTTCTACACTGGAAATCCGATAGTCCAACATGCATTGGATTACTATGCTCTGGATAGTAAATGGGATACAACCAAAGGACGAGGACATGGAGTAGTAAAAATAACTATAAATGATCTTACTTTTGCAATTCCTGTTAGATCTCATGTTACTCACAATGCTTCATTAATTCTTGAGGTAAATAGAAAAGTTAAACATATTAAAGGAATGGGGCTAGATTATTCGAAAGCACTACTAATCAAAGATGAATCATATATTTCAGATGAAGTATTTGTGCTTAGGACAAAGGAAGCTGGTAAAAAGTTAGCTGGTAAGGAAGCACATATAACAAAAATGTTTATTGGTTATGTAGAAAAATATATTAATGCGGTTAAAAAAAAGGATCAAAACATCCTAAGATCAGCTGAATATATAGAAACTACTCTGATTAATTATCACGAAGAATTAGGAATTTCTCAGCAATAAGAAATATTAAATTTTTCTAAAATTAACATAATACACCTTATACGATATCAAAAATGGGAGCCTAAGCTCCCATTTTTATTGATGTTTTTTTAAATCTTCTAACATTGCTTCTCGCAGAATTTCATTCATTCGTGTTTGATAGCCTTTACCTTGAGCTTTAAACCATGCAAGTACATCAGCATCTAAACGAATGGAAGTCTGTTGCTTCACTGGGCGATAGAATTGATTATGGCGTACAGCATTGCTCCAGTCGGTAATTTCAGGAATATCTGATAGATCTAGCTGATCATCAGGAACCGTCCCTTTAGCAAGCAAGCGTTCAATTTCAGCATCTTGCTTGTCGCTGAATTTTTCATTCAGTTCTTTGCGTGAGTATCTAACCATGCTCATATTTATCTCGCTCCGCCTTAGTGACTTGTCTTGCACTAATGATTCGTATGATTTCACAGTCATCTTCATCAAAAATGGTGTGAGCTACTAAGAGCATTAGTACGCCTTTTACTTTCCCAATGGTCTGCCAACGTTCTTCACCATCGGTATGTCTGTCCTGAATTGAGATCCTCAGTGGATCATCAAAAACAAGGCTTGCCGTTTCGAAAGAGATATCATGCTTTTTCTGATTCTTTCGATTCTTAGCCTCATCCCATTCAAAATACTGTTCCATAAAAAACATTCAAATTTGTATATACAATAATGTATCACAAAATTGTATCACTCAACCTGATTGGTGTAATTTTTAGTCAAAATTATTGGCAAAAAATATCAAAACTGCTCATAAAAAAGCCGACTTGTTTCAAAGTCGGCTTTTTTATGGTTTTTAGATTTTTATGGTTTGAATAAGTATCTGATATTTATATTAATATACAAGTGTATTGCGTATAACCACCATTATGTTAAATAGAATCAAAAAACCTCCAATAAAATCGTTATAGTATT
>NZ_VPEJ01000081.1:0-2421 GCF_013417245.1 Acinetobacter sp. YH16042
TGCTAGTAGCTGGCAATATGACTAAGGAAGAAATTGCCAAAGCAGTGAATTGTGGAGTTGCAACTGTCTATCGAGTTGCTAAAGTTATTTAAAAAAAACTTATAATGCCCTGAAGAGGATACTTATACCCTTCCGCAGTAGGGTTACTTTATATAAGAAATTTTTAGGGTAAATATGGAAATAACTCTGATATTTTAAATTTGAAAGTTATGATTTAGATGTTTTATATGGAGTTCTTATACCTTATATTATTGCAAGTAAAGAAAGTAAGATATTGAAGGAAAGGTTATGAGAAAAATGAAGTACTTTTTAAGTTTCATTATCTTATTTTCTACAATTGCTTATACCCAAAAAAATGAAAATTCATCTGAATTTGTTGTCCAACTTACCGTAACAGAACATTGTGAGATCCAGAGTACTCAGACTCAATCTATTGATTTTGGATCTATTCAACGATCAACAAATCACGTAACTAGCTCAGGAAGTTTGAATGTTAGTTGTAGTCAAAATACTCCATACTCGATTGCTTTAAACAGCGATAAGACTTTAAAGAATACACAAGACAATTCTATCCAGGTTCCGTATCAGCTCTATCAGGATGCTGGATTTAAAACTGTTTGGGGAAGCTCTTCTCAAGAAAATTTTGCAAGTACGGGAACTGGTACGGATCAGAACTTCAAAATCTGGGCAAAAATTAATGAAGGCGCCACGAATGTTCCTGCGGGTGTATATAATGATATTGTGGTTGCTACGATTACATATTAATACGTTAAAGTGACCGTCACAGTATCACTATAGTTTCCTGCACTTTTGAGAGGCTGTTGGGGGACATGTCCGTAAACAGAGATTGGTTGCTGCCCATTTGTTCCTACACCTTGCGACCTGTTATTAGAACTATCCCATTTTTGAGTTAAGTTACTGTTTAAGTATAAATCATAATTTATATAATCCTTGCCATTAAACATTCTTCTCTGACTATTCAGAGCATATTTGCCATTATTTAATCCTACTCGCCAAGTAGTGCGTGAAGGGCATTGCAGAGAAATTTGACCACTTGTATATAAGTCTCTGTTCAAATTATCAATTTGACCAAAATCCAAATCTGTTGTTGAGAGTAATGCACAAACATTCTCATATTCTGCAAAAACACTCATATTGGCCGTATCCGAATATCTTAAATTACTAGCGTTATAGCCGTTAGGATAGTTCTCATTTCTTTCAAAATCATAAAGGATTTCAAGCGATAAAGTAGAGGATCTGTAATTACCAGCAGCCCCTGTCTGTCCTGGATAAAAAAGACCATAAACTGGGATCATTTCAGTCAGCTGCTTACCGCCTGTAATCGTATAATCTCTACAGCCAGTAGAAGTTAATTGGTCGCGTGCTTGGATTAAATGAGTAAAACCAGGGTCATAAAAAAGGTTATATTTTAAAGATTGAAACAGGTTAGGTATACCTAAAAGGCTGGTATAGATAGAGCGAGTAATATCATTATAAAGCCAGCTTGTAGCGGTCAAACACACACGTATATTTGTTTTCATTATGGAACGTGGATCACAACGAAGCATAACATTGGTAGAAGTCGTACTTAATGCAGGACTCACCTCACCAAAATCAAGCGAGGTAGAAGAAATACTGCATTTAGCAGCCTGACTTTCACCTGTAATCATCAAACCTAAAAATAGACCTGACATTAAAGTTAAATTTTTGCTTGATAAAAAAGGAGATTTTTTTTTGCTCATTATTCGCATAGCAAGTCGCCTAAATCAATTAAACCTTTCTGGGTATCTAAACCATTTATCTCAAAGCTACACATTTTGTCTTTTTGCTCTACAAAGAATTTAGTTACTTTAGGGTTTTCCATATAGATCATACCATCATGTGCAACCACAGTAAGAGGCTCTGGTATCGAGGACTTTAAGTCTGGACTTGCCCACACATTCGACCCGGCTTCAATTACGCTTCCATCTTTTTGTTTAATAACTGCTTGAATCGCCTGAATCTGGTAAACAGGAAAATCTATGAAGACTCCACTACCAAACCTTGGTACAGCATTCTTTACTGTTGTTTCAATATAATAGTCAGCAGGTAATTCTAATGCATCGATTGTGATCTTGTTATTTTGGTAAGGATTCAGTGAGGTGACGACCAGTTCTCCGTTTCTATTGGTCTTTCCTACTGATCTATTTTCTAATTTCACTGGTACTTCAGGGATATTAGAGGTTGAAATCAAAGCAAATGAATCAAAAGATCTAGGCATGGGGACTATACTTCGATTCATCATTAACAGGCTTCCACTTAATGTACCGTTGGCTATTCGAGAAGAGCTGTTATCGGTTTTAAATTCCTGTACGCCTAAACTCCACTCCCCATAGTTGTGAATCCGGGCAAGTTGAGTCTGGATATTTCGATTATCCTGAG
>NZ_VPEJ01000082.1:0-2387 GCF_013417245.1 Acinetobacter sp. YH16042
CCAAACACCTCAAACACCAAACACCTCAAACACCAAACACCTCAAACACCAAACACCTCAAACACCAAACACCTCAAACACCAAACACCTCAACATCAAATACCTCAACATCAAATACCGCAATTACAGATAGCCTTTGAACTTGTATAACAACATTCGTACCGAACATTGTTATTACAAATTCAAGATGCTATTGTAATTAAGCAAGCCTACTCTGTAGCTACAATTTTCAGCCCTGCTACGCAGTTCCGAAAAGTTGTAGCACAGAAGTCTTGTTGAGGGCTTCGCCCCCAAACCCCCATCCAAAACCATAAGCAGGGGAGTGGTAAAAATGGATGATGAAGACTTAACAAAATTTAAAAAGATCAATCCGAAATCAGAAGTTAAACGTCTACGTCTGACAGTTGATGAAAAAAATCAGCTTGATGATTTTCTTGAGAAAAGAAACTTACAGTTTAGTGACTTCAACAATCGACTAATTAAAAATGCGATTAGTGCAGAATTTCATTTAGTTGAAATTGAAAACTATGTGAAACCCACATTTCCACTCAAACAAAAAAAGCATCATCGACCACCACCAAAAGTAGACCCAGCCGTATTATTCGAACTTGGTCGAGTCGGTACAAATCTGAATCAGTGTGCTAGAGCCTTGAACCTAATTAAAAATGACAAACAACAAGAGTTGGATCTCACTCAAGAATTTAGCTTTATCGAGTGTCTGCAAGTGCTTCAAGCAATCCAAGAAGATATACATAGCGTGATTGGTGAAATTAAAAAAACAACAATGTCCGATACCGCTATCGAGAATGCGAGAGTCCGAGCAGTCAAAGCCGTTGAGTTAGTGGAGGTCGAAACCGATGCACATTAAATTTACGAAACATGGGAAAGGCTGTCCACGCAAAGCGGTTGGCTATTTACTTGCTGAAAAAGATGCAAAAGGCGATTTGCGTCCTGATATTCAGACGCTCAGAGGTGATGCACAAACATTTGTTGCCATTACTGAAAGCCTAGATTTTGATTACCGCTATTCGTCAGCAGTAATCGCTTGGTCAAAACAAGACAATCCGAGTGATGCACAGATTCAAGAAACATTAGATCAATTTGAAAAACATGCTTTTGCTGATTTAGACCCGACACGCTATCACATGAATGCCGTGCTACACGTAGCTCAGGATGGTTCAAAGCATGTGCATGTTTTGGTGCCGCGTGTCGATCTTGGAACAGGTAAGTCATTAAATATTGCTCCGCCCGGACACGAAAAATACTTCGATAAACTCAGAGATTATTTAAACGAAAAATACACCTGGTCCAAGCCTGACGACCTCGCCATTTTAAAAGCTGATGTACAGCTACCGCACCACACGCATTCACAAAGATTGGCGGCCATTGAAATTAATTTTGCAGGTAAAACCAAGCCTGAAAAAAAAGAGCTTTTAAATAAAATCGTTGCCCAACGCATTAACGCAGGCGTGATTCAAGACCGTAACGATGTTGTCCAAACGCTTGCTGAATATGGAATCATCACACGAAACGCTAAAGACACTATTTCAGTCAAATTGCACGGTGATAAGACAGCCGTGAAGCTCGCAGGGGAGTTTTATAAAGATGGATTCAATGTCACTGCTTACGCAGAAAATCGAGCTAGAGCAGAAGCAGATCAAAGCGCATCAAGAGCAAATGAAGTCGATGCAAAACGAGTTAATGAACTCTATAACAAACTTCAACGAGCAACTGAATCAAGAGCTAGATTCTTTGCAGACAGATACGCTGAAACGCTTACAGATCATAGACAACGAGATACTACAGCACAGTCAAGTTTTGATCAGCAAAACCCAAGACCAAACGGAGTCAGTTTACAAGCTCACACAGAAATCAGCAGAGTTATTGAATCAAGTCCAAACTTTAGTGAAGCAAGCCGAAAACTTGAATATTCAGAGCTTAGCTCAACAGCAGACACAGCAACAACAGCAGAAAATCAGTCTAATTTTGTCAGTATCATGTACAGCATTACTGCTAATCCTGATCATAATTTCATGGGTGAAGTAAATGAGCGAATTAACTCAGCTAATCAGTCAGCAAGTCAGTCTTTTGAAGGAGCAAAACAAGCTGCAACAGAACTGCATCGACGGACAGAAGATATATATCGAGCAATTGGAGAAGCGCAGCGCAGCACTACTTCAACAGATGAAAGAAGAGCCACCAGTGGACTTTTTGAACGAATCTATCAAAGGATTCTCAAAACAAACGCAGGCTTATTTGGAAAAAACCTTAACCAGTGCCTTGAGGGAATCAAATATAGATCAGTTAGTCCAAGACAAGATCAATCAGCAAATTCAGCCGATGCTCAAAGATATTCAGGATACTCAATCGAAATTAACACAGACCCT
>NZ_VPEJ01000083.1:0-2298 GCF_013417245.1 Acinetobacter sp. YH16042
AAAAAAGAGCCGTTCCGATTTACTCCTTCTTGATGAACCGACCAACCATTTAGACCTGGATGCCATTCTCTGGCTCGAAGACTGGCTGAAAGCCTATGAAGGTACGCTGGTGCTGATTTCGCATGACCGGGATTTCCTCGATGCGATTACCGATCATATTTTACATATTGAAAATCAGGAACTGATTTTATATACCGGTAACTACTCGACCTTCGAGCGCACCCGCAGTGAACGTCTGGCGCAGCAGCAACAGGCTTATGAAAAGCAGCTGGAAACCCGAGCACAGCCGCAACAATATATTGACCGTTTTAAGGCGAAAGCCACCAAAGCCAAGCAGGCACAGAGCCGGATCAAACAGCTGGAGCGTATGCAGGAACTGTCTGCTGCCCATGTTGATACACCATTTACCTTCAGTTTCCGTGAACCGACCAAAATGAGTTCGCCTTTATTGCAACTGGAACATGCCGATATTGGTTATGGTGACAAGCTGATTGTCACCAATGTCAATTTACAGATCACGCCAAGCAGCCGGATTGGTTTGCTCGGGATGAATGGTGCCGGTAAATCCACCCTGATTAAATCGCTGGTCGGTGATTTAAAATTGCTTCAGGGTCTGCGTAAAGATTCAGAACTGCTCAATATTGGCTACTTTGCCCAACACCAAATGGATGCACTGGATGGCAATGCCAGCCCGATGTTACAGCTGGCCCGTATTGCCGATAAAAAAATCAGTGAAGCCAGCCTGCGTTCTTTCCTGGGCAGTTTTGGTTTTAGCGGCGAACGCATGGATACGCCAAGTGAAAGTTTCTCAGGCGGTGAACGTGCCCGTCTGGCTCTGGCATTGATTGTCTGGCAGCGTCCAAACGTGTTGATTCTGGATGAGCCGACCAACCATTTAGATCTGG
This sequence comes from Acinetobacter sp. YH16042, assembly GCF_013417245.1. NCBI lineage: Bacteria > Pseudomonadati > Pseudomonadota > Gammaproteobacteria > Moraxellales > Moraxellaceae > Acinetobacter > Acinetobacter sp. YH16042. Next base: position 906 of record NZ_VPEJ01000083.1, read on the forward strand.
ATATGCGTCATGCATTGACCATGGCCTTGCAGGATTTTGAAGGTGCTGTGGTGCTGGTATCGCATGAGCGCCAGCTGATTGCCAGTGTCTGTGATGAATTGCTGCTGGTACATAATGGTCAATGCCGTGAATTTGACGGTGATCTGACCGCTTATGCCGACTGGTTACGTCAGGCCCGCATTGAGATGATCAAAAACGGGCAGAAGCCAGCCGAGCCGGTGAAATCTCAGGTCGAAGTCAAAGCAACCATTTCCAGACTGGACAAAGAAGCACAGCGTAAGGAAGCGGCACGCCAGCGGGAACTGAGCCGCCCGATTCGTAAAAATATCGAAAAATGTGAAACACAGATTTCAAAGGTTACGCCGCGACTGGCTGAAATTCAAAGCTTGCTCGGAGATAGTGCTTTATATGATGCCTCACGTAAAAATGATTTGCTCAAACTGATGAATGAGCAAACTGAGCTGAAAGCCAAACTGGAAACAGCCGAAGAACAGATGCTGGAACTAATGATGGAACTGGAAAGTCTGGAGCAGTCCTTCTAACACTATTTCAACACCCCCATTATCTGAGAGATGAGTAACAAGCGTTATTCATCTCTTTTTTTTATTAAAACCACCCATTTTTAATATTTTCCTCCTGCTTTTCATCTCCGTGTAGTTCCTTGCTATTCTTGAGTACTGCATCTCTTCTTCAAAACTTGACACATTTTGTCGTGAATTACGCAAGTGCCATATAAGTTTATTTTTTGGTGGTGTTTCAAAAAGTATGCTGAAAAAAAGCAGGTTGGATTTTGATAAAATAGAGAAATGCGAATAACTCTAGAAATCAAGTGTCCAGCCTGCCTAAGTGACAGTATAAAGAAAAATGGCACAAAAGTAGATGGTAAGCAAAATTACCAATGTAAAATATGCAGACGTCAATTTATTGGTGATCATGCTCTCAGTTATCAAGGCTGTCACTCAGGTATCAAAACCAAAATATTACACCTCATGGTGCGAGGCAGTGGTGTCAGGGATATAGCAGAAATTGAAAGAGTAAGTATCGGTAAAGTTCTACGGACACTTAGCCAATCAAAATATCAACTTCGAGCACAGCAAAGTCATTATGAAACCCTTGAAGTAGATGAGTTTTGGACTTTTGTTGGTCATAAGCAAAATAAACAATGGCTAATTTATGCCTATCATCGAGAAACAGGTGAAATTGTTGCTTATGTATGGGGTAACCGAGATTTAGCCACTGCAAAACGACTTAAATTAAAATTGAAGCAGTTAGGTGTAAGCTATACATGTATATCAAGTGACCATTGGGATAGCTTTGTTACGACCTTTAAAGAATGCAAACAGTTGATTGGTAAATTTTTCACTGTGGGTATAGAAGGCAATAATTGTCGATT
>NZ_VPEJ01000084.1:0-2293 GCF_013417245.1 Acinetobacter sp. YH16042
GTTGGCCACCAGTTTTAGTGAGCTTAATCCCTTCAAAGGTGGCTTGCGTTAATACACGGACATCTTTGAAGCCTTGTGACTGAATGACTTTTTGGTCTTCTTTATTCTGTACAAACAAGGGCATGTTTTTCGGAATAGCCGCTTGTGCTGCATCATCCCAATGATCTAAATGGGTATGGGTCACGATTACCGCATCTACACCTTCTAAAATCGTTTCGGGCTTGATAGGCAAATCGACTAATGGGTTCCGTAAATAGCTACGATGAGTATCGGGGAAACCTTCATAGAACCCTTTTTTAGCAAACATTGGGTCAATTAAAAAGGTTGTATCAGCATAGGTTACTTTAATCGTTGCATTGCGAATTTCTTGTATATGCGTAACTTTAGAAGTATCTCGCTGAACCACCTTATCATTCGCATATAAATGGACTGAAGCCATTGCCAGAGAGAGTGCAATAACAGAGCTACTTAAAATTTTATTCATATTCCAGATCCAATCATTTAGTCATACTCGAATCATGATAGGAAAAATCAAATAATAAAATTGTCCTTAAGGACAATCATCGAAACTATTGGGACAACATGCTATATTTATTATTTTAGAGAGGTAGATTGAATGGCTATACCAGTGATTGGATTGTTCGTATATCCCAATATAAATCCATTTCACTTCTCTATCCCCCATATCATTTTCAATATCAAGATTGAAGATAAACGCTTATTTGATCTGAAAATTTTTTCTATAGATGGCCAGCCCGTAACAACAGAACAGTCTATGATGATTATCCCTGATGGTGGGGTCGAGCTCATTAAAGAGTCGGATCTTATTATTATTCCTGGGTGGGATGATTTTAATCACGAGCCTGAACAAGTACTTATCGATGCCCTAAATTGTGCATATCAGACTGGAATTAGAATTGTAGGGTTATGCTATGGAACTTATGCACTGGCATATGCTGGTTTACTTGACCATAAAAAAGCAGCTACGCACTGGATGGCTGAACAAGATTTTAGTGAGCGATTTCCACAGGTTCAGCTTGATCATGATGCCCTGTATGTAGAAGACCAAAGGATCGTAACCTCTGCAGGAACAGGCGCAGCGTTAGACTGCTGCTTGTACTTGGTACGTGAAATCTATAGTGCACAAATTGCAAATAAAGTTTCTAGAGTAATGGTAATTCCGCCTCACCGTGAAGGTGGGCAAGCTCAGTTTATTGAACAGCCAGTAGCAGAGTCGAGCCAAGATGCACAAATTAACCTATTACTTGATTTTTTAAGAAAGAATTTAGCTTTACAACATAATATTGAAAGCTTAGCTGAACGGACACATATGACACGTAGGACGTTCACACGGCATTTTAAGAAAGCGACAGGTATGACCTTAGTCGATTGGCTGAATACTGAAAGAATCAGATTAAGTTGTGAACTCTTAGAAACGACAAACTTGTCTATCGAAAAGATAACCGAGCTTTCAGGTTTTAATAATACCGTGTCATTTAGAAAGAATTTCCGTGAAAAATATGGCACCAGCCCTCAGGCATGGAGAAAAGCTTTTGGGATCATTAATGAGAATAATCCGCCCCATTTAACATAATGGCTGTTATAAGAAATGAAAAAAACCTAGACCGAAGTCTAGGCTTTAAATTTTAAAAACACATAAAAATTAAGGCTATAGTCTCAATTTTTCAACTTCGTATAACGTGTATTATGTTAATTTCAGGAAATTTAAACACTTACCTTATAATTTAACTGTAGTTCATCCGCATTTTCCCCTCTAATGCCCCAGTTTTCTTTAGGAGTTTCAAATATAGTTATCTCAACATCATTTGAATCAATACCGCATAGATTGTTTATATTTTCGAATAGAGTCTTAATAAATGCTTTTTTAGTCTCTTTTGTTCGTCCATCGAACATGGAAATTTCAATAATTATATAAGATGTACTGCGGTCTGCTGGATATATAAAATTTTTGGATTCTAGTGGAATAAAACGTTGAAACCTTTTTTCTTCAGGATATTTTAATTCTTTAACTAAAGCCTGATGGATAGCTTTACTTAAATTATCACGATGTAATTCTATAGTTTCATCTAAAGCATAAATTTTTATCTGAGACATTACTTTCTCTAAATTAAAACCCTAATTTTAGCTTAATCTCCCCCTCCCATTTAAGATAATGGCTGTTATACGAAATGAAAAAACCTAGACTCTGGTCTAGGCTTAAAATTTAAAAAATATATAAAAATCAGTGTAGGAAACTTATTTTTAGAGGTTGGTGTTACGGGGATTAGGTTAG
>NZ_VPEJ01000085.1:0-2252 GCF_013417245.1 Acinetobacter sp. YH16042
AGCACAGAAACAGGCTATTGAAGCAAGAGAACGTACCAAAAAGAAAGAACAGGAGCGCAAGGATGATACTAGGCGTAAAATTTTGCTCGGTTCTTACTTGATTAAGAAAATGCAGGCAAATGAAGCCAATAAAGAAAAAATACTCGCTGAACTCAACGAATATTTAACAGAAAATAGAGATCGACAGCTTTTTGACTTACCAAATATTGAGGACAATTAATTATGAATAAAGCCGATTTAATTGCCAAATTAGCACCTAAATTAAATATTAATCAAGATGAAGCAAGAGTTGTTCTTAATTCTGTTCTTGAAGTCATTACAGAAGCCCTGGTTGAAGATAAAAATGTCCGATTAGTTGATTTTGGGACTTTTGAAGTAAAACAGCGTGCCGAAAGAATGGGACACAATCCTAAAACTGGCGAAAAACTTAAAATTGAAGCTAAGGAAATTGTCACTTTTAAACAAGGCAAGGCTTTGGGAGAGCAATTTACTGTTAAGCCTAAGCAAAAAAGTAAAGTTAAGAAGAAAGCCTAATTTTTCTTAGCTCTTTGCTTTTCTTGTTCGGCTTTATACTCTGGAATTAGCTCATTTAAGACTTTTTGGATATTTACTTTATCCTTGATCTGCAAATTATCCCGATAGTAAATTAAGTCCTCTATTTTGCTTTCCATCTGCATTTTTTCAGTGGGTTCTGCATTCTGGGATATTCGGGATAATAGAAAGATATAACCGCAGATATTCTCCCTCGCAATTTCATAATTAACGATGTCGGTATACTCAATTTGAACGCCTTGAAAATTGGCTGTTAGGTTCTCCAGTTGCATCATGATTTAAATCCTGCTTTCTCTAAAAATGGGTAAAGTTCTCTAAATTTTTCAGGCTCTAAAAGCATGTCAGCGATACGAATAGCAAATTGTTGGTAGCTTTCTGTACCTTTTGAATATTTACTCATTTCAGGCATTTCTGACATTTTATTGGCAAATAAATGGCGTTGTGCATCGGTCATTTTTATAAAAAAGTCAGGGGTGTTAGGGTCACGCTTAGTATTAATTTTAGGTTTATCGTCTTTTTTTTGCTTAAACTTAAATGAAAACCCAGAAATGATACGTCCTTGCTTGTGTTGTTCGTAACTTACTGTGATATCTGTATATTTATTAATTTGTTTAATAGCAGGGTCTAAGACACGATTCTTAAAATCATAGACTCTAGGATATTCATGCTCCTCAATAGCAAGGCGTTCTCTTAACGTATTTAATTCTATTACTGGAACAACTTTCGTGCTTTGCCATTGAATCATCATTTCATAAAGGCGAATAGCATAAACGCTCGTTAATTGGGCTGTTTTAGATAATCTATATCGTGTGAAACAATCTTTCAGTTGTCCAATCATGCTAAAAACATCATCGGCTAACTGAAATTTAATATATCCCTGCGTATCTGCATAACTAATTTTTTGTACCCATCTCGATTTAACACATTCTATAAAATCAGGTTTTTGATAGACCCGATCATACGTGAAGTAACGGTTAAATAATCGCTCACTTGCATCCCTTAATACCTTATAAGCATCGGATTCATCAGTATTAAATAGCTTGGAGTAATCTTTTGCATATACTCTAAATTCTCGTGTGTGGAATAAGCCTTTATCACTTTCATATTCAGCTAATTCAGTGAAGGCTACATGTAGTATTCGATATTCAGTCAAACTGAGATTAAAGCAAGCTTCAACAAGAGTATTACTTTTTATAACTAGATCATTTTTCATTTGGTTTAAGGATTATTTTTCTGCAATAAAACGACACTATATTATAAAAGCGTTAATTAAAACAACAACATTATTTTTTATTGTCGTTATATAGGGTAAATCTGTCGTTGTATAAGGGTAAATCTGTCGTTGTATAAGGGTAAATCTGTCGTTGTATAAGGGTAAATCTGTCGTTGTATGAGGCTGAAGAGTATTGCTATATAAGGCTTTCATGCTGTCTAAAACTATTAAAACTATTAAAACTATTAAAAAGGGAAAAACTATTAAAACTGCCCTATGTACTCGCTAAAGCTCGTACTCTATTGAAGCTCGTTCCTCGCTTCGTGGGGCAGTTTTTGGTTAATCCTGTTTGTGAAATCTAAAAGCAAAAGCATTGATAATGTATTCGCTTCGCTCATACTTTTTGAAAAGCAAAAGCTCCAAAGTTCGCACCCATTCGGGATGCTCTGTACCTACCGTTTAAAATCGAAAGGGAGCTTGTAATCAG
>NZ_VPEJ01000086.1:0-2222 GCF_013417245.1 Acinetobacter sp. YH16042
AGAACCTAGTCAATCAGGCTGTTAAAGAGCTTCAAATCACCGAAGAACGCATTCAAAAGGTCATAGCAGGGCAAACCCATAGTACCGTATCAAAATCGCTAAATACGGGCTTACAGGAGGGTACAGCAGAGCTTATCAAGACCGCCAAAGCACTTGGACATTTAAAAAACTCGATTGAATCAACCAGTGATCAATTTTCATGGAAAATCATCACCATCATTTTAGGCATTTTCGCCATTCTGATGCTTGGCATCATTTGGTTATTCAGTGTTTATATCAAACCTTTAGAAAATATCCCTCAGATCGAGAGCTTAAGACAGCAAGGTATCCAGTTTGATATTGGAAGCTGTACTGTTGGAGAGAAATCTAAACCGTGTGTTCGTGTGATGAAAAAGCAGTGCGGATATGGAAAAAATGGCGATTTTTGTGTCATAGACCCAAAATAATAGGCATATTTTTTATTTCACGAGAGGAAAAGAGGTAATCATGCCATTAATTGAATATTACGGCTTGTTATTTGAATGGCATGACCAAAAAATGGATTTAGTCTATCGAGGGCGAGAAATTACGTTCGAGGAGGTCTGTAGTATTTTCCTTGATCCTGCATTGATCTCTTTTGATGATGTAGGACACTATGATGAACAACGACTAATATCAGTCGGTTTAAGCAATCGTGGTAGACTATTAACAGTGGTTTGGGTTGAACGTGGAGATGTTGCGAGAATAATCACTGCATTTGAACCATCACATCACCAAAAGCGGAGGTACAGCAATGCAAAATGAACTAGAACGCTATAAAAATTTTGACCCTACTAATGCGCCATTGGTTAAACCTAGCTTTGTGAAGAAATTACAGGAACGCCATGCCATAGCTCAAGCAAAGGCTTTTGATGCTGATGTAGTGACATGGTTAAGTTCACAAGATAATGAAACAAAACAACATATTAACGATATGGTTCGCCATATTATGGCATTGAAACGTGCTTGATTAGGTATGACCTCCCTTTTTTGTCTTAATGTTTGATTGATTAATTAGAAAGCTCATTTGGTATTCATACCAAATGAGCTTTTACTTTATAGTTTTTGAAGGATACGCCGTGGTTAAGGAAGTTGTTATGTTGAAACATTCAAGTTTGGAAAGAAAAGAGTTCAAGCATGAAGAACTTGCACTAATAAAAAAACTTGATTTCAACGATATTGAGATTATTAAGCCTGATAATCTTGGACAAATCTTAATTTGGACTTCTAAACTTGCTGAATATCATCATGCTCAATTTGTTGAATTTAGTCATAAGTTAGATATTGTTGATGAAATAGAAGAGCGAGAAGAGATTAACAATAAGATTAATTTTTATAGAAAAAGTAGAGTTTTAGAGAATCATATCAAGGATTTCTATCTAAAAAAGCTATTGGATCAAGGAGAAGCGACAGTAAAGGGATATATCAAACATCCGATTAAACAGGATACAAATTACGCTGTAATTTCTTATCACGGATATCATTTTGTTAGTTTTGCTACTCCAGAGATTATTGAAAAATTTCCCTTACATTTTATTGATTTTGTACAAAGTGAAACACCAAAGACATTAGCAGATATACACTCTGATGAAGCTGTACTGCTATCAACGGTTAAGAATTTTATAACGCCCTTTAAAGAACAATATAAAAAAATAAAGAGTAAAAATAAGGAGATCAAAGAACACAATACGGTCGTACATAAAATTTATATAAAAATTAAAAATAAAGAAGCAACTTTGCAAAAGCCAACAGATTCAAAGCCTAAAGAATCTAGCCCCAAATCTGATGAAAAGATTACTTTACCAGTAAAAATGAAGCAGGTAGCTATTCAGCAAAATATAGCTTCACAAGAAAAGTCAATTACTGTGATTAAGAAGCGAAAATTTGCTTTAAATAAGGATAAGTAAATTTGTAATTGTAAATTATAAAGAAAATCCCCCCTAAGCCTTGCAACTTAGAGGGGTTTTCCAGTAAATTCTACGGTACGCAGTTATTTGATGTTAACCCATCGAATAACGAAGATCATAAGGTTTGGCGACCGTTATGATTTCACCAAAGGCTTGTACCTGAACTCTATTTTCACAATAAACAGTGTTTAGATCAAGACTCAAAATGATAAGTCTTCGTTAATCCGTGTTTTAAATCATCAAATAAGCATCCTAGATCGAGCTTTGCCCGCTTCTGCGTGTCCGTTTTACGGTCGG
>NZ_VPEJ01000087.1:0-2180 GCF_013417245.1 Acinetobacter sp. YH16042
AATTATCCAAGTGAACTTATTCGAAAGGAAGTATTTGAAATCGCTATTCTCACCAGACAAGAGGGTGATAAAACAAGAGGAACCTCAATTGAGGTTCCTCTTGTGATTTTTGTGGGACAGCAGTGGCCAATCAGCTCCCTTTTTTATCCTTGCATGGGCTGTTAAGCAGTTCGAGGCATATCCTGAATACGTCGCCATGGCTGAGCTTCTTCAATTTCATATGCCAGTTCGATCAAGGTTTTTTCATCACCGACATCGGCTGATATTTGCATACTGATCGGTAGTCCGTCGTTTTGCGTTTCTCCCATAGGAATCGACATACCCGGCGCACCCACCACATTTTGAATAGGTGTAAAAGTCACATAGTTCTGAATACGCTCAAATAACTGGTCAAACGGTAATTGAGGTGACAAATAGCCGATTTTAGGTGTGGTATGTGCAAGTACAGGCGATAGCAAAACGTCATAATGCTTAAAGATTTCACGATATTGCTGCTGCATTTTCTTTAATCGATACAGAAATAGCGGGGTTTTATAAAAGTTCTTTTTATATAACATCGATAAACCAACGGTTAAGTGATCTAATTCTTTTGAATTAAAGTCAGCACCAAAAATTTTCTTGCCAAATGTACTCAGTAAAAAGGACAACATCCCCCAATATTCACTGAAATCTTCAACAAAGCTTAAGGAAAAAGGTAACTGAAGTTCTTCAACATGATGGCCTAATTTTTCTAAGAGTGCTGCGCTATGCATTAACGTTGCAGTTGTTTCGCTATCTATTTGCCCTGTAATCGATTGCGGGACTAAGCCGATGCGTAGTCGACGTTTAGAAGGGCCATGAATCATGCCTATTCGTGGCAGTTTTTTATTGTAATAACTTGACTCCATTCCTGCATAGAAATGCGCAGTATCTCGTATGCTACGGGTTAGGACACCTTCACTGATGATATTAATCGGAAGAGAGCCTGCTGCTTCACTGTCATACGTACGGCCACGGCTAGGCTTTAATCCAATCAAACCACAGCATGCAGCAGGGATACGAATTGAACCACCGCCATCATTGGCATGGGCAATCGGCACTACACCGGCTGCAACGAGAGCTGCGGAACCGCCTGAAGATGCACCGCAGGAATAACTTAAATGCCACGGGTTATGAGTGGCTGATCCATCTTTATATTCGGTGCTGGCATTTAGACCAAATTCAGGGAGCTTGGATTTTCCTAATACGACAAACCCTTGATCTAAGATTTGTTGGCTAATTTGAGGATTACGATCGGCTGGTTTTAAACCTATGGCCTTTGAACCATGGCGTGAGGGCAATCCTTGATAATCTAGATTATCTTTAAAGAAAAAAGGGACGCCCGCAAATAGACCATGTTCAACATATTGATTTTTCTCTAAAGCACGTTGAAAACAGTCCAGTTCAATGGCATTTAGATGCGGATTGACTTGTTCCGCACGTGCAATGGCCGCTTGTGTAATTTCCTGTACAGAGGCTTCTTTAGATTTGATGAGCTGTGCAATCCCCACAGCATCTAGATCTGTGAGTACATCCGAACTAAAAGCATGTATGCGTTGACTGTGTTTTTGATCTTCCATGAACGAACCTATTTGTTTTTTGAATTTTGGTAAATGTTGAATGAATTCGTTGTTATCTTAACAACAAATATATGTATTTGAACAATATCTGTTTGAGCATAATAATGACAATAAAAATTGTCAAATATTCGTCTGATCTGAGGAAAGTGCAGAGATTGTACTAAGGAGGGCATCTAAAGCCTGTTGAATCTCATCCTTCCATGCAAAGGAACAATTTAAACGGATATATTGAGTTTTGGCTTCCGCAACATTAAATAAACGGCCTGGAGCAACGCCAATCTGCTGTTGAATTAGGGCTTCATAGACTGCCATACTTTCAACATTTTCCGGTAGTTTTAACCAAAGAAAATAACCACTTGGATGATATTGTAATTTGCATCCAGTCGGTAGGCGGCTTTCTAAATAACGGTAAAACTGTAATTTATGCTGTTGTAGACTTTTTCTTAAGACCCTTAAATAGATTTCTTTCATAAGTCATTTTTCACTCAGCTCCAAGTTATAAATTCCAGCAATTAGATTGAATCTTAATGCTAGTCTTTTGCCTCGATTGCGATATCGCTCAGCAAGAATTTTGAAGGTTTT
>NZ_VPEJ01000088.1:0-2169 GCF_013417245.1 Acinetobacter sp. YH16042
ACGGCATGCATATGCCTCAGCCACGTCCACGCTCGCTTTTGACTATGGAAGATATGGGACATGGTGGTGGTGATCATTCAGGAATGGATCATTCGAAAATGAACCATGGCGATATGAAAGGCACGGATCATTCACAGCATAGCGCAGTAAAACCGCAAAAAAATGATCAAGTGGTTTATGGTTGGGCAAATGCCTCTACACCTGCAGGTAATAAAGCTTTGCAATATAGCGATTTAAAATCGTTAGAGCCGCAAAAAGATACTCGTGAAGCCAGCAGTGAATTGGTCGTGCGTTTGGGCGGTACTATGGAACGTTATATTTGGACCATTAACGGTAAAAAATTTAGTGATGCTGAGCCGTTAAAAGTGAAATATGGCGAGCGTATTCGTATCAAATTTATTAATGACAGTATGATGGCGCACCCGATGCATTTACACGGTATGTTTATGCAGCTGGAGAATGGTCAAAAGTCGGTAGATATGCCAAATAAACACACATTGATCGTACCACCGGGTAAAACAGTTACGGCTTTATTAACTGCGGATGAATTGGGTGAATGGGCAATCCATTGTCATTTGTTGTATCACATGAGTGCGGGGATGATGAACAAGTTAATCGTGGCGAATGTTAGCGATGAACAAGTATCTACAATGCCAATTCAAGGTACAAATTCGACTCAAACTCACGAAGTAACTGAGCAAAAAGGAGCTGAACATGCACATCACTAATTTTGTATTGAAAGCGATTTTTTCTGTTGCGGTATTGAGTTTAACGACCTTAAGTGTGGCGCACGAAGGGCATCATTCAACTACTCAGAATAATGGGAAAAATATGCCATCAATGAATCATCAAGCCATGTCTGAGATGAATCATGCACAACATCAGGCAACATCTACGGTTAATCATTTACATCATGTACCAGATGCGAATACTCAGCAGAGTTCGCATTATGATCATCGCTCAGAACACGGTGCGCAAATTTATGCGATTACGACGGTGGATAATAAGTGGTTTGTCAATGAAGATGGCACAGGCGGTTTAAAGTCAGAGTTTGAAACCCGTATTGGCACAGATGAAAATAAGGTTTTTATTAAAGTTCATGCCGATAAAGAAGAATCGCATGATGCACATTATGATGCCAAACTTTTATATAGCCGTATGATTTCAGACTTTTGGGATGCACAGATTGGTGCACGTTATCGCAGTGAAAAAGTTGAACTCGATGATCATCGCAAAGATACCGAAGAAAATGTTGATGCAGTGATTGGCTTACATGGTATGGCACCATATTTCTTTGAAACTGATGCTTATCTCTATGCAGGAGAAGACAGTTATGCGGGCTTTAGTCTAGAAACGGAACGTGATTTTCTGATTACCCAAAAGTTGATTATTCAAACTTATTTAGAGTTGGATGCGATCTTTAGTGATGACTCTAAATATGCGAAAAAAACTGGTTTAAGCAGTGCAACCGCAGGGCTTGAAACTCGCTATGAAATCAGTAAAAAGATCATGCCGTATATCGACATTGCCTATGAGTATTCAAAAGGTAATGATGAAACGTCGTGGCAAATAGAATCAAACTCTGAGAAAGGTTGGTTATATGGAGCTGGTGTTAGATTTAGATTTTAATGATTACTAAATAGCTTTATTTAAATAAAACTCTAGCTTAATGTGGTCGGAAGCAAAATGTTAACTTATTTTGCTCCCTCCCATTTAACATAATAGAGCTTATGCGAAATGCAAGCAAAATAATGATTTAAAATCAATAACTTAAGAATTTTCACCCACCCTGAAAAACAGAAAAAAACCGACTGTGAAACATGTCGGTTTCTTTTTGAGCATATTTGTCATTTTTTGCCTATAAAATTGATTAAAAAACGATCAAAAACCGCAATTCCCTATAAGATATATGCCTTTTAAGATCAAATTCATCCCCAATTTCTGCGGACAACTTTCGGGATAAGTTTTAATCAATTTTGTAAGCCTTGGCTCACATTCATTCAGGTATTTTGCGTCTATACCAATCGCCCTCAATTTTCTATGATGAACACATAGAGAGCAGGATGCTCCAGATAACAATAAGAAACCGTAGCAATGGAATATGCAGGTACGACAGGAGTTATACCAACGCATCAAATACGTAAAAAAGCCCAACAGGATGTTGGGCTT
>NZ_VPEJ01000089.1:0-2111 GCF_013417245.1 Acinetobacter sp. YH16042
AAACGAGATCCAAACACACCTGATTTCTTTGTCGAAATGACCGATGCACAACGGCATTTGTTTGCACACAAATTATCTGAACTGCCCGAAGTTGGTAGCGAATATGCAGAGATCGGAGAGTCATCCGAAGACTTTACGAAACGCCTTGCAGACATGCTTTTAGAGCCAAAAAAATTCAGGATGTTTTATCCGCTACTGGAACAGCTCGGCTTTGGTTCTAAGAAAATACAATCAGCACCAATCAAACAGGTCGATGAACCTAAGTTTATAGATTTTCCAAATATGCAGATCAACCGAATTTCTTACGGCATGTCCAGAAATAAAAAATTCAAACATTTGAAGCAAGAGAATGAATCACCTAATGATTTTATGCAACGGCTTTGCATCATGCTAAAAGACCCAAAACAGCAACTTCAATTTTACGATTTCCTAAAATCTAATCCTTGAGTTTCCCCCTCTACTGCATATAATGGCTCGATTTGGGTGTTGGAAGATGGAAAAAATGCTGGTTTATTAAGGCTATTGCCTAAGTAGAGCTGATTGAATCTTAGGGATTGGAAATTTTTAAAATGAATCATAATGGAGCCGATTTGGATCAAATAAAGTTAAAACAAATTAAAACTGACTTAAGTGTTGATGGAATTGTTAAGCTATCTCAGTTTATTGATAAAAAAGAAGTAAATTTAATCAAAGAGAGTTTGGTTGAAGAACTGAAACGTTTAAAAATTTATGAAAATAATAAAATAATCTCTAAAGAATTGAAAAAATTGAGTCATTTTCAACAGATTGTCATGTTGTCCAGAACAGTTAAACAGCCAAAAACTTTAGAAAAATATTCAGATATTTTGGGTGAAGTTGTATTCAAAATTTTTGCTAAAAAGTTTTACTCTGATCAGAAACAGCAACTTCTACTGACATTACCTCAACAGGAAAAATGGACACTGAATGATTTAAAATGGCATGTCGATTCACATTCAACAGCTTTTGAGTCACTGCAATTTTTTTTAATCATTGATGATATTCAACCTCATGGTGGTGGAACTCTAGTTTTGAAAGGTTCACATCATTTAACTGAACGATCTTCTTCAAGTCAGCTGAATCATTTATTGAGTACGAAAATATTAAATCAGCCTTTTGATTTTCAGAATAAAAAATTAGAGATCATTGAATTAACTGGCGTACAAGGGGATGTGTATTTAATGGATATGAGGGTTATTCATTCTCCAGCGATAAATGCTGCAAAAAAGATAAGAATGATGGCAACGTATAGATATTTTCAGAATTTGTAAGATAAATAAAGAAAACCCATCATCCTGACAGGATCTTCTTCATAAGAGATATTCCTAATCCATGCTGACATTCACATAGAAAAGAAACTATTGATAACACCTAATGTTTTTAATGTAGTAATGCCCGAGATTAAAAAACATATGGAAATTAAAGACTAGACTCTTTCATTTGATCATGTTCCTTGATATGCATTTAAGCGAAATGCAAAGTTTTGTCCAAATAACTGAGCGGTTTTAATATCGCCAATATCAAAAGCATCTGCCGCACTGGCATGTTCGGCTTGTGCCATAAGACCAGACCATGAGCCGAGACGATTGGCTGCTTGCGTATACGGAACACCTTGATGTTGCTCAGGTAAAATAGGGTTGCCGACCCATACCATACCGTGTTGCATCGAAAAGGTGAAAAGCGAAATCAGGGTCGATTGCTTATCCCCAGCAGGTAATGAGGAAACAGTAAATCCTGCGGCTAATTTTCCTTTAAAAGCCTGCTTCTTCCATAATGGACCTGTGGCATCCATGAGTTGTTTAAAAGTGCCAGAGACACCACCTAAAAAAGATTTCAAAACGCCCCAACTTTTGGGGCTTATTTTTATCTTTTTCAGAGGCCGTTTTTTTGTTTCTCGGAGAGAAACGCGGAAGCGTGCATTCCCTCCTGCTGTCGGAAAATGATAAATCCCCCAAACCGCTAAAAGTTGCCGATCGGCAACTTTTAAAATATCAAATTTTCACACATGGCTTAAAACCGCCTAAAATCGCCTTTAAGCGCACTTTTCTTCAAAACAGGGAAATCTAGCTAAACAGGGCTAAAAACGCCAATAA